>NZ_JXYH01000050.1:0-27500 GCF_001262635.1 Aestuariivita boseongensis
TCAGAGGGTGACCCTGGCGGAGTTGCTGGTGGGCGACGGGCATCACCGGCATGTCACGGCGGAAAGCCTGTTTGACGCGGTGAAAGCCGAAGGGGCGTCCGTGTCGCTGGCCACCGTCTATAACACGCTGCGCGCGTTCTGCGATGCAGGACTGTTGCAGGAGGTGACGGTGGACGGGTCGAAAAGCTATTTCGACACGAACACCCATGATCACCCGCATTTCTTCTGGGAAGATGAGGCGCGTCTGACCGATGCTCCCGCGGACCAGTTGGAAATCACCCGCCTGCCCGATGCGCCCGCCGGGGCGGAGATTGCGTCGGTCGACGTGGTGATCCGTCTGCGCAAGAAGTAAGCCTTGGCTGGCGGGACCGTTTCCCAGGAATTGATCGACACCTATCAGCGCGAAGGCGTTGTGTGCATCCGTGGCCTGTTCGCGGATCATGTCGACGAGTTGCGCGCGGGCGTTCAGGCCAATATGGACGCGCCCGGCCCTTATGCGTCGGAAAACAAGAAGGCCGGAGAGACGGGGCGCTTTTTCGACGATTACTGCAACTGGCAGCGGATCCCCGAATTTGCCGAGGTGATCCGCGATCCGGCGATCACCGATGCGGCGGCGGCGTTGATGGGCTGTGACCGGGTGCAGATGTTCCATGACCATGTGCTGGTGAAGGAACCGGGCACCTCGATGGCGACGCCCTGGCATTCGGACGGGCCCTATTACTTTGTCGAAGGCGCGCAAACGATCAGCTTCTGGGTGCCGCTTGACCCGGTGCGGGAGGCGTCGCTGCGCTGTGTCGCGGGATCGCACCGCTGGGAGAAAGACGTGCTGCCCACGCGCTGGGCGGCGGAGACGGCGTTTTTCGAAGGCGACTACATGCCCGTCCCCGACCCGGAGGCCGAGGGCATGGAGATCCGCGAATGGGAGATGGAGCCGGGCGATGCCGTGGCCTTTCACTTCCGCACGTTGCATGGCGCGCGAGGCAACACGTCGGCGTCACGCAGACGGGCCTTTTCGCTGCGCCTTGTGGGCGAGGATGCGCGGTACGTGGAACGGCCCGGCGCGACCTCTCCGCCGTTTCCGGGGCATGAAATGACGGCGCAACAGCGCCTGCGGGAAGACTGGTTTCCGGTATTGCGGTAGCGCGGGACTTGTCCCGCCACCGCGTCAGCTGAGCCTGCGCAGATCGGCGATCATCGCGTCGATATCGCCCCGGTTCTGATCCAGAAGCGCGCCGATTTCCGTGCGTTCGGTCAAAAGCAGGTTCACCCCTTCGATGAACATGTTGAAAAACAGGTTCTGCCCTGTCCGGTCCGATACGTGGAAGGTCACGTTGAACGGGGCCTGGCCCTGCAGAAAGGCGGTGGTGTCCACCTCGTACCAGCGCTTGACCCGGCGCACGCCCTTGACCTCAAGCCGCCCGCCGATGAACTCGCGGAAGCGGCGGCCGTATTTCTGGGCGACATAGGCCTGGAACGCGTCAGAGAAGGCGCGTTTTTGCGCCGTGCTGGCGCGGCGGCCATCGACGCCCATGGCATAGGCCGAGATGTAGGAGGTGTCGGAGTACCGCGCGAAAATCCGTTCGAAATCGCGGATCATGGCGCCTTCGGATTTGCCCGAGGCGATGACGGTGTTGATGTCGTCAATCACCGCGGTGATCAGATCGCGCGCCTGGTTTTCGTTCAGCGCAAGCGCCATTGACGGGGCAAGCGCGGCAGAGGCCGTCAGGCCGATCAGGACATGTCTGCGGTCCATCATGGTCAGAACCCTTCTGTTTCCAATGCGAACGGATCGATCTCTTGCGAGGGGTCTTCCTGACCCAGCTGGAACCGGCGGTTCTGCAAATAGATCAGCCGCAATTGGGCATAGCTGTCAGAGCTTTCATATAGGATGGAATCGACCGTGTCCGAGTACCGGCCGCGATCACTTAATCGTTGGCCGATATTCGCCGCCGGGCCCCAGTATTTCTCGGGCGAGTCGAGCGTATAGCTGAGCGGGTTGGTGAACAGATCCACCACCCGGCCCACGGTATGGCGCTGGGTTGAGGGGCCGATGAAGGGCAATTCGATATAGGGCCCTTCGGCCACGCCCCAGACATAAAGCGTTTCGCCGAAATCGGTCCGGGCTTCGGGGATTTCAAACGCGGTGGCCACGTCCATCAGCCCACCGAACCCGAAGATCGTGTTGATGAAAAGCCGCGAGAAGGCGAGCCCTGCGGTTTCCAGATCGCCCTGCAGAAGGCCGTTCACCATGACACTGGGCATGCCCAGATTGGTGGCGAAATTGCCGATGCCGTCTTCGACCACATCCGGAACAACAGTGGTGAAACCGCGCCCTGCGGGGCGCACAACAGCGCGGTCAAGGCCGCGGTTGAATTCATGCACCTTGCGGTTGCCGGATTCGTAAGGGTCAAGGATCCCGTCCCGCGTCACGGACCCTTCAGGCGCGCCACAAGCCGCCAGACCCAGGGTCGCGACAAGCAGCAGGGGTTTGAACAGTGAACTGGTTACCATATGAAATCGGGCCTTCAGGTCAAACGGGTCATCGGGTCTGTTATGGCGTACCTAAACGAATGATGCGCGGTTCCAATGTCTGATCCCGTCAAATGAGCGGAATGTGGCAGTTTGGAAACAAGATTTTCTTGTTCGCGCGCAGAAGTGATCGTCTTGTTTCCATCCGTCTGGCGCGGGAGGCTGCGTTTCTGACCTTTTCGCGGGGCGCGTTCCCGGCTAGCGTCCGCGCGAAGCGAGATCAGGAGGGAAGATCGCATGAGCATTGAAGAAAAACTGGCAAACCTTGGTGTCACTCTGCCCAATCCGACCGCGCCCGCGGCGAATTACGTTCCTTTCGTTCAGGTGGGCGATATCGTCTATGTCTCGGGCCAGGTGTCGGCGGGGCCGGACGGTCTGATCCAGGGCAAGCTGGGTGCGGATATGAGCGTGGAAGAAGGCGCGGCGGCCGCGAAAACCTGCGCGATTTCCCTGCTGGCGCAGGTGAAGGCCGCGTGCGGCGGCGATATCGAGCGGCTGGTGCGGGTGGTCAAGCTGACCGGGTTCGTGAACTCGACCGCCGATTTCGGTGACCAGCCGAAGGTGATCAACGGTGCGTCCGATTTCCTGGTTGAGGCGCTGGGCGATGCGGGCAGGCATTCGCGGTCTGCGGTGTCGGCGGCCTCTCTGCCGTTCGGCGTCGCGGTGGAGATCGAAGGGATCTTCCAGATCGCATGAGCCAGGCCCTGCCCGCGCCGTTCCTCACGATCCCGCTGGCGCATCGGGCGCTGCACGATATCCGCGCTGGGCGGCCCGAGAACAGCCGCGCCGCCATTCGCGCGGCGATCGCGGCGGGGTACGGGATCGAGATTGATCTGCAGATGTCCGAAGACGGGCAGGCCATGGTCTTTCACGACTATGACCTGTCGCGCCTGACGGCAGAGCGCGGGCCGGTTCGCCAGCGTAGTGCCGCGGCCTTGCAGCAGATCCCGTTAAGCGGCGGGGACGAGACGATCCCGACGCTGGCGGAGGTTCTGGATCTGGTTGCGGGCCGGGTGCCGGTGCTGATCGAGATCAAGGATCAGGATGGCGCGATGGGCCCGGATGTGGGGCCTCTGGAGCGCTCGACGGCCAGGGCGCTGAAGGGCTATGGTGGGCCGGTGGCGGTGATGTCGTTCAACCCGCATGCTGTCGCCGCGATGGCAGAGCTTGCGCCGGATGTCCCGCGCGGGATCACCACCAGCGCCTATGTACCCGAGGACTGGCCCCTGAGCGCGGCGGTCTGCGATCACCTGCGTGGCATTCCGGATTTTGACCGGGTGGGCGCCAGCTTCATCAGCCATGAGGTCACTGATCTGGACCGGCCCCTTGTGGTCGGGATGCGCGCGCGCGGCGTGCCGGTGCTGACCTGGACGGTGACCAGCCTCGAACAGGCGCGGGCGGTCGAAAATCTGTGTGATAACATCACCTTTGAGGGTTTCGCGGCGCCCTTCCGCTCTTGATCCCGGGGCGGGGCGTCACAGATAGAGTGGGGCATGCAGACCACAGGCCCGTTTTGACCCAATCCGAGATTGAAATCCGCGTTCTGGGATCGCTTGCGCAGATCGATGCGCAGGACTGGGACAGTTGCGCCTGCCCGGAAGTCGCCGATGGCGGGCGGCCCTTCGACCCTTTCACGACGCACCGGTTCCTGAAAGCGCTGGAAGACAGCGGGTCGGTGGGTCCGGGCACGGGCTGGCAGCCGCAATATCTGACCGCCTATGAGGACGACAGGCTGATCGGCTGCGCGCCGATGTACGCGAAAAACCACAGCCAGGGCGAATATATCTTCGATCACAACTGGGCCCATGCCTATGAGCGCGCGGGCGGGCGGTATTATCCCAAGCTGCAGATCGCCGTGCCGTTCACGCCCGCGACGGGGCGTCGGTTACTGGTACGGCCGGACCGGGCCGAGGTGGCGCAGGCCGCTTTGGTGCAGGGCGCGGTGCAGCTGGCCGCCGACAATCAGATATCGTCGCTGCACATCACCTTTTGCACCGAAGAAGAGGCGCAGGCCGGCGCGCAGATGGGTCTGATGCCGCGTGTGACCCAGCAGTTTCACTGGGAAGATCAGGGGTTTGGCGATTTCGAGGGGTTTCTGGCCTCGCTCTCGTCGCGCAAGCGCAAGAACATCCGCAAGGAACGCCAGCAGGCCAATGATTTCGACGGCGAGATCGAGTTGCTGACCGGCGATCAGATCCAGCCGCATCACTGGGATGATTTCTGGGTATTCTATCAGGATACCGGGGCGCGGAAATGGGGCATGCCGTATCTGACGCGGGATTTCTTCGATCAGGCGCAGGCGCATCTGCGCGATGACATGGTTCTGATGCTGGCGCGGGATGCGCATGGGTATTTCGCAGGCGCGCTGAATTTCGCCGGGCGCGAGACGCTTTTTGGCCGGTATTGGGGCTGCACCCGCCATCAGCCCTGCCTGCATTTCGAATTGTGCTATTATCGCGCTATCGACTGGGCGCTGGCCCATGGCCAAACCCGTGTAGAGGCCGGCGCGCAGGGCCAGCACAAGCTGGCGCGGGGGTATCTGCCGACGCAGACCCACTCGCTGCACTGGATTGGCGATCCGGGCTTTGCGGATGCTGTGGCGCGGTATCTGGAGGCGGAACGCGACGCCATCGAGGAAGAGATCGAGATCCTGACGGATTACGGCCCTTTCAGGAAAGCTCAAGTGGAGGAACATCAATGACCGAGAGACTGTCCGAGGAAACAAGAAAGCCTTTGCTGGAGCCGCTGTTTGCCAATGGCTGGGCCATGGTTGACGGGCGCGATGCGATCGAGAAGGAGTTCGTCTTTGCCGATTTCGTCTGCGCCTTCGGCTGGATGGCCAAGGTCGCCATCTGGGCGGAGAAATGGGATCATCACCCGGAATGGTTCAATGTCTACAAGACGGTGAAAGTGACGCTGTCGACCCATGATGTGGGCGGGCTGAGCGCGCTCGATGCCAAGCTGGCGCGCAAGATGGACGCGCTGGTCGGATAAAGGTGCGGCTGCGCCGCGTGTGAATGATTTGCGCGGGGCCGCGCGGGCCTTGAGGGGCGCTGCCCCTCAAACTCCCTGGGTATTTATGGCCAGAAAGAAGGGGCGGGCGCGGGCCTGCCCCTTTTGGTTTTGGCGTCACATCGCGTCGAGCAGGCCTTCCCCGGCGGAGATTTCGCAGGCGCCCGGGTTTTCTTCCTGGTGCAGCAGGGTGACGGTGCCGTCTTCGACCAGCATCGCATAGCGTTTCGAGCGCGCGATGAGGCCGGCGGGCGGGGCGTCGAAATCCATGCCGATGGCCTTGGTGAATTCGCTTTGCGCATCTGACAGCATGGTCAGGCCCGCCGCGGTGGCGCCTGTGGCTTCGCCCCAGGCTTTCATCACGAAGGGATCGTTGACCGAGACGCAGATAATTTCGTCCACGCCCTTGGCGTCGAACTGATCCTTGGTGCGCACGAAGCTGGGCACGTGGGCCGAATGGCAGGTGGGGGTAAAGGCCCCCGGCACAGCGAAGATCACGACCTTGCGGCCTTTGGTCTTGTCGGCGATCGAGACGGCCTCGGGGCCGTTTTCGCCGAGCTGTACCAGTGTTGCGTCGGGCAGTGTTGCGCCTTGGGATATTGTCATGGAGCCCCTCTTTGATGAATTGCGTTTACTGATGGGCTGGATATAGGGTCTGGCCCGGAGGGTGCCAGCGAAATGTGAAACGGGGAGCGTTATGGCGGGAATTCATGTGGTGGGCGCGGGTCAGGCGGGATCGTCTCTGGTGGCCGAGCTGCGCAAGCAGGGCTTTGAGGGCGAGATCACGCTGATCGGTGGTGAGCCGGTGCCGCCCTATCAGCGCCCGCCGCTGAGCAAGGGATATCTGCTGGGCGAGATGAATGTGGAACGCCTGTTCCTGCGGCCCGAGAGCTTTTATGCCGATCAGGATATCACGCTGCGCATGGGGGCGGAGGTTGAGGCGATTGATCCGGCCGGGAAGACCCTGACCGTTGGTGGAGAGGTCTTGCACTACGACCAGCTGGCGCTGACCACCGGGTCGTTGCCGCGCCGACTGCCGGCCAGTATCGGTGGCGATCTGGGCGGTGTCTTCGTGGTGCGCACGCTGGCGGATGTGGATGCGATGGCGCCCTGTTTCACGGAAGGCGCGCGGGTGCTGATCGTGGGTGGCGGCTATATCGGGCTGGAGGCTGCGGCCGTGGCGTCGAAGCTGGGCGTGACGGTGACTCTGGTCGAGATGGCCGAGCGGATCCTGCAGCGCGTGGCCGCGCCCGAGACATCGGATTACTTCCGTGACCTGCATGCCGCCCACGGGGTGGAGATCCGGGAGGGTGTGGGTCTGGATCACCTGATGGGCGAGGATCATGTGCAATCGGCGGCGTTGAGCGATGGCACGCAGGTCGACGTGGATTTCGTGATTGTGGGCGTGGGAATTGCGCCCGACACGCGCCTGGCAGAGGCCGCCGGTCTGGCGATTGACAATGGCATTGCGGTGGACGCGCTGGGCCGCACATCGGACCCGGCGATTTGGGCGGCGGGGGATTGTTGTTCCTTCCCGTACCGTGACGGACGGCTGCGGCTGGAAAGCGTGCCCAATGCGATTGATCAGGCCGAATGCGTGGCGCGTAATATGCTGGGGGCCGAGGAGGCCTATGTGCCCAAGCCGTGGTTCTGGTCGGATCAGTATGATGTGAAGCTGCAGATTGCCGGGTTGAACGCAGGCTATGACCGGATCGTCACGCGCCAGGGCGAAGGGCAGAGCGTGTCCTTCTGGTACTACAAGGGCGATACGCTTCTGGCGGTGGATGCGATGAACGATCCGCGCGGATACATGATTGGCAAACGCTTGATTGAGGCGGGCAAGTCGCCTGATCCGGCGGTGATTGCCGACCCGGACGCCGATCTGAAAGCGCTTTTGAAGCCGTGAGGATCATCGCCGGGGCGTTTCGCGGGCGCAGGCTGGCCGCCGTCGGCAAAGGCGATGCGGCGGGGCATTTACGGCCGACCAGCGACCGGGTGCGCGAAAGCCTGTTTTCCATGCTGACCCATATGGATGTGCTGGAGGGGGCGGAGGTTCTGGACCTTTTCGCAGGCACCGGGGCCTTGGGGCTGGAGGCGCTGTCGAGGGGGGCTGAATTTGTCACCTTCGTTGAAAAGGGGCGCGTGGGTCAGGGCCTGATCCGCGAGAACATCCGCATCACCGGCAGCGCGCAAAAGACGCGGCTGATTGCGCGGGACGCCACGCGACTGGGTCAGGCGGACCGGCAGGCGACGCTGGTTTTTCTGGACCCGCCTTATGGCAAGGCGCTGGGCGAGCGGGCGGTGGAGGCGGTGGTCGCGGGCGGCTGGCTGGCCGAAGGCGCGCTTCTGGTTTGGGAAGAGGCGGCGCCGGTAAACCCGCCACCGGGATTTGCGCTGGAGGACAGCCGCGCCTTTGGCGGGACGCATATCACCTTTCTGCGGTTCGTGGGGCAGGCTGCTTCGTGATAGGCTGCTGCAATGACCACAGCGACTCATATGGGATTTTGGGCCTGGCTTGCCGGGGCTGAGGCGCAGACAAAGACCGGGCCGGAGCGGAAAGCCCGGCCCGGCCCGATCTTTATTCACGACGCTGTGCAGCCCTGGCGGGGAGAGACGCTGCTTCTGGATATCCTGCGCCGCGATGGCGAGGAGGATGCGCCCCGCTGAGGTGGCCTAGTTCGAGGGTTGAACACCGCCACGGGTTGCGGCGACGGTGTCGCGCGCGTCCTGGATCAGCGCCGTGCCATCCAGCCCCTTGGCGTCGGCTTCGGCGATCCAGTCGGTGATGACTTCGGCCCCAAGCGCCTTGATGCGGTCGGTTTCGCCGGTGCTGAGCGTGGCGATCTGGTTGCCGGCGGCCTCCATCACGGCGCGGCCTTCGGCGTCGCCCGTGTCATGGGCGCGGCCCGCCCAGGCGCTGGCCATGGCACCGGAATTGGCGTCGATCACGGCGCGCAGGTCATCGGGCAGGCCTTCGTACACGTCCTTGTTCATCGCCCAGATGAAATAGAGGTTATAGAGCGACATCTCGCCCGCGACATCGGTGTGGCTGTCGATCAGCTCGTCCAGTTTGAGAGAGGGCGACATTTCCCAGGTGATCACGCCGCCATCGACGACCCCGCGCGAGAGCGCTTCGGGGAAGGCGGGGACGGGCATGCCGACGGGTGTGGCGCCCAGTTTTTCCAGCAAAAGGGTTGCGGGGCGGGAGGGGCCGCGCAGTTTCAGGCCGTTGAAATCTTCGACCGCGTCGATGGCGGAGCCGGTTTTGTGCACCAGGCCGCGCCCGTGCATATGGGCGGCGATCACATGGACGTCCGCAAAGTCGTCCATCAGGTGCTTCTGGGTGAAGGCCCAGGCGGCCCGGCTGGCCTCTTCGGCGGATTTGGTAACCATGAAGGGCAGCTCAAGCGCTTCGGCTTCGGGGAAGCGGCCGGGCTGATAGCCGGGGATGACCCAGCCGCCGTCAATCGCGCCGTCCCGGATCAGGTCATACTGGTTGGCAGCCGATCCGCCCAGTTGCATGAAGGGATAGATCTCGACCTTGATGCGGCCCTGGCTCTCAGTTTCGACCTTGCGGGCCCAGGGTTCGATGAAATGCTTGGGATTGGCCGAGTTGGGCGAGACAAAGTGCTGGAAGCGCAGTGTCACCTCCTGAGCCAGCAGGGGTGTTGCGGTAAGCCCGATCAGGGCGGCGAGGGCTGCGGACCGGATCATGGTCATGGCGCAGGCTCCTTTTTGGTCGTTTCAGACATGCTGCGAGGCAGCGGTGGAGAGATAAGCAGCGCCGGGCTTGTTGCAAGTCATTCGCAACTGACAAGTTGGGGGAAAAATCGGATCGTTTTCCCCTTCTTCAGGCTCGGACATTTCGACAGGGGGCAGCGTCTGCTTCGCGGTTGGCGATTCCAGCGGGCACGGGCCCCGAACTCAATAGGTGGGGTGAAACTTTCCGCCCGGCGAGAGGGTGAAGATGTCGACCCCGTCGGCTGTCACGCCCACCGAGTGTTCGAACTGTGCCGAGAGCGACTTGTCGCGGGTCACGGCGGTCCATTCATCGGCCAGCGTCTTGGTTTCGGGGCGGCCCAGGTTCACCATGGGTTCGATGGTGAAGAACATGCCTTCTTCCAGAACCGCACCGGTTCCGGGACGTCCGTAGTGCAGCACATTCGGCGGCGCGTGGAACACCTGGCCCAGGCCGTGGCCGCAGAAATCGCGCACAACGCTCATCCGGTGGGCTTCGACATAGGCCTGAATGGCGTGGCCAATATCGCCGAAGGTGTTGCCGGGTTTGACCATCTCGATGCCCTTTATCAGCGCGTCATGGGTCACCTGGATCAGCCGTTCGGCCTTGCGCGGCAGTTTGCCCGCCACATACATCCGCGAGGTGTCGCCATACCAGCCATCGACGATCACGGTGACGTCGATGTTCAGGATATCGCCATCCTTCAGCGTTTTTGGCCCCGGAATGCCGTGGCAGACCACGTGATTGACCGAGATGCAGCTGGCATGCTGGTAGCCCTTGTAGCCGATCGTGGCCGAGGTCGCGCCCGCCGCTTCCACCATGTCGGTGATCAGGCGGTCGATTTCCTCGGTCGTCTGGCCGGGAAAGACATGCGGCGCGATATCGTCAAGGATGCGCGCGGCCAGAGCGCCCGCGGCATGCATCCCGGCGAAATCGCCCGGTTCGTAAAGTCTGATGCCGTCTTTGGTAAGCCGGCCTTTCAAGCTCTCTTTCAAGCTGTCGCTCCTGAATTTTCTCTTCAGATACTGCATCGGTCCTGTCAGCGCCATAGGACCTCACGTCACGGTCGTAAGTGTACGGCCTATCGTGATCTCTTGCGGGTTTATCAAGGTATCATAGGCCAAAACTTCAACCCCTGCGGCGCGGGCGGCGTCCAGCGCGTCCCCGTAAGCGGGGTCGATGTCGCGCGCCACCGTAACGCGGTCGCAATCGGTGCGCTGGACCAGATAGAACAGGATCGCGCGGTGACCAGCCTGCGCCATCCGCGCCAGTTCGCCCAGATGTTTGGCCCCGCGCGCGGTCACGCTGTCGGGAAATTCGGCGAGGCCCAGTTGGCGCGACAGGGTGACGGATTTGACCTCGACATAGGCGTCGGGTGCGTCCGGGGCAGACAGCAGAAAGTCGATGCGGCTGTTTTCGCCATATTTCACTTCTGGCCTGACGGATCGGTAATGGGCCAGTTCGGCGATCTGGCCCGCCTCAAGCGCTGCGCGCAGGGCACGGTTGGGGATTGATGTATCGACACCGGTGAAATGCCCGTTGCCGTGATCCACCAGCCGCCAGCCGAATTTCAGCTTTTTCTTCGGGTCGTCATTGGGTTCCAGCCAGATGCGCGTGCCAGGTTCGGCCAGTCCCATCATTGAGCCGGGATTGGCGCAATGGGCGGTGATCTCACGCCCGTCGTCCAGCGTGCAATCGGCCAGAAACCGTTTGTAACGTTTGATCAGCCGGGCAGGCACAAGAGGGGTTTGAAAGCGCATGGCGCGCGGCCTATACGTGAGCCAACAGGTTTGCAAGGAGGGGTGGAATGGCAAATCCAACGGCAGCCATGCTGGTGATCGGGGATGAGATCCTGTCGGGCCGGACCCGCGATGCGAACATGCATTATCTGGCGGGCGAGTTGACCACCCACGGCATTGACCTGAAAGAGGTGCGGATTGTCAGCGATGACGCGCCAGCGATTGTGGCGGCCACGCGCGCATTGGCCGGGGCGTATGACCATGTGTTCACCAGCGGAGGTATCGGTCCCACCCACGATGACATCACCGCCGATTGCATTGCCGAGGCCTTTGGCCGGACGATTGATGTGCGCGATGACGCGCGCGCCTTGTTGGAGGCGCATTACGCCAATTCCGGGCTGGAGCTGAACGAAGCGCGGCTGCGCATGGCGCGGATCCCGGAAGGTGCGAGCCTGATCGAGAACCCGGTGTCGACCGCCCCCGGTTTCACCGTTGAGAATGTGCATGTGATGGCGGGTGTGCCCTCGGTCTTTCGGGCGATGGTGGCGAGTGTTCTGCCCACGCTGATAGGCGGTGCGCCGGTGCTGAGCCAGAGCCTGCGCGTGATGCGCGGGGAGGGGGATATCGCGGCCAATCTGGGGCAACTGGCCAAGGATTTCGCGGATCTGTCGATTGGCTGTTACCCGTTCCAGCAGGATGGCGCTTTTGGTGCGAATGTGGTGGTGCGCGGCACAGATGGTGCGCGGATTGATGCGGCGGTGACGCGTCTGGCGGATGAGTTGGGCCTGTGACCGCATCGCTTGAGGCGCTTTATGCCGCCATGGAAGGCACCTGGCCCGCCAAACGGGCCTTTCGCGAGGGTCCATGGATGCTTCGCGAGGGCGATGGCGGCGGTAAACGGGTGTCGGCGGCGACGGCCGAGGGGCCGGTTGGGCCGGAGGATATCGCCATGGCGGAGCAGGCGATGGAGGCGATTGGCCAGCCTCCTCTGTTCATGCTGCGGGCAGGCGATGAAGCGCTGGATGCGGCTCTGGCCGAGCGCGGCTATGAGATCATTGACCCGGTGACGATTTATTCAATCGCTCCCGCCGGGTTGACCGATATCCCGATCCCGCGTGTCACTGTCTTTGATCTGTGGGAGCCCCTGGCGATCATGCGCGAGATCTGGGCGCAAGGCGGCGTGGGCCCGGCCCGATTGCGGGTGATGGAGCGTGCCAAGGGGCCCAAGACCGCGTTACTGAGCCGGTTGGATGACAAACCGGCCGGTGTTGCCTTTGCCGCGATGCATGACGGCACGGCCATGGTGCACGCGGTCGAGGTCTTGCCACATCAGCGCCGGAAAGGGGCGGCGGCGTGGATGATGCGCGGGGCGGCGTTCTGGGCGCAACGCCAGGGCGCGCATACGCTGTCTGTCATTTGCGTGGATGCGAATGCGGGGGCGAATGCGCTTTACAGATCGCTGGGGTTTTCCGTGCAGGGCCATTATCATTACCGTCACAAGCCGAAGGAAGCGTCATGAGCCAGTCAGATAACCCCACCGCCCTGAACCTGCCGATGGTCGATCCCCTGCCGGAGGACACGCAGAAGTATTTTGACATCTGCATGGACAAGCTGGGCATGGTGCCGAATGTGCTGAAGGCCTATGCGTTCGACATCGACAAGCTGAACGCCTTCACGGCGATGTATAACGACCTGATGCTGGGCGACAGCAATCTGTCGAAGCTTGAGCGGGAGATGATCGCGGTGGTCGTCTCGTCCATCAACAAGTGCTTTTACTGCCTTGTGGCCCATGGTGCGGCGGTGCGGCAATTGTCGGGCGATCCGAAGCTGGGCGAGATGATGGTGATGAATTACCGCGTGGCGCCGCTGGATGCACGGCAGCGGGCGATGCTGGATTTCGCGGCGAAGGTGACGACGGCCAGCGCGACGGTCGAGGAAGAGGATCGCGATGCGCTGCGCCAGGTCGGATTCACGGATCGGGACATCTTTGACATCGCCAGCGTGGCCGGGTTCTTCAACATGACGAACCGGGTGGCAAGTGCGGTGGCGATGAAACCCAACGACGAGTATCACGCGCAATTCAGATGATCCGCCGCTTTGCTCTTTTTGTCGGACTGATCTGCGCCGCCCCGGTCTGGGCGGTCGAGATGTCGATGCCCACGGGCTCGCGTCTGGTGTCGGACAGGGGGAGCGCCTTTGACAGCTATGACCTGCCGGTTGGCCCCTGGCAGGGGGGCACCGTCGAGACCGTGACGCTGGAAGGCCGCGTGGATCGGCAGAGCTGGCGGGTGGAAAGCGGGTCGATCACGACGCTTCAGCTTCTGGACCCGCTGCGCACGCAGTTGCGGGAGGCGGGGCTTGATCTGGTCTTTGACTGCGACGCCCAAAGCTGCGGCGGGTTCGATTTTCGTTTTGCCATCGAGGTGATCCCGACGCCGGATATGTACGTGGACATTCGCGATTACCGGTTTCTGGCCGCACGGGGAGAGGATCGCGCGGTGTCGCTGTTGATCAGCCGCAGCCGGACGGCAGGATATGTACAGATCATCCAGGTGAGCCCGGCGGATCAAGAGGGTTTGCAAATCAGCCCCGGCGGGGCGCCAGCGCCTGTCATGCAAAATCCCGACCGTCCGAAAGATCTGGCGGCGCGGCTGGTGGAGCAGGGGCATGTCACCCTGGACGATCTGGAGTTCGAGATCGGATCGACCAACCTGGGAACGGCAAGCTATGACAGCCTGGCCAGTTTGGCAGCGTTTTTGCTGGCCAATCCTTCGGCGGTGGTTGCGCTGGTCGGGCATACCGATGCCAGCGGCGCGCTGGATGTGAATATTTCTGTATCTCGCGAGAGGGCGGCATCGGTTCTGCGGCGGCTGGTCGAAGACTATGCCGTGCCCGAGGCGCAGCTGCGGGCCGAAGGGATGGGGTATCTTGCGCCGCGCGCCTCGCACCTGACGGCTGAAGGGCGCGAGTTGAACCGGCGGGTCGAAGCGGTGTTGCTGGCGCTGGATTAGGTGCGGATCTGCAGAAAGCGCGCGCCGCGGTCTGGCGATGTCTGGAACTGGGTCGGGGCGTCCTGTCTGAACCGCAGGCAATCTCCGGCTGTCAGGCTGTGGGTCGTGCCCCCGGTTGCCACTGTTACCGCGCCATCGAGAAGGATCAGGTGGCATTCGCCCCCATCTGTCTGCGTCGCGTTGTGACGGGTATCTGGGGGCAGATGGATTTCGTCGACGCTGGCCCTGAGTTGCGCCGAGGGTGGAGAGACCGCACGCCGGGTGAAGCCTGTTTCAGGGTCCTCCCATTCGCCTTGATCTTCAAAGGGGATGAGCGGGTCAAAACCGTCTTCGATCATCGCTATGAGGCGGGAGACAGGCAGGCCCAGCGCTCCGCAGATCGCCTGCAATGTTTCCGCGGTGGGGCTGGTTTCGGCGTTTTCGATGCGCGAGAGGGTTGCACGGCTGATCCCGGATTTTCGCGCCAGCGCATCAAGGGAGAGACCCGTTTCGCTGCGCAGCGAGAAAAGGCGGCTGGCAAGACGGGATCGGAGGGATGCGCTATCTATCATATGTGAAAAATAATCTCAAAAATGAGAAGAAAGCAATGATTACCGTTGCGAATAGAGTTGCAAAAAGGAAAAGGGGCGCAGAAATTCTGCGCCCCTTGCGGGTGTTCCGAATGGCTCAGGCTTATTTCCAGCCGGATTCGTTCAGGATTTTCTGCGCTGCAGCGATGTTGTTGGCGATATCGCTTGCGTCGATATCGTCAGGCTTGAAAAACCCCATCTGTGCAACCGAGGGGCTGATCGCCACGCCCGGCACGGCAGGGTATTCATCGTTACCGGCCGAGAAATAGGTCTGCGCCTGATCGGAGGCGAGGTATTCCAGGAACTTGATCGCGTTCTCGCGGTTGGGCGCATGGGCCGCCACACCGCCACCTGACAGGTTCATATGTGCGCCGATATCGTCCTGGTTCGGGAAAACCCAGCCGAACATGTCCAGGCTGTCGGACACGCCGTCCACCGGTTTGCGGATCGCGCGGCCGAAGTAGTAGGTGTTCGACATCGAAATATCGCATTCACCCGACACGATGCCGCGCAGCTGGTCGGTATCACCGCCCTGCGGGTCGCGTGCGAAGTTCGCCACAACGCCTTTTGCCCATTCGGCCACGGCGTCTTCGCCCAGATGGGCGATCAGCGCGGCCGTGATGGTTTGGGTATAGACGTTGGTGGAGGAGCGGATGCAGATCTGCCCTTTGTATTTGGGATCGGCCAGATCCTGATAGGTCATCGGCGGATCCGTCACGTCGTTCTTGTCGAAAAACAGGATGCGTGCGCGCTGCGAGAAGCCGAACCACTGGTTGTCTTCGTCCTGCACGTAATCGGGTAGCCGTGCTTCCAGAATATCGCTTTCGATGGATTGCAGAAGACCCATGCCTTTCGCACGCTCAAGCCGCGAGGTGTCGACGGTCAGCAGGATATCGGCGGGACTGTTTGTACCTTCGGCCTGCATCCGGGCCAGCAGTTCGTCGGCATTGCCTTCGATACGGTTGATGGTGATGCCGGTTGCTTCCTCGAAATCGGAGTAGAGACGTTCGTCGGTATCATAGTGACGCGAGGAATAGAGGTTCAGCACGCCTTCTGCGGCGGCGGTCGTTGCCATCAGCGTGGCGAGCGTCGCAGCGAGGCAGGTTGAGGTTTTCATCTTCATGTCCTTTTTTGCACAGAGTCAAAATCTGAGTGTTTTTATCGGTTAATTGATTCTGGGCGGGAAGGAAAGCCAAATCCGACAAAAAGAATAGGGTATATTTGCAGGCTGCAGACATAAAAAACCGCGCCACCGTTTCCGGGGCGCGGTTAATGCAAGCAGCAGATGCTGTAAAAGCTCAGCCTTGGCGTGCTTTGAAACGGCGCTGCGTTTTGTTGATCACGTAAACGCGGCCTTTGCGACGCACGACACGGCAGTCGCGGTGCCGGTTCTTCAGCGAGCGGAGCGAATTGCGGACCTTCATGGCCTCTCTCCTTTTCATGCGGCGCGGGCCAGCGCCTTGGGTTTCGCGGGTGCCACCCTGAGCGGGTGGCGATGAATTCATGGTGGGCGATACTGGGATCGAACCAGTGACCCCTTCGATGTCAACGAAGTGCTCTACCGCTGAGCTAACCGCCCATGAATACCGACGCATGTTTCAACGACCCCAACAAAATGGGGCGCGGAAATCCGCGCCGGTAGCGGGGTCTATAAAAGGAGTCGGAACCCGGATCAAGGGGCTTTTGGTCAAAGCGATTTCCGCGCTATGTATCATGGCGAAGGAGCCGAAATGAACAACAGCGCCTATG
Organism: Aestuariivita boseongensis; assembly: GCF_001262635.1. GTDB lineage: Bacteria > Pseudomonadota > Alphaproteobacteria > Rhodobacterales > Rhodobacteraceae > Aestuariivita > Aestuariivita boseongensis. The sequence goes on from NZ_JXYH01000050.1 coordinate 16,349, forward strand.
CATTGCTTAAGCCCGAACAGCGCAGGTCCTGCGTTGTTTTCGCCTCGCCACATAGTGGACGGCGGTATTTGCCGGGATTTCTTGAGCGCACGGTGCTGGATGAGCTGACTTTGCGGTCGTCAGAGGATGCCTTTGTCGATCAGCTGTTTTCCTGTGTTCCTGAATTTGGCGCACCTTTGCTGACGGCCGAGGTGCCGCGTGCCTATGTCGATCTGAATCGCAGCCCGGACGAGCTGGATCCGGCGCTTATCCAAGGGGTGCGGCGCAGCGGTCATAACCCGCGCATCGCCTCGGGTCTTGGAGTGATTCCCCGTGTTGTTTCAAATGGGCGGGCTATTTATTCCGGCAAGCTGTCGCGGACCGAGGCGGATACCCGGATCGAGCGGTATTGGCACCCCTATCACGACGCGCTGCAGGCCTTGCTGAACGAGGCGCATCGCAGCTTCGGTCAGGCGGTTCTGATTGATTGCCATTCCATGCCGCATGAGGCCGTCGATGGCGTCTCGCGCGGGTGCGCACAGCGTCCACAGATCGTGCTGGGGGACCGGTTTGGCGCGGCAGCCAGTGCCGAGATTGTTGACCAGGTGGAGGCGGCCTTTGCCTCTGCCGGGCTGGTGGTGACGCGCAACGCGCCTTTTGCTGGGGCCTATATCACCCAGGCGTATGGCCGTCCGTCACGAGGCCAGCATGCGATTCAGATTGAAATTGACCGGGCGCTTTACATGGATGAGAAGCGCGTTGAACCCAGCGCGGATTTTGAAGCGTTCCGCGATGTTCTGCGTGGGGTAATTGCCGAGATCGCTGGCCTGCAATCCCGGGATATGCCGCTGGCGGCTGAGTGACCTAACGCAGGGCGCGGCCCTTCACGATGGCGTCCTTTCCAAAGCGCGCGCGAATCTTGTCGGTGGCTTTTTCCGCACCTGCCCTGCGCACTGCGCCGGGGTCGAGAAGATCGCCAGAAAGATCCGCCTCGCCCTCGGGGCAGAGATGAGAGAGGCCGCAGCCCAGCAGCCGGTAAGGCCCTTCATCGCCCAGTTGATCGAAAAGCCCACGCGCCTGACGATAGATCGTGTCGGCCATTTGCGTGGCGTCGCGCAGCGCCACCTGCCGGGTGAGAGAGCTGTGATTGGCCCGTTTCAGTTTCAGCGTGACCACCCGCCCGGCAATGCCCTTGGCCTTGGCGCGGTCGGCGACCTTTTCGGCCATGCGCCAGAGATGGCCGTCAAGAATATCGGGATCGTTGGTGTCGGTGTTGAAAGTCGTTTCGTTCGAGATGGATTTGATCGGCTCATGGGCTGACACGGGCCGGTGATCCTCGCCCCGAGCGAGATGCCAGAGCCTGTCGCCCATGGAGCCGAAGCGCGCGACCAGCGCTTCCTTGTCCCAGCGCAGAAGGTCGGTGAAGGTACGAATCCCCGCCTTTTCGAGAGAGACTTGCGCGGCCCCTCCGACCCCCCAGATCAGCCGGACCGGTTTGTCGTGCAGGAATGCCTGGGTATCGGCGCGCCCGATCACCGAAAACCCGTGCGGTTTGTCGAGGTCAGAGGCCACCTTGGCCAGGAATTTGTTATGCGACAGACCGATGGAGCCAGTCAGCCCCAGTTCATCGCGCATCCGTCTGATCAGCCGGGCCAGCATGACGGCTGGCGGGGCGCCGTGCAGCTTGGCAGTGCCGGAAAGATCCATGAACGCTTCGTCCAGGGACAGGGGCTGGATGGCGGGTGTGAGCTCTTCCATCATGGCGCGAATTGCGCGGGAGGCTTCGGCATAGGCCTCCATCCGGGGTTTGATGACCACGGCTTCGGGGCAGAGTTTCAGTGCCTGAAACATCGGCATGGCGGACCGGACGCCCCTGATACGCGCGACATAACATGCGGTGGAGACCACTCCGCGCCGCCCGCCGCCTATGATCACGGGTTTGTCCGCCAAGCTGGGATCATCGCGTTTTTCGACCGATGCATAGAAGGCGTCACAATCCATATGGGCGATCGTCAGATCGAACAGTTCGGGATGTGAGACCACGCGCCTGCTGCCGCAGGAGGGACAGCGGCGGCCGGTATTGAAATCGGTCAGACAGTCACGGCACAGGGTTGGCATGGGCTTGGGTACGCTGCGGGTGCAGGGCCTGGTTCGAGGCGGATCTGCGGGCAGGGAAAGTATAGGCCCGGACGCAAGAAATCCCAGCCTGTTCAGGGCGGATCCGAGGTGAAAATCAGGGGGCTTTCATAAAAACCCCCCGCCGGTTAGCGGGGGGAGGTAACGAACCACAGGAAGAAGAAGGTCCGTCGGGGAGTGTTTCATCTATATAGTCGCTCAGACTGGTCAAAACACAAAGTCTGGAATTCCTGACTGCCTGAAACAGGAAAATCTTGTGCCATGGAAGGCACAGACGGGGCATAAACCCCTGCCATTTCGATCAATTTTTTGTGGGCAAAACGGGCGTGATCAGGCGCTGGTCAGGTGAGCAGGGTCGTTATTCATCTCGGCAAGGATGGATTGCGCCGCCGCACGCGGATCGGCGGCTTTCCAGATGGGGCGGCCCACAACGATATGATCGACGCCATCGCGCACGGCCTGGGCGGGGGTGGCGACGCGTTTCTGATCGCCCAGATCCGCGCCAGCGGGGCGCACACCGGGGGTGACGATCAGGCGGCCTTCGGCCTGGGGCAGGGCGCGGATTTTCGCGGCCTCCTGCGGGGAAGCGATGACACCGTCGGCGCCCGCTTCAAACGCGCGCGCGGCCCGTTCGGCCACAATATCGGAGATCGCACCATCCTTGATCAGCGATGCGGTCAGATCCTCGCGATCCAGAGAGGTGAGGATCGTCACGGCAAGAATTTTCAGATCCTTCCCAGCCGCGCCTTCCTTGGCGGCGCGCACAACATGCGGGTCGCCATGCACTGTGAGGAAATCCAGATCGAACTGCGCCAGCCCGCGAACGGCTGCTTCGACCGTTGCGCCGATGTCGAACAGTTTCATGTCCAGAAAGATGCGCTTGCCGTGATCCTGTTTCAGCTCATTGGCAAGCGCGAGGCCCCCGCCGGTCAGCATGCCAAGGCCGATCTTATAGAAGCTGACGGCATCGCCCAGCTGTTCGGCCAGCTGCAGCCCGGCCAACGCGTTGGGTACATCCATCGCCACGATCAATCTGTCATCTGCCATGGTTACCTCCGCTGCTGTGCCAAGCCTGCTGTTCCCTAAACCGGGAAGGGTCTGCCTGTCCATCTTTCTGCTGTGGCATGGGGTGTTGCAAAAAGACCTCACGCAGTCTTGAAGAGGGGTCTTGGGCTGCCCACATATCTCATAAGGTTCCGGTCCACTGCGTGCCGCCTGACGGGCGCAAATCCACGGAACGCTTGAGAAAAGGAGAGATACGATGGACTTGTCCAAGTTCACGGAACGTGCGCGTGGATTTATTCAGGCTGCACAAACCATCGCGATCCGGGAAAATCATCAGCGGATCACACCCGAACATATTCTGAAAGCATTGATGGATGACGATCAGGGGCTGGCCAGCAACCTGATCAAACGCGCGGGCGGTGCGCCTGAGCGTGTGGTGGAAGCCACCGATCTGGCCCTGTCGAAAATGCCGTCGGTCACCGGTGGTGGCGATCAGGTTTTCCTTGACGGTGCCACAGCGAAAGTGCTGGCCGAGGCCGAGAAGATCGCGAAGAAGGCGGGCGACAGCTTCGTACCGGTGGAACGCGTTCTGATGGCGCTGAACATGGTGAAATCGCCTGCGAAAGAGGCGCTGGAGGCAGGCAATGTCTCGGCCCAGAAACTGAACGAGGCGATCAACGATATCCGCAAGGGCCGCACGGCCGATACGGCGAGCGCGGAAGAAGGCTATGACGCGCTTAAAAAATATGCGCGCGATCTGACCGAAGCGGCCCGCGAGGGCAAGATCGATCCGATCATCGGCCGGGATGAGGAAATTCGCCGGTCGATGCAGGTGCTGAGCCGCCGGACCAAGAACAACCCGGTTCTGATCGGTGAACCTGGCGTGGGTAAGACCGCCATCGCCGAAGGCATGGCGCTGCGCATCATCAACGGTGATGTGCCTGAAAGCCTGCGCGACAAGAAGCTGCTGGCGCTGGATATGGGCGCGCTGATTGCCGGTGCGAAATATCGCGGTGAGTTTGAGGAACGCCTGAAAGCCGTTCTGAACGAGGTGACCGCTGCCGCCGGTGAAGTGATCCTGTTCATCGACGAGATGCACACGCTTGTGGGCGCGGGTAAAACCGATGGCGCGATGGATGCCGCCAACCTGATCAAACCGGCGCTGGCGCGGGGTGAGCTGCACTGCATCGGGGCGACCACGCTGGATGAATACCGCAAGTATGTCGAAAAAGACGCGGCGTTGGCACGCCGTTTCCAACCGGTGATGATTCAGGAGCCGACGGTTGAAGACACCATCTCGATCCTGCGCGGGATCAAGGAGAAGTACGAACTTCACCACGGTGTGCGGATTTCGGACAGCGCCCTGGTGGCTGCGGCCACGCTTTCCCACCGCTACATCACCGACCGGTTCCTGCCCGACAAGGCGATTGACCTTGTGGATGAGGCAGCGTCGCGTCTGCGGATGGAAGTGGATTCCAAACCGGAAGAGCTGGACCAGCTGGACCGGCAGATCCTGCAGATGCAGATCGAGGTCGAGGCGCTGAAGCTGGAAGATGACAGCGCATCGAAGACCCGGCTGGAGAAGCTGGAGAAAGAGCTGTCTGACCTGCAGGAAAAATCCGCAGAGATGACCGCGCAGTGGCAGGCGGAACGCGACAAGCTGGCCTCGGCCCGGGATCTGAAGGAACAGCTGGACCGCGCGCGGGCCGAGTTGGATATCGCCAAGCGCGAAGGCAACCTGGCCAAGGCCGGGGAACTGTCTTACGGCGTGATCCCGCAGTTGGAAAAACAGCTGGCGGAGGCCGAAGCGCAGGAACAGCAGGGCATGATGGTCGAAGAGGCCGTGCGCCCCGAACAGATCGCTGCGGTGGTCGAGCGGTGGACAGGCATTCCGACTTCCAAAATGCTGGAAGGCGAGCGGGAGAAACTGCTGCGCATGGAAGAGGACCTGCACAAGCGGGTCATCGGACAGAACGCTGCGGTCAAGGCTGTGGCCAATGCGGTGCGCCGCGCGCGCGCGGGCCTGAATGACGAGAACCGTCCACTGGGATCGTTCCTGTTCCTCGGGCCGACTGGCGTGGGTAAGACCGAGCTGACCAAAGCTGTGGCCAACTTCCTGTTCGATGATGACAGCGCGATGGTGCGCATCGACATGTCGGAGTTCATGGAGAAGCACTCGGTCGCGCGTCTGATCGGTGCCCCTCCGGGCTATGTCGGCTATGACGAGGGTGGTGTGCTGACCGAAGCGGTGCGGCGGCGGCCCTACCAGGTGGTTCTGTTCGACGAGGTCGAAAAGGCCCACCCTGATGTCTTCAACGTGCTGTTGCAGGTGCTGGATGACGGTGTGCTGACCGATGGTCAGGGCCGGACGGTCGACTTCAAACAGACGCTGATCGTGCTGACATCGAACCTGGGCGCGCAGGCGCTGAGCCAGTTGCCGGATGGGGCCGATGCCTCGGACGCGCGGCGGGATGTGATGGATGCGGTGCGGGCGCATTTCCGGCCGGAATTCCTGAACCGTCTGGATGAGACGATCATCTTTGATCGCCTGAGCCGTGACGACATGGACGGTATCGTGGACATTCAGCTGGGCCGCCTGATGAAACGTCTGGCCGGGCGGAACATCACGCTTGAGCTGGATGAAGGCGCCAAAACCTGGCTGGCCGATGAAGGTTATGACCCGGTCTTTGGTGCGCGTCCGCTGAAACGCGTGATCCAGCGCGCGCTGCAGGACCCGTTGGCGGAAATGTTGCTGGCCGGTGATGTGGCCGATGGCGACACGGTGCAAGTCAGCGCCGGGACCGAGGGGTTGATCATCGGCGACCGGATCGCCGGGTCAAACCGGCCGCGCCCGGATGATGCTGTCGTGCACTGACAAAAAGGAAAGCCCCGCAAGACAGTTTGCGGGGCTTTTTCGTGGCTGCTTGCCGGATTACGGCAGCAGGACCTTGTCGATCACATGGATCACGCCGTTCGAGGCGATGATGTCAGCCTGGGTCACGGTTGCGTCGTTGACCTTCACGGTGCCCAGTTTGTTGGCCGCGTCGATCCGGACAGTGCCGCCCTGCACGGTGGCCACATCAAGGCGCTGACCGATCAGCTGGTCCGAGGTCACCTGACCCGGTACCACGTGATAGGTCAGGATGCTGCGCAGGGTATCGACGTTTTCGGGCAGAAGCAGATTGTCGACCGTCCCGGCCGGCAGCGCGTTGAAGGCCGCATTGGTCGGCGCGAAAACAGTGAACGGCCCCGGACCGCTGAGCGTGTCGGCCAGACCAGCGGCCGAGATGGCTGCCACAAGGGTGGAGAAATTCGGATCGCTTGCGGCAATCTCGACAATATTGGGCGTGGTGTTCGCCGGGGCGCAGGCCGCAACCGCGCCAAGAGCGCCGGCGGAGGCGAGCGATTTCAGAACAAATCGACGGTTCATCTTCAAATCCTTCCTCTATCAATTTTGGCGAGGCAAAACGCCTCGCGCATAGGTCTTAATGGTGGGGTGATCCGCGTTCGAGGCAAATCGGCTGCGTGGATTGAGCGGGTTTTGAGCGGTTTTCCACGTATTTTGCGCAGCGCCGACCGGCCCGCCTGAGTTCAGACGGGCCGGCACTTGTCAGACTAGATGCGCTTAGCCTTCGGGCAGGATGACCTTGTCGATCACATGGATGACGCCGTTATCCGCTTCGATATCAGCGCTCACCACATTCGCGTCGTTCACCATCACGCCATTGTCGAGGTCGATGGTCACAGTGCCGCCCTGAACGGTGGTGGCAGTCATATCGTCGCTCAGATCGGTCGACATCACTTTGCCGGGTACCACGTGATAGGTCAGGATGGCGACCAGCTGATCCTTGTTTTCAGGCAGCAGCAGGCTTTCCACAGTGCCTTCGGGCAGTGCGGCGAACGCCTCGTCAGTGGGCGCGAAGACGGTGAAGGGGCCTTCGCCTTTCAGGGTGTCCACCAGATCGGCTGCGGTGACGGCGGCGACCAGTGTTTCAAAGCTGCCAGCGGCGACGGCGGTGTCGACGATGTCTTTGGCGTGACCACCGGCGAAGACCGGGGTGGCAAATGCGGCAGCGGCCGTGAAGGCCATCAGTTTGGTACGAAGCATTGTTTGAGTTCCCTTGTTTTGCTTTTGGTTAAATGCCTGTCGTGGCATCGCAGCAATTACGCGTGCGGATGGTGCGCGGATCACGGGGGATTTCCGCCTGCGCTGCTTGACGGAAATGCGGGTTGCGCTAAGCCCGCGCCAATCGCCGTTTCCATTAACAATAACGTTATGAACCCGTGAAAATCCGTGGGCGGGGTGGCCATGTTTCAAAGCCATGGTCCGATCGTGAACGGGAGTGGCTTGCGCGGTGGGCCAGAACCGGATCACTCTTCCAGATACGCACCGGGATGATGGGAGGGCGGTATGAGTTTCGCAATGAATGTGATCGAAGGGCTGGTGATTGCCTTTGTCTTCTTTCTGGGGCTTCTGGCGCTGTTCCTGCTTGCCCTGTTCATCATCGACCGCACGCAGACCCATGACGCGATCCGCCGAAACTATCCGGTGATCGGGCGGTTCCGGCATTTATTTTCCGAGTTGGGCGAATTCTTCCGGCAATACTTCTTTGCCATGGACCGCGAGGAATTGCCGTTCAACCGCGCGCAGCGGGCCTGGGTCAATCGCGCGGCCGACGGGGAGAGCAACACCGTGGCCTTCGGATCGACGCGCAATCTGAATGTGGTGGGCACGCCGATCTTCGTGAACGCGGCTTTTCCGCCCTTGGACGACCAATTCGCCAAGACCGAACCTATGGTGATCGGGGCAGGGGCGCGTATTCCTTATATTGCGCAGTCGTTCTTCAATGTCTCGGGCATGAGTTATGGCGCGATATCCAAACCTGCCGTGCAGGCGCTGAGCCGGGGCGCGAAAGAGGCCGGGATCTGGCTGAACACCGGGGAGGGCGGCATGAGCCCGTTTCACCTGGAAGGCGGCTGTGATCTGGTGTTCCAGATCGGGACGGCGAAATACGGTGTCCGCGACGAGGACGGCAATCTGAGCGATGCCAAGCTGCGCGAAGCGGCGGCACATGAATCGGTACGCATGTTCGAGGTAAAGCTGGCCCAGGGCGCCAAGCCCGGCAAGGGCGGTATCCTGCCTGGCGACAAGGTCACGGCCGAGATCGCTGCGATCCGGGGCTTGCGGATCGGGCAGGACGGGATTTCACCCAATCGCCACAGGGAGGTGGATGATTTCGGCGATCTTCTGGATCTGATCGGACATATCCGCGAGGTCACCGGCAAGCCCGTGGGCATCAAGACCGTGTTCGGATCGCCCGAACCGTTTCGCGAGCTGTTCGCCCTGATCAACGAGCGCGGTGCCGACAGCGCGCCGGATTTCATCACGATTGACGGTGGCGAAGGCGGTACAGGGGCAGCGCCCATGCCGCTGATCGACCTGGTCGGCGTGTCGATCCGCGAGGGCTTGCCCGTGGTTGCCAATCTGCGGGATGAGGCGGGCTTGAAAGAGCGCATCCGCCTGATCGCCAGCGGCAAGCTGATTAATCCCGGTGATGTGGCCTGGGCGCTGGCGGCGGGGGCGGACTTCGTCACCTCGGCCCGCGGGTTCATGTTCAGCCTTGGTTGCATTCAGGCGCTGAAATGCAACAAGAACACATGCCCCACCGGCATCACCACCCATAACCCGCGCTTTCAGAAGGGGCTTGTTGTCGAAGACAAGTACAAGCGCGTGGCGCACTACGCCAAAGGCATCATCAAGGAGGTCGAGACCATTGCCCATTCGGTGGGCGTGGCAGAACCGCGCCTGATGCGCCGGAGGCATGTGCGGATCATGCAGGACACTGGCATCAGCGTGCCGATGAACGAGATCCTGCCCAGCTATGCCTCTCCGGAAAATTGAAGCATTTGGCACAAAGATGTGAGTCGCGTTGTTTTGGACAGGGCCACTGTCTTAGCTAAGTAAGACACAACGAGTAAGAGGATGCTGGAATGGCCTATCGTTGGAAGAATACATTGAGCGCGGCAGATGTGACGCCGGAATCGGCCTGGCTGAACCGCCGTCAGATTATTGCGGGCGCGACAGGTCTGGGTGTGGGGGCCATTGCGGGGCCTGCTTTCGCCGCGACCGAGGGGCTTGAGCCGAATTCTTTCGAGGACATCACCAGCTATAACAACTTTTATGAGTTCGGGACCGACAAGGGCGATCCGAAGCGCTATGCCGGGGAGATGACGACAGAGCCTTGGGCGATCGAGATCGGCGGCATGGTCGACCGGCCCGGCACATATGACTTCAAGGACATCATGTCGGAAATGACGGTGGAGGAGCGGATCTATCGCTTCCGCTGCGTCGAGGCATGGTCGATGGTTATCCCGTGGAACGGGTTCGAACTGGCTGACCTTCTGAATATGGCCGGTGTGCAGGACGGCGCGAAATATGTGGCGTTCGAGACGCTGTATCGTCCCGATGAAATGCGCGGCCAGCGTTTCCCGACAATTGACTGGCCCTATGTCGAGGGCCTGCGCCTGGATGAGGCGATGCATCCGCTGACCATCATGGCGACAGGGATCTACGGCAAGCCGATGCCAAATCAGAACGGCGCGCCGATCCGGCTGGTGGTGCCGTGGAAGTATGGGTTCAAGTCGATAAAGTCGATTGTGAAGATCACTCTGACCACGGAGGAGCCGCCCACATCCTGGAACCGGCTGCAGCCGCGGGAATACGGGTTCTATTCCAACGTGAACCCCAACGTGGATCACCCGCGCTGGAGCCAGGCGTCGGAGCGTCGGATTGGCGGCGGCCTTTTCGCACCGCGCATCCCGACGTTGATGTTCAACGGATACGAAGACGAAGTGGCCAGCCTTTACGAAGGTATGGATCTGAAGCGCTTCTATTGAAAGGCGCTGTTCTGACATCCTTCGCTTTGATGGGCGACCTGATCCGGTCTGGTTCGGACACTGTATATATATAGAGTGACGATGACGCTGACCGATCATATCAACACGACCGCGCGCAGGGTGCCGATTTGGCTTGTATATATAGTGTGCGCTTTGCCGGCCCCGTGGTTCGTCTATCTGGGGGCAACGGGCGGTCTGGGTGTGGAACCCATTCAGGAGCTTGAACACCGTCTGGGCGAGCTTGCCTTGCAGTTCATGGTGGCCGGTCTGGCGATCACACCGCTGCGCCGTCATATGGGCGTGAACCTGCTGCGCTTCCGCCGGGCCATTGGGCTTATCACATTCTATTATGTGCTGTGCCATCTTCTGGTTTGGCTGTTCCTGGACGTTCAGGTCTGGAGCCGGATCTGGGCCGACATCATCAAGCGCCCCTATATCACCATCGGCATGCTTGCATTCACGCTTCTGATCCCGCTGGCGGTGACATCCAACAACTGGTCGGTGCGCAAGCTGGGGGCTGCCTGGCGTCAGATGCACAAGCTGGTTTATCCGGCAGCGGTTCTGGGTGCTCTTCATTACATATGGCTGGCGAAAGGCTTTCAGCTGGAGCCGCTCTTATACATGGCTGCGATTCTGGTTCTGCTGGCGCTGCGGCTGCCGAAACGACGGGTTCGCGCGGCTTCCTGACGAGTCGCCTGCCAACTCGTCGCGATTCACCTGCGATTCATGCCGATGAGTCGAGTGGATTCTGCCCTCCCTTGGGGACATGTCTGTGGATAACGCAATATATGGTGTGGTCGTGCATCCCGAGTCGGCTGATTCAGAATGTTAGCGGGTAAAAAAGAGGGCTGATGTGAAAAATCTTCTTTTTTAAGCCATTGAAAAATATAGGATTTCACAAAAAAGTAGAAAAAAACGGCTTTTCTCAAAAAAAGGGGTTGCGGGTCACCGCGGCTATACGTAAATACCCCCTCACCGGCGGCGCTGAGGCGCACAACGGGGCGCCAGACGGGCCACACGGCAACGAGACGCAAACAAACATCAGAGGCAGACACGGCGGGGCGCGCCAGAAAGTTACGGCGCATCACTGTCAATTTTGTCTCTACGCTCTTTGAAAAAAGAATAGAACTGAAGA
>NZ_JXYH01000051.1 GCF_001262635.1 Aestuariivita boseongensis
GCTGGCGGCCCAGATGGCCGTAACGCATGTCTGCGCGATGGATGCATCCCGTCGGTATCATTGGGGAAGTACTCTGGCTCAAAAAGACAGCGCAGAACGAGCTATGACAAAGCTCACGCGCACCTTCACCATCCAGATGGAAGCGCTGAAAAAGAACCGGGCCAAGGCTCAACAAGTCGTTCGGGTTGAACGCGTCAATGTAGAGAGCGGCGGACAAGCCATCGTGGGCGATGTCACCACCCAGGGGAGGGGTAGCCGTGAAAAGTGACGGTAACCCCATAGACCCCACTCAGAGGCTCAGAGACGCGCCCAGATGCACGGCCATGGCCAAGTCAACGCGACAGCGGTGCTGTAACCCCGCCAAGCGCGGGTGGTCCGTGTGCCGCCTCCATGGCGCAGGCGGTGGTGCTCCGCGTGGGGAGACGCACCCCAACTTCAAGCACGGTCTGCGCAGCAAGGAAGTGGAAACTCTGCGGAAACTGGCCAGCCTGCTCGGAAAAAACGCGCGGGCGCAGGGTTTGTGATGGATAGGTCAAGGCCCGCAAGCCTATTCAAACCGGTTATCCGACAAAAAGACTCAGATGACTGCTCTGAGCCCAAGGCGGACGTAAAAATCATCAGTAAAACCGCACAACTGAGACGGTAGTGCGCGCTCGGTCGTGTCTGCCCAACCACCAAAGCCATCTACAATTTGTACTTCTGAATTAGGTGGCGCGCATGGCTCGCGTCAAAAAACTTTGGAAAATTCGCTTGCTATGCCATCCTTTGGAGAACAGGGGGGTACAGACATGAAAACCATTGGCTTGGCGGGAATTGCCATTATCTGCGGCACAATAGCGTTTGCAGCACCGACTTTGGAGAGAGGCGAGTACCTTGTCGAAGGACCTGCCGCCTGTGGCAATTGTCACACGCCGATCGGACCCAACGGACCCGTTATGGAGATGAACCAAGCCGGCCGGCTGGTGGAAAAGACACCGGGCTTTACCGCGATTGCGCCCAATATCACTCCGGGTGGACGTGTGGCGGATTGGACAGACGAGGAATTTGCCCGGGCAATCCGGGAAGGTGTCACTCCGGGTGGATCGCGGGTGATCGGGCCCCCAATGCCCATCGCACTCTACAGTCGGTTGTCGGACGACGACGTAATGTCGATCGTTATGTATCTTCGAAGCCTGCCCGCGGTGGAGAATGACCCCGGCGAAAGCGTGTATGACATACCGTTACCGCCAGCATACGGACCGCCCGTTACGAGTGTCGCGCATCCAGAAGAAGGTGTGACAGTCGAATATGGAGAGTATCTGGCCGGACCGGTGGCGCATTGCATTGAGTGTCACAGCCCAATGGGGCCCATGGGACCTGATTGGGTCAACCAACTTGGTGCGGGCGGTTTCGAGTTCCACGGCCCGTGGGGGACATCGATTTCGTCCAACCTGACCTCCCATCAAGAGGACGGTATAGTGGAATGGACAGATGCCGAGCTTAAGCAAATGATCACAAGCGGCGTTAGGCCTGGCGGTACACCGATGCTGCCGCCCATGGGTTACGGATACTACAGCCGGATGACGCCCGAGGATATCGACGCGATAATTCTATACTTACGCCAACTCCCTCCGCTACCGGACCCAGGCTGAATGGTATGACACTAATTCCATGCCTTCGATCGTTGACATCCTGACAGTTGCCCGTGCGCAAACAGGATATCCACTCATAGCTGAGGAACATTAGGACAAAGAAAATATCATGCCAGCCTACGTAATCGGTCAGTTCGACATACATGACCCGGACGCATATCAAGCCTACCTCGATGGGTTCATGCCAAGCTTTCTTCGTCATGGAGGGGAGCTCCTGGCAACATCGCGCGCTGAGACCGATGTTCTTGAGGGATAATGGGCGAAACCTCGCACTGTGATCATGCGGTTTCCGTCTGTGGTAAAGGCAAAAGCATGGCACAGCGACCCGGATTACAAAGAGCTGGCAAAAATCCGTCTTGCGACAGCCTCGACCAATCTAGTTGTAGTCGACGGGATCGGGTGAACGCCAACATCTACGACGAATGTGAGCGCCGTCACGCTGAGCAGCCGTTTGTCTAAATTATCTGAAATGATCGGTGTGAGCCCTGATTAGACTGGGCATGCCGCCTCATATGGCACGCACTCGCTACGCAGGACCAAGGCAGCGCTGATTTATCGGAAGACAGGCAATTTGCGCGCGGTTCGTTGCTGCTCGGCCATACAAACGTGGACAGCACGGTTCGATACCTCGGCGTCGAACTCGATGATGCGTTGAGTATTGCCGAGAAGATCGACATCTGAAGCTTTGGCGGACGGCACCAGTTGTCCGCCATCCCAGACCGGACGCCGCAATAAATGACCCCAGCGTCCGCTCAGATTCCGAAGGCGACTTTGGTGATGAGAACAGCGTTCATTGCAGAGGCCAGAATAACAACCATCGCTGCAATCAACGCCAATCTCGGTTTTGCTGGCAAAGCCGCAGTACCTTGGCGAAAAGAACGATCACCGAAAGCACAAATCCGACAACCCGTGAGTCAAATGCATGTAAGCGCTCTGAAGCACCAGCGCCTCAGAGCATCGCCATTTCAAGCGTACATTTCAGGCTGGCCTGCCGGATCAGGCGAAAATACCCGGATCGATGCGGTCCACCGGCGTGATGACGTCGGCTGGTATATTCAGGCGTGCCGCCGCGCTGCGCAAACTGTCTTCGTCCGGCGCTTCATAGAGGCAATAGGTTTTCTTCTTATCCGCACTGAGAAACGAAAAAATCCACTCGACGCCTTCCTCATCATTGATCTCTTTGATGTGTTTCTTCGCGTCGTCGTCGACTTCCAGCTTCTCGGCAAATTCTCTTTCAATAATGTATCGTGGCATTGCGTCCTCCATCGCACGCCGGCCAAGCCTACGCCGCTTGGTGCTCAAGCCTTGCCGTAAGGGCAACCATACCCAGTTCCCGCGCCGTTGCCAACGCCTCCGCCTCCAATACGATCGCACGCCGCAGATCAGCCTTGCGTCCCCGCCGCCGCAGAGCCGCCGCAAAGGCCGCCTTGCTGTGTGCCAGCCAGGGCGGCGCATGCATGCGCCTGTCCACATCAAGAGCGGTCTCAAACATCGCTTCGCAGTCCTCCCATGATCCCATCAATGCGGCCAGGCTGCCCAACCGACGCGCCGCCGCGCCCGAACAAACCGTCGTTGCACCCGCGGTCACGGTCATATGTTCGTAAGGCAACAGCATGTCATAGATGGTGGCCGCATGTTCACGGCTATCAACCGCCACGCAAACATCGGCCAGATAGGACAGGGTCGTGGAATACATTGCGTCGCGGGGCAGTTGGAACCCAGTTTCGGCCAGCTCGTTCAGAATCCGTTCTGCCGCATCAACAAAGCCCAGTTCGGCCGCGATCAGGCCAAACCCGGGCTGCCACGTGGTGTCTTCCGGGTTTTTGGACATGAGTCGCTTGATAACCGGGGCGACCTCCTGCAGCCTGCTCTGCTCGCGCCGGATGGTGAACATCTGGACGCCAAACACGCCCTCAACATGCTCTCCGTGGGTCTGGCGACCGATCTGCACCGCTTCGTTGGCGAAGTTCTCCGCTTGGGCGAATTGTCCTTCCAGTATCGCAACCATCGCGCGGGCATGGACCTGGACCCAGTAGAGCTGCAGATGGTTGTCCTTCTCGGAAATCTCGGTCAGCAACTGCAGAGAATGATCCATCAGCGCGCGATCGGCCATTTCGGCGCCCACGAACAGGCTCAGCGTCCTGTCCCGCCCCTGATCGATGTTGTTCAGCTTTTCGGCAACCGCGTGCATCTGTTCAAGATTGTCGCGCCAGTTGTACCGTTCTTCCTCGCTGCGGGCGATGAAGGGCGCGCCGAAACGCGACATCATCACGGAAAACTGGGCCTTGTGATCCCCTAGCTTGGCTGCCAGTTCCATGGCCTTGCGGCCGTACTGGCTGCTTTTTTCCAACCGTCCGGTGAACATATACGCGCGGGCAAGCTGGCTCAGCAGACTGGTGCGCCGCCGCTCATCCTGTTCGGGCAGATCGTTCAGAGCCGCCCGGCAATAGTTGATGGCATCGCGATGCCAATCGCCAGCCATCATTGCGGTGTCCGCAAAGTGGTTCGCCGCATCCGCGGCAAGTTCCGGGTTCTTGATATGGCGCGCAGCGACCAGGGCCTCTTCCAACAGCTCTATACATTCGGGCAATCGGCCCAGGCTGTCATAACCGCGGCCGACCAGGATCTTGGCGGCGATCATCTCCGGGCAGGCGGCGTCCCCAAGATGCTGCGCGGCTTGCAGTGTCTCCTGCGCATTGGCCATGGCCTCGCGACTGGCCGAGCGCGCCAGCGCCATTTCTGAGGCCATGCGCCACCGTTCATACGCCCCGGACCAGTCTTCGGCTTGGGTCAGGTGCCACGCCACAAGCTCGGGCTGTCTTTCCACTTCGGCGGCGCGCATCCGGGTCATGGCGCTGGCCACGCGGGCATGGTGTTGCCTGCGGGTGGACACCAGCATGGACTGATACGCGGTATCGCGAATAAGCGCGTGCCTGAACACGTATCGCCCGCGACCGATGCCGCTCTCGAAGATCAGCCCTGCTTTGCGTAACTCATCCAGGCTAGACGGAATGTCGATTTGCCCATTGCCCACGGTCTCGGCAAGAAGCTCGGGTTCAAACTCGCGCCCGATCACGGCTGCAGCCAGCGCAACCTGCTTGGCATGGGGTGACATTGCATCCAAACGCGCCATCAACGCGCCACGTAGGGATGTGGGCACATTGTCGATGTCCTGACCGTCCGAGGCAATTATCGTCCGGGTCAATTCCTCGACGAACAGCGGGATACCATCGGTCTTTTCAATTATCAGGTCGATCAACGCGGGGCTGGGTTCGTCCCCGGTGATGTTTCGTACCAGGTCAGATACGTGATCGGCATCGAACCGGCGCAGGCGCAGGGACTGGACATGTGCGTCCCCCTCATCCTGCTCCATTGACCATTCCGGCCGGTGCGTGATCAGGACAAACAGCGGCAGATCCACACAGACATCCTTGAACCTGTCGATCAGTGCGTGTGTCGAGGGATCGATCCAATGGGCGTCTTCGACAAACAAGATAACCGGGCGCTGTTCGGCACGCAACTTCACGGTGTTGATAAGCGTCTGGATGGTGATATCGCGTTGCTCTTGCGGGGACATGGCCAGCACGTCTCTGGCCATCGTGCTGCGCGGCGCGACTAGCGCAGCGAAAACCGGCAAGACCTGCCGCCAGTCCAGCCCGGGGCGCGCCTCGAGCATCGCGCGCACGTTTTTCAAAACCCGGTCGTCATCAAAATCGGGTTCCACGCCGGCATCTTGCGAAATGCGCTCGGTCACCGGGTGAAACGGGCTGCTGGTCAGATAGGGGGAACAATTCAACCGGATGATATCTGCCGCTTCGACCACGCTGGGTTCAGACAGAAACGCCTCGGTCGTTCTGGATTTGCCGATGCCTGCTTCGCCCGTCAGCAAGACAACCTCGCCCTTTCCGTCCTGCGCGCGCTGCCACGCCTGCCGCAGGATGTCACGTTCCAGCGTGCGGCCGATCATCACGTCGGCCGAACTTTCGCTATGGGCCGCATGAAACCGGCTCTCGGCATCCCGTTCGGCCGTGACTTGCAACAAAGCATAGGACGTGTCGAACCCTTTGAGCGATACGTCACCCATCGGCACAAACTCGAACATTTTCTTCAGCGATGCTTCGGTACCTACCTCAGGCATAACTATGCAGTTTGGCGGGGCGTGTGATTGGATGCGTGCCGCCAGATTTAGGATCGGACCGGTCATCGCCCCTTCCTCATAGGTGTTTTCGCCGATTGCATCACCCACCACGACCTCGCCGCTGGCGATACCCATCCGAACGGACAGGGGCGCGCCATCCGGCGCGGTCTGACCCGTCACGCGCTGTACGATGTCCAGACCTGCCTTGATCGCCCGCACGGCGTGATCTTCGTAGGCCCGCGGCCAGCCAAAGAATATCAACACGCCATCGCCCATATATTTTGCCACATATCCGCCATAGCGGCTGACGGCCCCCGCGACGGCGTCCTGATACCGCTGCAAAAGACCGCGCATGTCCTCGGGATCAAGTCGGTTTGTCAGTTCTGTCGATCCGACCAGATCTGCAAACATCACTGTCAGATGTCGACGCTCGGCCGGCGCGGCGGAATCTGGCTCATCCGTTGCGGCCTGCGTCAGGGTCACGGGCGGAGGGGGCGTCTTGGTGTCAGGCTCCGCGTGGTCTTGCGCCCCTTCATCGGCTGCCTCGGGCGACAGGTCGGCCAGCGCTGCAAGGATCAGCTTCCTGTGCCCCAGACTGACCCCAAGCTCTTTCAGGTCATCGCCCGTCAGCAGGGGCAGAACCCGGTCATCCACGTCGTTTTCGCGAAAGGCGTCGACGTATTGATCCAGGCCCAGGTCACTCAGCCATGTCTCGATGTGCAGTGTCATTTTCCTAGAATGCGCGTTTCAACCATGACAAGCAAGTTTACCCCTGCACAGGCGCCCGGGCCTGCACCGACGTGCGGGCCCGGGCGTTTGCACCATGCTTGCTACTCGGCCGCCTCCTGCGTCCGAGCGGGTGGAATGTTGTGATTGCAACGGAAGAAGTTGTCCGGGTCATAGACCGCCTTGACCTCGGACAGCCGCTTCATGTTCGGCCCGTATACTGTACTGACACGGTCGGCCTCGTCGTCGGGCATGAAGTTCACATAGGCACTGCCCGTCGCATAGGGCTTCATATCGTCAAAGAGCTTTCGCGCCCAAGTGATGCAGGCATCATCCTGCGCTGCATGGCTCCAGCGCGTGTGTACATTCATGATGAAATGCGCGGACCTCTCGGAATAGGCCGTGGCATCTGGTGATACCCGCGCCATGGCCCCGCCGACATGGGCGATGAACACTTCCGACTGCGGATCGGGCAGTTGGCCGATGGCATCGACCAGCGTGGTAATCGCATCATCCGGCAGATACTCGAAATCATGGCTTTTCCAATAATTCCTCGCACCCGGTGTCAAAAGCGGATCGAACGCAGCCTGCCAGCCCACGAAGGGGTGCGGTCCGATCACATCGACAATTGGCGACCCCAGCGCCCGCAGACCTGCAAGCGCCTTTTCGCCCTCGGCCATGTCACCACAATAGCATGCAGCAAATATCAAGACCTCCTTTCCGTGCCATTCCTCCGGCAGGAACGGCAAGGGCGGCGCCTTGCGCATCACCGACCAGACGGTCAGCTTGTCATCGGCGCCATCGATGATTGTTCTGAGCCCGCCCAGCAATTCGGCCGCTTCGGAGATCGGGTGCACGATTAGCCCCGACATCACCTCGGGCCCCAGCGCATGCAGCCGGAAATGGAACGCCGTGACGACGCCGAAATTCCCGCCCCCACCGCGCAGCGCCCAGAACAGATCTGCGTTCTGCGTGTCGTCGCATGTCAGGATGGTACCATCTGCGGTGACGACTTCTGCTGCAAGCAAGTTGTCGATCGTCATGCCGAACCGGCGCGTGGTCCAGCCAAAACCGCCTCCAAGCGTCAGTCCCGCAATCCCGGTTGTCGAATTGATGCCCGTCGGAACAATCAGCTCATGGGCCTGGGTTTCCTTGTCCACGTCGCCCAGCAGGGCGCCTGGCTCAACCCGGGCGGTTTTGGCCACGGGGTCGACGCTGACCGAGGTCATGGATGACAGGTCCAGCAAAAGCGCGCCATCCGCCACCGCATGCCCGGCGATTTGATGCCCGCCGGCCCGAATTGCCATCAAGAGATTGTGCGCGCGGGCAAACGCAACGGCCTGCTGGACGTCGCTTGTACCTGCGGCATGCACCACCAATCCCGGGCGGCGATCCACCATCGCGTTCCAAAGGGTCCGCGCGTCGTCATACCCCGGGTCACCATCCCGGGACACGCTCCCTCTGAGGGATGCATCCAGCGTTTCTATCGTTTCGGGCGCTACACGTGCTGTACCGCCATCCAATGTGGTGATCTGAATCATGGTCTCCTCCACTTTCCGGACGGCAAGGGACCGCCCTTAGGCAAGGATATCTGATGTCAGCCTCTTTCGGTGTGAACTGGATCACAAACGGCGGATTTTGGATCTATTGCATTGAAACCAAACTTGAAAACCATAGCTCCGCAAGCAAACCCTTGTCACGCTCAGCTGTTCGGGCTCTGCGAGATCCGCAATGCCGTGGACCGCTTTTTCCGCATGTGAGACATCGAAAGCTCGCGCGTTGAACGACCAGTTTGGGTCTGGCTCATTTTGCGCGAGTTTAACAACTGCTTTCGGGAAACTGAGCTGCACTGCAGCGATGATGTGGCTGAAGTAAAGGGAGCTAATCGATAACCGATGCCGCTGGTGCATCAGGCCGGTTTGTCCGCAACCCGGTCGTTGCTCGGATTTTGTTGAACGCCCGCTGTTGGTAAAAGCTTCCGTTGAGGCTGGGGGCAGTTTTGGGGAGCAACAAACGCAAAGCAGCGGTAGCTTGGGGTGGTCGTCAGCAAGAGCAAAAATTTTGTCATTACCGCGCGCTGCTACACCTGATTGGACGACTCATATTCCCGAAATATCCGGGGCGGTCCAAGTAAGCGTGGGGGATTTTCTGGGGGACGTTAGTTTTGCAATCAGAGATTTTCTCATGAAAATCAAAGATTTGGCTCAATAAGGTGGCAGCCCGTAGGGGAATCGAACCCCTCTTTCCAGGTTGAAAACCTGGCGTCCTAACCGATAGACGAACGGGCCACTTCAGGTCGTGAGCGGGTGATTATGAAATCGGACGCCCGCGTGCAAGCAGAAAGTTGCGTCGAAGGGCGCTTTTTTCATGGGCAGGGGGTTACGCAGGCGCCGCGTCTTCCACACGCATTTGCACGCGCTGGCGGCCGCCCCAGTGATTGATCTCCAACCGGCCTGCCAGATGATATCGCGCACCATCTCCGGCGCTCAGCCGGGGGCCCAGATCGCTCTCAAACGCGCCAAAACAGATTGCGTCCAACCCAGCCCCCATCCCGTCCGAGATCGTCAGTTTCAAATGCGTCTCGCCCACGCGCTTGGCAAATTTTATCTGCATCTCCGGCAAAGCAAAACGCGGCGCGGGGGAGGAGGCACCGAAGGGCCCGGCATCCTCCAGCGCTGTGATCAACTCGGGCGTTGCAGCCCCCGGCATCAGCGCGCCGTCCAGGCGCAGATCGGCGGGGCCGGCCTCACCGGCGCCTTGTTTGGCCAAAAGCTCCGACAGCCGCGCCATCGCGGGCTCCAACTGATCGCGCGCAACGGTCAGGCCCGCGGCCATCTTGTGCCCGCCGCCCTTGATCAGCAGCCCCTCTTGCGCCAGCCGCTGGATCGACGCGCCCAGATCCACGCCAGAGACCGAGCGCCCAGATCCCTTGCCCTCGTCCCCATCAAATCCGATGACAATCGCGGGCCGGTTCGCGGTTTCCTTCAGGCGGGAGGCGACGATCCCCACGACCCCGGGATGCCAGCCTTCCCCCGCGGCCCAGACCAGCGGCGCGTCCAGACCCCGCTCCTCGGCCTGGTCCAGCGCGGCCAAACGCACCTGCGCCTCGATCTCGCGCCTCTCGGCGTTCAGCTCTTCCAGCCGCGCGGCCATGGCGCTGGCTTCATGCGGATCGGCGGTGGACAGCAAGCGCGCGCCCAAATCGGCTTGCCCGATCCGGCCCCCGGCATTCACGCGCGGGCCCAGCACAAATCCCAGATGATAGGCTTGCGGGGCCGTATCCAAACGCGCCGCATCGGCCAGCGCCACCAAGCCAGGGCGATGCCTGCGCCCCATCACGGTCAACCCTTGGCGCACCAAGGCCCGGTTTACGCCGGTCAGCGGCGCGACATCGGCCACCGTGGCCAGCGCGACCAGATCCAGAAGCGACATCAGATCAGGTCCGGTCTTGCCCGCCTCGCGCAATTGCCGCCCGGCTTCGACCAGCATCAGAAACACAACCGCTGCCGCGCAAAGATGGCCCAGATCGCCGCTTTCATCCTGCCGGTTGGGGTTCACGACCGCTAAAGCAGGGGGCAGGGTCTCCCCGCCCAGGTGGTGATCCAGCACCACGACATCCGCGCCCTCCGCCGCCGCCAAAGCGTCATGAGACAGCGTCCCGCAATCCACACACAGGATCAGATCGTGATCGCGCGCCAGCGCCGCCATCGCGAGTGGGTTCGGGCCGTACCCCTCATCAATACGGTCCGGCACATAGAGTGTGGCGCTCAACCCCATGTCGCGCAGCCACCAGATCAGCAGCGCCGCCGAGCTGCCGCCATCCACATCATAATCGGCAAAGATCGCAATCTGCTCGCGCCGCTCCACCGCCTGAAGGAACCGCGCCGCAGCCCGCTCCATATCCTTCAATGATCTCGGATCGGGCAGCAGATCCCGCAACAAGGGCTTCAGATAGGCCTCGGCGGTTTCCGGCCCCACGCCTCGACGGGCGAGAACCAAGGCCACCGGATGTGGCAGATCACAGCCCTGAACCAAAGCTTCCGCCGCGCGGTCAATACCGGCGTCTGGACCAACCCAGCGCCGACCCGTCATCGACCGCTCCACCCCCAGAAAGCTCACGCGCCCTCCTGCTTCTTTCTGGCCTCAAATACCCAAAACGCCCGCAGGGCGCTTCACCCCGTTACTCCACGGGCGTGCGGTATTCCATCCGGCGCACCGATCCGGTCTTCGAGCGCATCAGCAGCGTCTCGGTCGTCACCCAACCCGGCTCACGCCGAATGCCAGGCAGCAGGCTGCCACCTGTCACGCCGGTTGCGGCGAAAATCACATCCTGGGTGACCATTTCATCGCGGGTATAGACGCGGTCCAGATCGGTGATCCCGGCCCGCGTGGCGCGAGAGACCTCATCGTCATTGCGGAACAGAAGCCGTCCAAAGATCTGGCCACCCATGCATTTCAGTGCAGCCGCCGCGAGCACCCCTTCGGGCGCGCCGCCCGTGCCCATATACATGTCGATGCCGGTGACATCGGCTTCGGCGCAGTGCATCACGCCTGCAACGTCGCCATCGGTGATCAACCGGATTGCCGCACCGGTGGAGCGGACACCCGCAATCATCTCTTCATGGCGCGGGCGTTCCAGGATGCAGACGGTGATATCGGACGGCTTGCAGCCCTTCGCTGCGGCCAATGCCTCCACCCGCTCCGAGGCGCTCATGTCCAGATTGACAACACCCGGTTCAAAGCCCGGACCCACCGCCAGCTTTTCCATATAGACGTCAGGCGCATGCAGCATCGACCCGCGCGGCCCCATGGCGATCACGGTCAGTGCGTTGGGCATATCCTTGGCGGTCAGTGTCGTGCCTTCCAGCGGGTCCAGAGCAATGTCCACACCGGGGCCGTTCCCGGTACCCACCTCTTCGCCGATATAGAGCATCGGCGCTTCATCGCGTTCCCCTTCGCCGATCACGACAACGCCCGCGATATCCAGCAGGTTCAGCTGTTCGCGCATGGCATTCACGGCGGCCTGGTCGGCGGCTTTTTCATCGCCACGTCCGATCAGATCGGCCGAGGCCAGCGCGGCCTGTTCAGCCACCCGCGCCAGACCCAATGAGAGCATGCGGTCGTGAAATTCGGTATCGTCACTCATAAAAAGCTGTCCCTTATCATCCTGCCGCCTGGGGCGGTCTTATACATGTTCAATGCGCAACGCGACCGGTGGCGCCATCACCACATCGGTCTGGCCCATGGCGGCCAGCGCCTCGTCCAGCGCCGCGCGCGAGGTCTTGTGCGTCACGATCAGCACAGGCGCGTTCGTGTCGTCGTGACCATATTGGCGCATCCGGTCGATCGAGATGCCGGAATTGCCCAAAATCGCCGCGATCTTGGCCAATGCGCCGGGTTTGTCCAAAAGCGTCATCCGCAGGTAATAGGGCGCTGGCAGTTCAGAGCGCGCGCTTTTCGCCGCTTCCAGTGTGGTGGCGGGCTGGCCAAAGACGGGCAGGCGGAACCCGCGCGCGATATCGCAGACATCGCCCATCACCGCGCTGGCGGTCGGGCCTTCGCCCGCTCCGGGGCCGCGCAGGACGATCTGTTCGACGGCATGGCCCTCGATCACAACCATGTTCGTGCCGCCCTCCAGCTGTCCCAGGGGCGAGTTGGCGGGCACAAGACAGGGCTGCATGCGCTGCTCCAATCCGCGGCCCGTGCGCTGCGCCACGCCCAGCAGCTTGATGCGATACTCCATGTCGGCCGCGGCGCGGATATCCTCGATCGACACGCGGGTGATGCCTTCCAGCTCGATTCCGTCAAAATCCGGTTTCGTGCCGAAGGCAATCGCCGACAGGATCGCCAGCTTGTGACCCGCGTCGATCCCGCCCACATCCAGCGTCGGATCCGCCTCCACATAGCCCAGCCCGTCGGCTTCCGCGAAGGCCTCCTCATAGGTCAGGCCCGCCTTCTCCATCCGGGTCAGGATATAGTTGCAGGTGCCGTTCATCACGCCCATGACGCGAGTGATTTCATTGCCTGCCAGCCCTTCGGTAAGCGCCTTGATCACGGGGATGCCGCCGGCCACAGCAGCCTCATACCGGATGACGCGGCCATGTTCCTCGGCCAGTTCGGCAAGCGCCTGACCATGAACGGCCAGCATTGCCTTGTTGGCGGTGACCACGTCCTTGCCGGCTTTCAGCGCCGCCTCGACCGAGGCTTTGGCAGGTCCGTCCGTGCCGCCCATCAGTTCGACATAGACATCGAGGTCATCGCGCGTGGCCAGCTTGACCGGATCGTCTTCCCAGTCATACCCGGCAAGCGACACGCCCCGGTCCTTGCCTTTTGTCCGTGCCGAAACCGCCGAAATCGTGATTTGCGTCCCGGTGCGCGCGCTCAGAAGGGTCGCTTGCTGGCGGACGATCTTGACGACACCGATGCCAACGGTGCCGAGGCCGGCTATGCCGAGACGAAGCGAAGCGGTCATGGAAATCCTCTTGAGGCTGCAGGCAACATTTGTCTCCTAGCCCGTTGCGGGGACGCGCGCAACCAGCGGGTCAGTCGGTCTGGATATCGCTGTTCAGCCTGCGCCGCGTTTCCTCGTCAATGCCGCTGGTGCGTTGCAGGCCAGCGGCCCGCGCCTGCAATCCCGCCGCACGGGCTTCCAGCCGTTCGGTGCGCTGAAGATCGGCCTCCGGATCGGGTGTATCCGGGCCCAGGATCTGCGCGACCGGCACAAGCTGAGGGTAATCTGCCTGTTCCAGCGCCGGATCCACGCTTGCATCCAGGTCGGGCGGGTCGGTACAGGCTGCCACCGCCAAAACGACCGCACAAAGCAGCAGCGTTTTTAACAGAGGGAGGGCGGGTGCGCGGATCATGTCACGAGTTGTGCCCCAAGCGCCCGGATCGCGCAAGCCGGGGCTTTTATCTGAACGTCTGTTCAGATAACCTGTCAGGCATGGCACGCACCGCTGGCTCCCATTCCGATATCACCGGACCGCGCATTCGCACCGCGGCGCTCCGGCTGTTTGCCCAAAGCGGGTTTGCCGCCGTCTCCATGCGCCAGATCGCGGGCGAGGTGGGCGTGCAGGTGGGCGCGCTTTACAACTACACCCCGGACAAGCAGACGCTGCTTTTCGCGCTGATGGACGAACATATGCAGTCGCTGCTGTCCGCGTGGGAGGAAGAACCCAAGGGCGACACGCCAAAAGCCCGGCTTGAGGCCTTTGCGCGCTTTCACATCCGATTCAACCTGGAACGGGCCGAGGCTGTCTTCATCTCCTATATGGAACTGCGCAACCTGACACCCGAGAACTTCCTCGCGATCGAAGCGCAGCGCCGCCGCTATGAAACCGCGCTGGAAGAGATCCTGAGCGATGGTGTGGCCGCTGGGGCCTTCACGATCAGCGATCCCAAAGTGGCTTCTCTGGCCATCATTGCGATGTTGACGGGAGTCAACACATGGTACCGCGCGGGCGGGCGCTTGTCGCTGGATCAGGTGCAAACCCTTTACTGGGACATGGTGCGCCAGATGGTGGGCGCGGACTGACGCGCAGGAAAGGGCTGGCCCGTCGCAGACAGGTCGCATTCAGGCGCGACGGGTCGCGATTTGCGTCTGAGTGTCGGCGCAAATGCACGAAGGGACAGCATCATGAAAATCGGTTTTATCGGTCTGGGCAATGTCGGTGGCAAATTGTCGGGCAGCCTGATCCGCAACGGGCAGGACGTCATGGTATATGACTTGAACCCTGACCTGGTGGCGGCCAAGGTTGCCACCGGGGCGACGGCGGGCGAAAGCCCCGCTCAGGTCATGCGCGACTGCGACGTGGTGATCACCTGCCTGCCCAGTCCCGCCGCCTCGGACGCGGTGCTGATGCAGATGCTGGCCGAAGTGGGTCCTGGCAAGATCTGGCTTGAGATGTCGACCACCGACGAGGCCGAGGTCAAGCGCCTGGGTCAAATGGTCATCGACAAGGGCGGTGCGGCGGTGGATTGCCCGGTGTCGGGCGGATGCCACCGGGCCGATACCGGCAATATCTCGATCTTCGCGGGCTGCGACCGGGCGACGTTTGAACGCATTCTGCCGCTTCTGACGATCATGGGGCGGCGTGTGCTGCATACGGGCGATATCGGCTCGGCCTCGATCCTGAAGGTGATCACCAACTATCTGGCCACCGCCAATCTGGTCAGCTGTGCCGAAGCGCTGACGGTCGCCAAGGGCGCAGGCATGGATCTGGGCACGGCCTATGAGGCGATTGCGATCTCGTCGGGCACGTCTTTCGTGCATGAAACCGAAAGCCAGGTGATTCTGAACGGGTCGCGCGATATTTCGTTCACGATGGATCTGGTGGCAAAGGATATCGGACTGTTTCAGCAGGTGGCCGACCGCGCCGGTGTGCCGCTTGAGGTGAACCCGCTGCTGATCTCGATCTTCCAGGACGGGATTGCACGGTTTGGGCCGCGCGAACTGAGCCCCAACATCATCAAACGGCTGGAAGAGGCCACGGGCCTTGATATCCGCGCGCCGGGGTTTCCGCCGGAGATGGTCGATGACGAACCAGAAGAGCCGGGGGCCGAGGTGATTGTCCGCCGCGCCGCCGCCGAATAGGGCTGTTTCCCTCGCTCCACTTGCGTTAGAGCCCTGACCGGACAGGAAAAAGGGACGCAACATGGCCGATCCGTTTCAGCCCCGGATAGCCGCATCGCAGCCGCGCAGATGGCTGGGCGTGGGTATGCTCGTTTTTCTGGGCGGGCTTTTGATCTATGTGGCTTTCACCACACCGCCCGATCCTGCCTGGCAGGTCTTTCTGCTGGTGATGGGCGGGGCGTCCCTGTGGCTGGGCGACAAGATGCGCAGGGCCACGGATGGCTGGATTGAATTGACCGATGAGGGGCTTGTCACCCAGTCGGGCGAGGTGATCGCCCGCATGGACGATATCGAGAAGGTCGAACGCGGGATGCTGGCCTTCAAACCATCGAACGGGTTCATGCTGAAAACCAAAACCCCGGCCGCCAACAGGTGGGAGCCGGGGCTATGGTGGCGGACGGGCCGCCGGATCGGGGTAGGGGGCGTCACGCCCGCTTCGCAATCCAAGGTCATGGCCGATCTGATCTCGGCCAGACTGATCGAGCGCGGTTAGGCCCCGCCGTCGAATACCACCTGCGGTGCGAAACGCGGCCGGGTAAAGATGAAATTGTCCATCGACCGTTCGCCCAGGCCCACTTGCAGGACCGGTTCCCAGGTGTTCCAGGTTTCGACGAGGATCACACGCTCCTCGTCGGGCATCACCGGCAGGCGGGTGGCGATATTCGCCATGTCGCCCTGGGTCAGCGCGGTCACCGTACCGCGCGCTTGTGACCAGTCCAGATAGAACTGGTTGTCCTCCGCGTCCCAGCGGATCACGGTGATGCGCAGCGACATCGGAGAATCCGTCCGCGTCAGCAGCTGGGTCATGTTGTACATCGAGTCGATGTAGGCCGGCGTCAGCGCCTGCGTCTCACGCGAGATCATGTCGCCGATCGTGTAGGCGGCGCGCAGGTTGATCGTGTTCTGACGGAAGCCGTCAAAGAACACATAGGTTGACGCATAGGTCCAGAAGAGCATCGGCATGATGATCGCGAATTCGATCGTGGCCGACCCGCTGGTGTCGCGGCGAAAGCGCTTCAGGGCGTTTTTCAGAGATGTCAGAATGGTCATGGCTTAGCTCGGCTCCTGAACGAAGGCAGCGGTTGCGACCAGCGGGAACATCAGGTTCCCATCAAGGTCCAGACTCTGTGACAGCCCGATATGGGGCAGGATAGGGTCATATTTCGCACAGACGCGCAGGAACATCAGTTCGTTGCTTGCACCGTTGACGAAGGACCGCACCGGTTCGATCGGCTGTGTTGCATCAATACAGTCGATATCCGTCGGCGGGTTCTGCCAGTTGAACGGGTCGATGCGGATCATCTCAAGCCGCACCGTGGTGCTGCAATCGTCGATGAACATGGCCCGGTCGCAGATCATGTCGCGGATCTGTGCATGTTGCGGCGCAGTGCCGGTGCCCAGTCGCAGATCGCGCACCGTGCTGTCCACTGCCCGTTCCAGCATGGAATGGTTGATGTGGATCATCCCAAGCTCGACCGCCCACATCAGTGTGGAAAACATCGGCACGAAGAGGATCGCGAATTCGATCGTGGCGTTGCCATCTTCCTTGCGGAAGAACCCACGGAAGGGCTTTGTCAGAAACCGCATCATTGTGTCAGCCTCAGTTTGTTGATCTGGCTCGCGATCGCGGTGAACGCATCGTCCAGGGCACCATTGGCCACTTCAAAGAAATGCGCGGGCGACGAAGCGCAGTTGCGCATCTCGGTCGAGGCACCCGCGGGCGCGTCAAACGCGATGGTATAGATGGTTACACCTTTGTTCTTGGCCAGGTCGCACTGAGCATAGAAACGGTTCAGGTTGGTCGACCGCGGGCTCAGCGTGTATTCGGGGTTTCCTTCCTGATTGTTGAATTCAACGGTCGCGTGGATCGGATCCAGCTTGTCGAACGGGCGGAACTGATCGGTGATCTGACCATCTGTCATCAGAACGATGTATTTGGTCGTATCCGCATCATCCCAGGCAGCAGGGCGATCTTCGACGCCATCAGGTACCAGCCCAAGGCCGTTCAGATGGCTGAACGCGGCGGATGTGCTGGGATCCAGCAGGGTCAAAGCCCACTTCATACCATAGAATGTGCCGGTCCCGTCATGCATGCGGATGCCATCGATGAAGTTGTGCAGAGCGGTTTCATCGGTCTGGGCGTACTGGATCGCCGTGTCATCGGACGGGCACCAACCCCAGTCCATGACCGAGGATGCGATGCTCCACTTCATGAAGTGCCCCACCTGTTCGGTGCTGCCCGATGGCAGATTTGAATGGGTGAAATCACCGCTTGTCATTTCCAGGCAGGATGACAGGTTGTTCGGCACGACCTCGCTGTAGAAATCGTTAAAGCTGATCGTAAGGTCCGTTTTGGTCCAGAAGTCCTTCGGCGCGGCGATCTGATCACCGGTCGTGGAATAGAAGAAGGTCGTTTCCTGCTGGCCGCCCTTGATCGACGCACCCAGAGCAGCGGCGCTCTCAGGCAGGGGGGCTCCGGTCCGTTCAGCCAGACGTTTAACGTAGGCCACAACGTATTCGTAATATTCGTTCAGGTTATCCTTGTCGAAACCCTCGACGTCAGCACCAGGGTAGTCTTCGATCTTCGCGCTGAAATCTTTGCCTTCTCCGGTATCCTCAACGTCTACTTCGCCGTTGCCATTCAGGTCGAACCACACAGCCACGTTCGAAATGTCCTGCTGCCATTCGTCGAACACATCGTTTTCACTGGTGCCGAAACGGCGGCCGCCCAGATATTCGAACATCTCGGGTCCGGGGTTGGTCTGGCCCGCATAGGGGATCAGGTTCACCGAGGTTACGGTATCGGTGCCGTTGCCCACATTGTTGCCTTCACCCAGCACACTGGACACGAAGTCGCGCGCGGCGGGGCGCAGCTCGTTCATGCGGTTCGAATAGCGCATCGAACCCGAGATATCGAGGACAAGCGAAATCTCGACATTGGGCACGGATTCCTGCGCGGCGCTGACGCTTTGAACGCCCAGCGTCTCATATCCGAACATCTGCATGAAGAAGGTGTCGACGTTCATATTGGCCTGCGCCGTCACCTGGCGCGATCCCAAGGTCGTCACGGGAACCACACTTGTCAGGCTGTCCGACAAACCGGCCTTGGCGAAGTAATCCTCCACCACGGCTTTCGGCTCCAGCGGCTGATCCATGTCGGCGGCAGCCAGCACGGCCCTGTCAAGGGTGTTCTGCAGTTGCACGCGGTCACGCTCGTACCGCATGATATCGACGCCGATACCGACGACCATGACCATGGCCATAATCAGCATCAGCCCGAAAATTGTCATTGCCCCATCCTCCCGGCGCCAGAATGACGCGGGCCGCAGCAGTGCGCTGCAGGCAGTGAATGTCTTGCGATAATCAAACGGTTTCATCGTTTCGCCTTTCTTGCAAACCTGAACGTCTTCAGGTGCCGGACACATTGCGGCAAGCATGGTATCGTCCCGGAACATGGCCAAATTGGGGCATTTCTCGTTCAAATTGAGGGGCTTGGCCTGTGGAGATGGCGACAGTTTCACGGTCTGATCCGCATTGTTGCCGCTGTGCGAACAGCGATGGCAATCTCTTGCTTTGCGGGGCTGGGAATGGGCGAAATTTGTATCCTGCTTAAAAAAGGTGCACTGATTTTACCAAGCCCTCATAGTGAGGGCATCAAAATCAGGCCGACTCGGGATCGCACCGGGCATATTCGCCAACAACAGGGACAGATTACATGAACCAAGCCGTCAAAGCCGAACCCAGCTTCCGCGAAAGCGTGGATTTGATGTTCAACAGGGCCGTTGCCCTGATGGACCTGGCTCCGGGGCTGGAGGAAAAGATCCGCGTCTGCAACTCCACCTATACGGTGCGTTTTGGTGTGCGGCTGCGCGGCCGGATGCAAACATTTACCGGCTACCGTTCGGTGCATTCCGAACATATGGAACCCGTGAAAGGCGGCATCCGCTACGCGCCCAATGTCCACCAGGACGAGGTGGAGGCGCTGGCGGCGCTGATGACCTACAAATGCGCCTTGGTCGAGGCGCCGTTTGGAGGCTCGAAAGGTGGGTTGCGCATCGATCCCCGTCAATATGACGAGCATGAGCTGGAACTGATCACCCGCCGCTTCGCCTATGAGCTGGCCAAGCGCGACCTGATCCACCCCTCCCAGAACGTGCCCGCGCCCGACATGGGCACCGGCGAACGGGAAATGGCCTGGATCGCGGACCAATATGCAAGGATGAACACGACCGATATAAACGCGCGCGCCTGTGTGACGGGCAAGCCGCTGAACGCAGGCGGCATTGCCGGCCGGGTAGAGGCGACGGGCCGGGGCGTGCAATACGCCCTGCGCGAATTTTTCCGGGATGAGCGGGACATGACCAAGGCCGGCCTCACCGGGTCACTCAATGGGAAAAGGGTGATCGTGCAGGGTCTGGGCAATGTGGGCTACCACGCCGCCAAATTCCTGATGGAGGAGGATGGCTGCGTGATCACCGGCATCATCGAACGGGACGGGGCGCTCTTTAACCCCAACGGCCTTGATGTCGAGGCGGTGCATAACTGGATCACAGGCCATGGCGGCGTGACTGGATTCCCCGATGCCGCCCATACAGCTGAAGGCGCCAGTGTCCTGGAAGAGGAGTGCGACATCCTGATCCCGGCGGCCCTTGAAGGGGTGATCAACCTGACGAACGCTGAACGCATCAAGGCCCCGCTGATCATCGAGGCCGCAAATGGCCCGATCACGGCAGGCGCCGATGATATCCTGCGCCAGAAAGGCACGGTGATCATTCCGGATATGTATTCCAACGCGGGTGGTGTGACGGTGTCCTATTTCGAATGGGTCAAGAACCTGAGCCATATCCGCTTTGGCCGGATGCAGCGTCGTCAGGAGGAGTCGCGCCACCAACTGGTCATTGACGAGCTGGAACGGCTGAGCGCCGACAGCGGCATCGGGTGGCAGCTGAGCCCCGATTTCAAACAGAAATACCTGCGCGGCGCGGATGAGCTGGAGCTGGTGCGCTCGGGCCTCGATGACACGATGCGGATCGCCTACCAGTCCATGCGCGAGGTCTGGCATTCCCGCGACGACGTGGATGACCTGCGCACCGCCGCCTATCTGGTTTCCATCGGCAAGGTTGCGGCCAGCTATCGCGCCAAGGGTCTGTAAAGGGCGCGCGGATTTTTCGAAAAATCCGCGTGTCTTACGTCAGCCGCCACAGCGAAGGACGGATTTTCGAAAATCCGTCCCCGCTCTATCCCAGCGCGACGGGTTTCGGGATCTCGCGCAGATTGCGTGCGCCCAGCTGGCCCATGTTCGAAATCATGTCCTTGCACAGCATGCCAAACAGGTAATCCGGCCCCTGCGGCCCCAACGCGGCCAGTGCGAAATGCCAGGCGCGTCCCAGCATCACGAAATCCGCGCCGCATGTCAGCGCCCGGAGAATATCCAGACCGCCCTCGACCCCGCTGTCAAAGATCAGGGGCAGGGCACTTGCCTCGCGGATCAGGGGCAGCATGTCGATCGCCGCAGGCGCACCGTCGAATTGACGGCCCGCATGGTTCGACACCCAGATCGCATTGACCCCGGCCTCTTCCAGGCCGGCGCAATCCTCGGGCCTGAGCACGCCCTTGACGATCAGCGGCCCGTCCCATTCGCGCCGCAGCCAGTCCAGATAGGCCCGGTCGGGCGAGGTGCGCAGCAGATATCCCACATGCGCCGTAGGTGGTAGCGTGCCGGGGGTGGAGGGCGCATATTTGTCAAACGTCCGCATCCAGGGCATCCCGCGCCGCGCCATGGTCAGCGCCCAGGCGGGCCTGATCGCCACCTGCGCCATCAGCCGTGGCGTGAGCTTGGGCGGCTGGCGCAGCCCCGACCGCGTCTGCCGCTCGCGGCGTGAGGCCACTGGCACATCCACCGTCAGCACCAGCGTGGTGAACCCGGCATCCCGTGCACGCGCCAGCATATCGCGTCGGATCTCTTCGTCGCGTGGCGGATAAAGCTGGTACCATCCATGCGCGCCCAGGGCGGGCGTAATATCCTCGGGGCTTTGGCTTGCGGCGGTCGACATGCAATAGGGAATGCCGTTTCTTGCCGCCGAACGGGCCAGGTGCCCCTCTGCATCGGCCCAGATCAGCCCTGACATGCCCACGGGCGCGATGCCGAACGGGGCAGGGAAACTTTGTCCCAGAAAGGTGGTCGACAGATCGGGCGCGAACTCCCCATGCAGGATCGACGGCATCATGCCAATCGCATCCAGCGCCACGCGATTTCGCGCCTTGGTTGCCTCGCTTCCGGTGCCGCTGTCCAGATATTCCCAAACGAATTTCGGCAGGCGCCTTTGCGCGGCCTGCTTCAGATCAGTCAGTCCGGGATAGCGTGAATCAAGATCCATGGCCGCTTTATGCCGGGGCGCGCGACCGCTGTCACGCGGCCGCGGCCCTGTTTCGCGCGAAACCTCTTGTCCGATGCACCCGTCGCCGGGTGCGCACACGCCGATCGCTTCGGGGCAACGCGCTGGGTTTTGGTTAATGTGCAGCGCATGAGCCACGGTGTTGATGGCCGCCAAACGCAAGGCGTCCTTGCAGAGTGCCAGATAATGGTGCAGAATCATGCCATTACCGTTGGCCACACAGGCAAAAAGAGCTGACGGCAAGCAGATAAGACCGCAAAGCGGCGAAACAGGCTGGGAGCAGCGATATGAGGCTGGTTATTCATTGTGGTTTGCACAAAACCGGGTCAACGACACTTCAATCCGCATTGGTTGACATGGCGCCAAGCCTGGAAAGCCACGGAGTGTCATACCCAAGTTACCAAACCGGAGAGGTGTTCGCGCATCACTGGTTGGCGAAGTCGATAAAGGGGCCACACGCATTCAGAAAGGCCCAGGGCAACATCGCGGGCATGATCGACGTGATCAAAGCGTCCAACCCGCATACCGTCTGCTTTTCCAGCGAGGATTTCGAAACGCATCTGCGAAATCCCAAGGCGCTCGCACGCCTAATGGAGATTGCGGATCAGTTGAACGCCAAACCCGTATTCCTGGTCTACCTGCGAAACCAGGTTGAGTATCTCGAAAGCCTGTACCTGCAGTTCCTGCGGATGGGGCTGGGATTGGATGCGTCCGATGTCATCGACCAGGTGGTTGAAACGGGCCAGTTCGCCTGGCGTAAATGGGTCATTCAATTCGACTATGCCGCGATGATCGACGCTTTGATTGCGACCAACAGCAATGTCATGGTCCGGAATTATCATGCGCTGGAAAGCAATTGCATCATACAGGATTTCCTGACCTGCATCGATCAGCCCGCAGACCTCAAATCAAACGCGGAAAGCAAACGCCTGAATTCCGCGCGGCTCAGCGGTAACCTTCAAAGATTTGTCACCAACCGCGAAGGCAATCTGGATGTTCAGGCCATCGCCGATATCGACAACAAGCTGAGCGGCCTGCGCCCACGCCTTTCGCAAAACGCGCAGCAGCGCCTGAAAGACAGGTTCTGGGCGGGCAATCAGGACATCGAAGCGAAATTCGGTGTCAGTTTGAACCAGAGATTTGGAAGAACCGCCTCGACCAACCCGGTCCCCGTCATCGATCGACTTTTCGCGACCGATACAATCGACTTTCTTTCCCGGTTCTTTGGTATGAATAATCCTGCGGCGGCACAGACGCGTGGTATCGACCTGCCCGAAGACTGGTTGGCCGCGGTATAACGCGGGCCTGATCCGAACGGTTCAATAGTGGGGGCAGGATGACAAATGGCGTCTGAAAGCATGAATATCCTGCTGATAAGCTTCGACGACGCTGTGTCCTACTGGCACTATAAAGACGTGTTCGGCGTCGAACTGCAGACCCCGGCCCTGGACGAGATCTGCGCCCAGTCCACTGCGTTTCACGCGGCCTATTGCCAGTCGCCGGTCTGCAACACGTCCCGCGCAAGCTTCATGACCGCGCAATCGCCGCATCAGCTGGGCTTTGTGGATCCCTGGGACAGGTCCAAGGGCAAGATCTTCGATTTTCTTCCTGTCGAGGAAATGTGGTCTCATCGCCTGAAGTCGGGCGGTTTCTTCTGTTCAAGCGGCGGAAAGGTTCATCACGGGTTCAAGCCGTTGCCGCCGAAAATTCACGAGCAACTGTATTCGGACGAGCGCAAGGGGTTTCACATCGACGTGTCGCTGCCCGCCTCCTTCGAGAAGGTCCAGACAGGCGGCATGGGGGAAGGGCAATCAACCCTGAACCCCGAAAACGACGACTTCTTCTATGACGCCAACAGTGCCAAGTCCTTTGAAGAATTCATAACCAGCTATGACGGCGACCAGCCTTTCTATCGGGAGGTGGGTTTTTACAGCCCGCACATGCCCTTTATCACGCCCGTTCGCTTCAAAGAGATGTATCCGCTGCGTGGCATCCATCAGCCCGCGTCCTGGGACGAGGGCTTCGGGTTTGGGCCATATGCGCAGGAAAAACTGCGGCGGAACTTCGAAGGGGTAAGAAAACGCTACTGGAAGAAAAGCATCCGTAACTATTTCTCGGCCTATAGTCATGGGGATCACAACCTCGGCAAGGTCTGGCGCGCTTTGAAACAGTCCCGGTTTGCAGACAACACGCTGGTCATCATACTGACCGATCACGGCATGCATCTGGGCGACAAGCAAAGGTTCGGCAAGGCTACGCTTTGGGAACAGACCGCCTGCGTTCCCCTGATCATTCACGACCCTACCGACCCGACACCGCGCGTGGTCACTGATCCGGTTGGTCTGATCGACGTCGGCCCCACCGTCATGGATTACATCGGCTATCCCGAAATCGCGCAATCGCCCGGGCGGTCGCTGCGCCGTGCGGTTTCCGAAGGCGCCGCAGACCCCGACCGGGCTGTTCCCACATTCAATCACCACGGTTCGGCCATTCGAAAGGGGGAGTATCGGTTCATCCAATACAACGACGGATCGACCGAATTCTTCAATCTCAGCGATGACTGGTGGCAGCAACATCTGCTGGGAGAGGATCATCCCGACTATGCCGCGATGCGTGAAGCCTTCTTTGAATGCTGCCGGGAATACGGCCAGGAAAAGTTTCCGGACTAGGGGCGGGCGGATGCAGCAATGACACTTCAGGTGAGGCATCAAGGTGACTATCGCGATCAAGCTTTGGCGCGCGCCGCGAAAGGCTTCCTATTCCGCCGGCCAGCCGACATCATGACGAAAACGCCTGTAAACCCGGGGGCAGACCATGCCTGAAGATATGCAGAACCCTGACCATGTGGCGACATGCCTTGGCGTCAAAGTTCCCCCATCGCCTTTTCTGTCCGAAATGCGCATCAACAGGATCAACAAGGCACGCTACGAGGGCGACGAGATCGCAGGCGCGCTGTCCGTGGTCACCGACACGGACCGCGTCCTTGAAATGGGAAGCGGGTTGGGCATCGTCGGTGCTGTGATCGCGGCAAACCGGATGCCCCAGAAAGTGCTGTCGTTCGAAGCAAACCCGAACCTGATCCCGCATATTCTGTCACTGTATGACCTCAACGGCTTGAATGACCGGATTTCCGTGCGCAACGAGGTTGTTCTCAGCGCGGCAGAGCGTCCGGACCCTATCGAATTCCATCTGGCGAACTCGTTTCTGGGCTCCTCGCTTCTGACGCCGAAACGGGGCGTGAAACAGGCGGTGCAAATCCCGACCGTGTCTTTCGATGATGTGCGCAAGGAATTCAGCCCCACTGTTCTGGTGATGGACATCGAAGGCGGAGAGCTGGAGTTTCTGCGTGACGCCGATCTGGACGGGATCCGCGCGATCGTCATCGAGTTTCATCCCGGCGTCTATGGGGTGGAGGGGATGCGCACATGCAAGCAGATCCTCAACAAGGCGGGGTTCCAAAAGGTTTCGGGTGTCTCTACGCGCTTTGTCTGGACCGCCGTGCGGGATCTTGCAGCGATCGACGCGGGGCAGGATGACGGGGCTGAAATCGGTCGCCCACTGCCCGATGGTGGCTGGTCCGAGAGCCTTCAGACCGTCCGAAACGCCATTGTCGTCCCGCCACAGACCAGCGCCTTTGTCCAGCCTGCCGGCATTTTGCACAGCAATGGCGATTACTGCCCGGAAGGCGCGCTATGGCGCAAAAGCAGGCCTCTGACCACACGCCCCGACAGGCCCGAGGGCCCTTTGACACGCCTTGAAGGCAAGTGGCTTTGGGGCGGCGTGCTCTGGCAGAACTTCGCGCATTTCATGGCCGAAAGCACCACCCGTCTCTGGGCGCTCAGCCATATCAACCAGGACGAGTTTCGCGGCATTCTGTTCATTCCCAAACGCCCACGCCTCGCGGGCGCCTCCCGGGACCTGCAGACGGCCTTCTTCGACATGATGGGCAACCGTCTGCCCGTCACAAGCCTGGAAGACCCGGTCGAGGTCGAGGAGCTAGTCGTTCCCGGCCAGGGCTTTGGCCTGGGCGCGATCAGCAGCGGGACGGCCAGCTATCGCAAGGCTGTGCGCGAAAACTTCGCATCCGATGTCGCGCCGCAGGGCGGGGAGAAACTCTATATCTCGCGCAGCGCGCTGGGCCTGCAGCGCGGCAACCTGATCGGCGAACACAAGCTGGAAGCCCTTCTGGAAGAACAGGGCTACGAGATCTACCACCCCCAGAAACACCCGATCGAGGCACAGGTCGCCCGTTACAAGGCGGCTAAGCAGATCATTGCTGCCGAAGGCTCTGCCCTCCATGTCTTTGCTTTTGTCGCGCGAGAGGATCAGAAACTGGCCATGATCATCCGCCGCTGGTCCTATGCCACCACCCTGATCGAAGCGCATCTTCTTGGCTTTGGCGGGTTGCAGCCGGTGGTGATCGACGCGCTGTCGCGTAACTGGACGCTGAAGGCCAACGCGGCCAAACGCAACAGCCTGGGCGAGCTTGACTTCCCCTCCCTGCAGGAAAAGCTGGTGGCCGAAGGGTTCATCACAGTCGGCGACCCGTGGGAGAATCTGCCCGAGGACGAGGTGCGCGAACGGGTCGGCAGCAAATACGAACCCAGCGACGCATCATAGGCAGAACCCCTGCAGGATCGTGGAAGGGCGAACACGGCCCGCGTCCAATGGATCACGCCGGGGAAGACCTGCCAAATCCATGGAACAATTGGTGAACTTCTGTCTTTTCCTTGGCGTCCGCAAACGGTAGGATCACGCGCATGAGCAGCTTTGATGACATGGACGCTTTCGAAGGCGCGTCGCTGTCGGCCCGTGCAATGGCCGCGCGGCCTGCGCCCTATCTTGAGGGGTTGAATCCGGCGCAGCGCCAGGCCGTCGAAACGCTGAACGGCCCTGTTCTGATGCTGGCAGGCGCGGGCACCGGAAAGACCCGCGCGCTGACCGCGCGCATTGCGCATTTGCTGATGACCGGCACCGCGAAACCCAACGAAATCCTGGCCGTGACCTTCACCAACAAGGCCGCCCGCGAGATGAAGGATCGCGTCGGATCCATGCTGGGCCATGCCGCCGAAGGCATGCCCTGGCTGGGCACGTTCCATGCCATCTGCGTCAAGCTGCTGCGCCGCCATGCGGAACTGATCGGGATCGACCCGGAAGGCGACCTGATCACCGGCAGCCGTGACCGCATCCACCTGAAATCAAACTTCACCATCCTCGACACCGACGACCAGCTGCGCCTGCTCAAACAACTGGTGCAGGCCGCCAATATCGACGACAAACGCTGGCCCGCCCGCCAGCTGGCCTCCATCATCGACGGCTGGAAAAACCGCGCTCTGACGCCGGAAAAGGTGCCCGCCGCCGATGCAGGGGCCTACAATAACAAAGGTGTTGAGCTTTACGCCCAATACCAGCGCCGCCTGATCGAGCTGAACGCCGTCGATTTCGGCGACCTGCTCTTGCACATGCTCACCATCTTCCAGACGCATGAGGATGTGCTGGCCCAATACCAACGCTGGTTCCGCTATATCCTTGTGGACGAATACCAGGACACCAACGTCGCCCAATACATGTGGCTGCGCCTGCTGGCAGGCCAACACAAGAACATCTGCTGCGTCGGCGATGACGACCAGTCCATCTATGGCTGGCGTGGGGCCGAGGTGGGCAACATCCTGCGGTTCGAAAAGGACTTCCCCGGCGCCCATGTGGTTCGGCTGGAACAGAACTACCGCTCCACCCCCCATATCCTCGCCGCCGCCTCTGGTGTGATCCGCGGCAACGAAGGGCGCCTGGGCAAAGAGCTGTGGACCGACAAGAACGAAGGCGAAAAAGTCCGCCTGATCGGCCACTGGGATGGCGAGGAAGAGGCCCGCTGGATCGGCGAAGAAATCGAAGCGATGCAGGGCGGCACCCGTGGCCTGCGGCCCATCGACCTGAATGAAATGGCCATCCTTGTCCGCGCCTCCCACCAGATGCGGGCATTCGAAGACCGTTTCCTCACCATCGGCTTGCCATACCGCGTCATCGGCGGCCCGCGCTTCTATGAACGGATGGAGATCCGCGACGCCATGGCCTATTTCCGCGTCGTGACTTCTCCAGACGATGATCTGGCGTTCGAACGCATCGTCAACACCCCCAAACGCGGGCTTGGTGACAAAGCGCAGCAAACCATCCAGCGCACGGCACGATCAAACGGTGTCAGCCTTGTCGAAGGCGCGCGGCTGGCCGTTCAGGGCGGGCTGATCAAGGGCAAGGGCGGCAACGAACTTTCCCAACTGGTCGATGACATCGCCCGCTGGGGCCGCATGGCCGGTGAAAAGGACATGACCCATGTGGAACTGGCCGAAATCATCCTGGATGAGAGCGGCTACACCACGATGTGGCAAAACGACAAAACGCCCGAAGCGCCGGGGCGTCTGGAAAACCTCAAGGAACTGGTCAAGGCGCTGGAGGCGTTCGAAAACCTCCAGGGCTTCCTCGAACATATCGCGCTGGTGATGGATAACGACAAAGCCGATGCCGATCAGAAAGTGTCGATTATGACGCTGCATGCCGCCAAGGGCCTCGAATTCCCCGCCGTCTTCCTGCCGGGCTGGGAGGACGGGCTTTTCCCCTCCCAACGCTCCATGGACGAAAGCGGCCTCAAGGGCCTCGAAGAGGAACGGCGCCTCGCTTACGTTGGCATCACCCGCGCCGAGGAACTCTGCACCATCTCCTTCGCCGGCAACCGTCGCGTCTTTGGGCAATGGCAATCCCAGATGCCGTCCCGCTTCATCGACGAACTGCCCGAAGACCACGTTGAGGTTCTCACCCCGCCTGGCCTTTATGGCGGCGGCTATGGGGCGGCGATGCCGCAAAACACCATCGAGACCAAGGCGGCGGAGGCCAATGTCTACAACTCCCCCGGCTGGAAGCGCCTGCAGGCGCGCTCTGGCCAGCACGGTCTCAGCCAGCCGCGCGAAAGCCGTAACACGGTGATCGACGCCACCGCCGTGTCCGCCTTCACCATGGGCGAACGGGTCTTTCACCAGAAATTCGGCTATGGTGCCATTATCGGCATCGAAGGCGACAAGCTGGAAATCGATTTTGAAAAGGCCGGCATCAAGAAAGTCGTCGCCTCCTACGTGTCATCCAGCGACGACATCCCGTTCTGACCTCACTCCTTCTTCTTTCCTGAAACAAGTCGCAGGCCGCTATTGTCGCGCCATTGGTACGGGCGGCAATGGCGTCGTGCCGGCCCCCAATCCTACCCCGAACAAAAAGAAACGGCGGCTCCAGGGAGG
>NZ_JXYH01000052.1 GCF_001262635.1 Aestuariivita boseongensis
GTTCAGTTGGGGAGGCTCATTTAGGTTCACTAGACAAAGATATGACACTCACAAAACTACGTGTCTTGCTCTTGGTCGCTCATAAAGGAAGCAGCGAGGTGTTGGTGCGTGAGTTGACGGAAGCGACGGGTTTTCAGCAGTCGACAATCGCCAGGGTTCTTGGGGTATTGGGCGACAAGCCCATGCGAGGACTTGGAAAACCACTAGGATTGATCAGCGCAAGGCCAGACCCAGAAGACCCTCGGCGAAACTTTTACTCGCTTTCGTCGCGCGGTCGGCGTGTCGTCAGTGATATCATCTCGATGATCAATAGCTCTTGAAGCCATAGGATCATTGAGAACTGGGATCATTGATCTCCAGAGGATAGCACCTCACACCAATGTTCTTTCGAGACACGACTGAATCACGCACAAACTCGCGTTTCGCGCGTTGAGGACAACAGGACAGTTACTGGAAAAACAAGAGAAGAGTTGAGGCCATCAAATGGAAGAAATCGAGCTTTCCGACGTTCAAAGGTTTCAGATTGAAAAACGGTGTATGAGGGCGATCGAGCGTACAGAGGACTCCTATAACGACCTTCGTCCTAGAGATGGTTTGCGGGAGGAGCTAGTCGGATCTAAGAGTCTGGTCTGGACCATGACACTATACCCGTTCGCAATGGGTATTTTCGCTCTGTTCCTCTGGCGCTGGATCTTCGACGCGCTTAGCGTCTACTCGTTTCTAGTTAACTTTGGCATTCCCTCAGTGGTCGCGAATAACATACCGGAAGTCTTGGCCCTGTTTGCCACGGCTTCAATGACATCGTTCGGCGCCTTTAACTGGGGTGCCGAAGGCCGTGTGCAGTATGCCACGATGGCAGAGAACGCAGACCACCGAGCCTCGGTTTTGTATAGTGTCTTGCGAGAGCTTTCAGACACTTTGCCTGGCGCTGTGCCGGATATGTCTGAATACCAAGGCAACTGGGACGATCACTCTCCAAACGATTTGATCGATCGCGCGCTGGGCCGCTTCAGAGAAAGAAGAACGCGACCCGCGCCGCAGCCCCCAGAAAAACCGTTCGATTGAGACGAGCTGAGTGATAGTTTCGGACACAAGTTACCACAGATCCCATACACCTGCAGTTCGACAGGCCTTCTCTATGTAGCACGCAAGCTGGTCAAGCATATCGTCCCCACCGTAGTTTGCTGCGATACCACCCTGTGCATGTCCATGAACCAGGTTCGCCCAGTATTCGGGTGCAACTCGACGCATCCAGTCCTTATGCGAATGGCGAAGTGAGTATGGTACTTTAGTTATCTTTTGCCAAACGCCAGCTTGCTTCATCGCCTTAGTCATTAAGCTCGAAGCTGTGTTAAAGCCATTAGTTGACGCATAGCGAGAAAAAACTGGTTTCAAACTGGCCTGGTTCAACTCAACATTCTTAGATCGAACAGAAATCGTTTCCAACGCTTTGCCCACAAAAGGAACCTTGCGAATAGAAGTGTCCGTCTTGACACCCCGAATACTGTTCGGGCGAATGATTATATGGGGAACCGGGTGTTCTAGATCGACATCCTGCCACTCCAGACCGAGCAGCTCTCTTCGTCTCGCGCCTGTGAAAGTCATTAGGATCCAAAGATCAGCGATATCGCTATTCTTTGAGAGAACGTATGGATTGCAGCGCTGTATCTCCTCGACAGTCAATGGCAGTCGACTGTCTTTCGCACGACGGTCAGATGCCGTCTTTGCAACCTCAAGGCCACTGAAAGGATTTTCATAGCCATTCAGCTGGAAGCGTTTCTTGGCAAAGTTCAAAATCGCGCGGATAGTGTTGATCCGTCTCTGGATAGTTCCTCGGGCTAAACCCTTGGAACGAAGCGTATCCCGGAAAGAGTATGCCACATCGATGTTGATATCATCGATTATCGGATCAGCTTCCCTCGTTATTGACTTGATTAGATTTACGACGAGTCCAGTTTGCTTTCGCAAGTCACGCTCATTGTCTGCCTCCTTGTGTTCTTCGAGATAAGCCCCGACTGCTTTCGAGAGCCGAACGGGCGGTTTCTGCACTCCGAAGAACTTAGCCTCTATGATTTGGTCAAACTCACGGTCAGGGGCACGAAGTGCGGCATCAGTAAACTTGCGAAACTTTTCTGGATCGGCGGCAAAGGTTACCGGCGCTAGAGATTTCGCCAATGGCGGTACGAGGTCATGCTTCCTTAGTGTTTGGAGAGTGGCACGGTGCTTTGCATCTGCAGGATCAATGGACCTCGCTGCATCAATCTCTGCTTCGACATCACGATGCACTCGCTCATATCGCTCCAAAGCAACAAGCTTATCTGTAGTCTTGAGCGAGATCGAGAACTCTCGCTTATTAATCAGGTTCCTC
Organism: Aestuariivita boseongensis; assembly: GCF_001262635.1. Taxonomy (GTDB): domain Bacteria; phylum Pseudomonadota; class Alphaproteobacteria; order Rhodobacterales; family Rhodobacteraceae; genus Aestuariivita; species Aestuariivita boseongensis. The sequence goes on from NZ_JXYH01000052.1 coordinate 2,369, forward strand.
AGTTCACTCGGGACTCGCCGTCTGTAGCGGTACCGTCCCGACTTCGAATCTTGCGCCAAATAATCCATTTTCAGGACAAGTTTCATAACCACTGCACCCCGCTCATGTGTAGCGAATGTGTAGTGATTTCAACCCCAACCCACTGAAGTCATTGACATCTTTTAGGAAAGTGGTGCCGCTGAAGGGACTCGAACCCCCGACCCCATCATTACGAATGACGTGCTCTACCAGCTGAGCTACAGCGGCACAGGGTTTCATCAACCCGGTGTGGGCGGCGCTTTAGCATTCAGTCAGGGCAACAGGAAGACCTATTTTTTGTCTTCCGGCGCCGCGTCGTCACTTTGCGCGTCAGATCCGGTGGCCGGTGCATCCGTTTCCGCCTCTGCCTCTGTCATGTCGGGCTCAACCACTTCTGCTTCGGCGATCGCGGCCTCGGCGGTCTTGTTGTCCAGACTTCCGACAATCAGCGGCAGCATCTGGACGCCTGTGGCGCTCATCACTTCCGAGGACGGCGGCGACCGCCAGCTAAGCGTGTCGAAGCCCTGGCAATTCGAACAGATGGGCGCCCAGTCCAGATGCGCCGTCTGACAGTTGTCGCACACCCATTGCGGACCGCGCGGCGCGTTCAACGCACGGGCCAGCCAGCCTTTGACCACCGCATCCTCTGCGCCTTCGCCTCGTTCGATGGCAGCCATGATCGTCAGCGCGCGGGCGTCACCCAGCGTGTCGACAAGATCGCCCAGCGCCCGGCGCGCTTCGGGGAAATCTTCGGCCGCCAGGTTCAGTTCAGCCATAACCAGACGGGTTTCGGGGTGATCCGGGTTTACCTTGGTGAGCTGCGCGAACCGCTTGATCCGCTCTTTGGGGCTTTCATTCGGCTCGATCTCGGCAAAGGCCGAAGCCAGCTCCGGATGCGGATGCACCTGCCAGGCTTTCTTCAGCACACGTACGGCCAACTTGGGCTTGCCTTTCTCGACATAGGATCGTGCGGCCAGGATCGCAGCAGGGATCAGGTCGGGCGACATGCGGTTGGCCTCAATCGCCGCTTCGCGGGCCTCGATCGAGTTCTCTTCGACCAGAACCTCCCGCGCCTCGGACAGGGCCAGAACGGCATCCCGCCGGCGGTGCACATCGCGCGGCAGGCTGCCGTGCTTCAGCTTGGCGCTGAGCGTTTTGCGTGCGCCGGCCCAGTCATTGGTCTGGGCCTGCAGAGTCAGAAGAACGTCCTGCGTTTCCTCATGCTTGGGTTTCAGCTGAAACGCCTTTTCCGCCAGTTTGCGGGCGGTTTCCGTATCGCCCTCGGACAGGCGCTGTTTCATGATCCCGCGCACCCCGACAAAGCGCGTCGTGTCGCTGGCGATCAGCTTCTTGTAGGTCTCTTCCGCCTTTTTCCTGTCACCAGACAATTCTGCCGCCTGGGCGGTCAGAAGGTTCGTCAATTCCGGCTTCTGCAGATACTTCTCGGCCTTGGCCGCCTTGGCCATCGCAAGGCGCCCTTCGCCCGAGGCCAGCGCCATCATCCCTTCGGAAAGCGCCTGGAACCCTTTGCGCTCGCGATTGCGGTCGAAATAACGCGAGATCGCGGTTTCGTCGCCATTCAGGAACCGCCAGACCGCCACCAACAAAGACAGCAGTTTTAGCAGCAGCCAGACCACGATCACCAGAACAATGGCCGCCAGCACCGATTGCAGCGGGCCAAGCGTGTATTCGGTGCCTGCCACGGTCAGTTGAATGCCGCCTTCGGATTCCAGAAGGTATTCCGCGCCCAGGGTCAGCGCCCCGACCGAGACAACGAACAAAAGGATCTTGATAAGAGACCAGAGCATCAGAAGTGATCCTTTCAGTTACCCGCCAAAGACTGGGCGAGGTCGTCTGCAGCGCTGAGCGCCGCCTGTCGTTGGTCCGCCGCAGCCATCCAATCGGAGAGCGGCGCCTTGGCCACATCGGGCAGGGCCTCCAGTTCGGTCAGGGCCTGCGCGATATTGCCCTGTGTCAGTGCGGCTTCAGCGCGTGACAGGATCGCGTCGGGGTCGTCCCCCTCGCGCGGCGTCACAGATCGCGCGCCCAGCTGTTTCTGAAGAAAACCGCCCAGACCGCCGCTGCCTGCATTCGCGTCGCGCGCAGCGGACAGCGCCGCGCGGGCAAGCGGCGGGAAATCGGACTGAAGCGCGCCCAGTGAGGTCAGCCCTTCCGATGCCGCGACCAATGCGTCCGGCACCGTCACACCAAGGCTTTGCAATTCGGTCACTTCGCCGGCATATGCTTCGCTTGTATCCAGCGCAGCAAAAAGCCGCGTTGCCGCAGCCTGCGCCCGCGCGATCCGTGCACTTTCAGAGGCTTCCGCTTCCATTTGCGCGGCTTCGGCGATCATTTCCTCGACTTCGGCACGTTGCTGGGCAAGCGCCGCCTGCACGGCCGCAAGTTCGTTTTCATAAGCCGCGATCGCCTCGTCCGAGATGGCGGCCTCGACCGGCGCCTGAGCAAGTTCGGTCAGCTGCGCCGACAGCGCATCAAGACGTTCGGACAGTTCCGCATCGGCGGCGCTCAGGCTGTCGTTCTGCGCGGCCAGACCATCAGCGATCTGCGCCTCGATCCCCGACAGATCAGGGGCAGCAGGCGCGTCCGCAAGGCGCGCTTCAAGGGCTGCGATCTGATCGCGCAGGGCCGTGACCTCTTCTGCGGAAACCTCGGAACCGGTCTTGCGTTGCAGGCTTTCGGGCAGAAAGGACGACAGCTGATCGCTTGCGCCGACGGCATAACCGACAACACCGGCAAACAGGCCGCCGAAAATCGCCGGGATGAAGACACTGCGTTTTTCCACGACACGTTCGACCACACGCTCTGGGGCTTCGGGTGGGGTTTCGGTGACCTCGTCCTGTGCGGAGGCACTGTCTTGTTCCCCCTCTTCCAAGGGGGTCTCGGCGATCTCGTGATCCTCGGCCGCATCGCCTTCTGCCGTCTCGACAGTATCATCGCCGCTCAACGCGCGCTCTGCATCGTCGGTCTTGGGATCCTCAATGTCTGACATGTCCTCGCTGTCAGACATGTCTGTTTGATCCTGCGCCTCCTCTTCGACACCAATTTCAGGCACGTCGTCTGACTCGACCGTCTCGACGTGATCGTGAATTGCGTCGATGCTGTCAGAGGGCGTTGTGTCGTCCGGTTGGGCTGCCGTGTCTGTCTGGTCCGATGTGTCTTGACCAGTGGATGTCGTCTTTTTCGCGGCCACCTCGCAGAACCCCTTTTGATTCTTCACTCGCACCAATGCGCGCACTCAACGACTGTAGTGCGCCGACAGATTGCTCTCAACCCGGCAAGGCAGATTGCAGAAGTTTTTCCACCAAGGCGCGCATGGCTTGGGCATCCGGCGCTTCCGCGATCTGAATGTCCCAATCGGCAGGGCCGTTCAACGCCTGGGCCACCGCGGGGCTTATCGCGGCAACTGTGACAGGGCGCGCGGGCGCTTGCGCTTGGAAAAGTGCCGCCGTGCGGGGGGAGAACAGGGGAACGATCACAGCGTCCGAACCTTTCAGCGCGGTCTGCGCTTCCGGCGACAGGGGCTGTGCGATCTGATCGTAAAGAACCGTTTCACCGCATGTTAGACCCTGTTTGGTCAACACCTCAGCCACATCCCCGCGCGCATGGGCGCCGCGTATGTGCAACAGCGGGCCGTCCGGCCGCGCCGCCAGTAACCCGGTGATCAGGCTTTCCGCATCCTGACCCACCTGCCGCGCTTCCCAGCTCGCGTGGGCGGCGGCGCGGGTCGTGGCAGGTCCGACGCAAAAGGCCGGCAGGTCGCGCCGGTCCGTCGCCGTAGACGCCGCATGCACCCCGTTGGCAGACGTGAAGATGACGCCCGCGATACCGCTCAGATCAAGTGCAATGTCACGATGGACGACACGAATCAAAGGTGCGGTAACGACCCGCACGCGTTCTGTCAGTTTCGGATCAAGGCTGACCACGAAACGCTCGGACGCCACCTCGGGGCGCGTCATCAGAAGCGTGGGTCGGGAAGCAGTCATCAGGCCGCCGGGATTGTTTGCCAACCTCTACGGTGTTACCTGCGGGGATATAATTGTGCAACGGCAGGCCAAGTGACACGACAGGCGATCATCCTGGGGCTGGAAAGCAGCTGTGACGACACGGCAGCCGCCGTGCTGCGCGTCCCTGAGAAGGGGCCGGCGCAGATCCTGTCATCGGTCGTCGCCGATCAGGCCAGGCTGCACGAGGCATTCGGCGGAGTCGTCCCCGAAATCGCCGCCCGTGCCCATGCTGAGAAGCTGGATACCTGTGTAAAACAGGCTCTAACACAGTCTGAAATGTCGCTTTCCCAGATTGACGCCGTTGCGGTAACCTCAGGGCCCGGGCTGATCGGCGGCGTTCTGTCGGGTGTGATGACGGCCAAAGGCCTCAGCGCCGCAACCGGGTTGCCATTGGTTGGTGTCAACCACCTGGCTGGACATGCGCTGACGCCCAAGCTGACAGATGACGTGGCCTTCCCCTATCTGATGTTGGTGGTCTCGGGCGGGCATTGCCAGTTTCTGATCGTGCGGTCCAAAAGCGACTTCACGCGGTTGGGCGGCACGATTGACGACGCCCCGGGTGAGGCCTTCGACAAGACCGCGCGCCTTCTGGGTCTGCCGCAACCGGGTGGCCCTTCCGTTGAACGCGAGGCAAGGTCGGGTGATCCCAATCGGTTTGCCCTTCCAAGACCGCTTCTGGATCGCGCGGATTGCAACATGTCTTTCTCTGGCCTGAAAACGGCCGTGCTCCGCGCCCGCGATGCGATTGTCGCGGAAAAACAGGGCCTAACAAGGCAAGATCGCGCAGATCTGTGTGCCGGGTTCCAGGCCGCCGTGGCAGATGTTCTGGCAGGAAAGACCAAGCGTGCGCTGGACCTTTATCTGGAAGAAAACCCGTCAGAACCCACCCTTGCCGTTGCCGGTGGCGTGGCTGCAAATCAGGCCATTCGCGCTGAATTAGAGACTGTTTGCACCCAATCCGACACCCGCTTTCTTGCGCCACCGCTTTCGCTTTGCACCGATAACGCGGCCATGATCGCCTATGCGGGCGGGCTACGGTTTCTGGCAGGTGAGGCCGATGATTTGACTTTGTCAGCGCGGCCCAGATGGCCCTTGGATCAGACGCAGCCCGCGCTTTTGGGATCGGGACGGAAAGGGGCAAAGGCATGACGATTGCTGTAATCGGATCCGGAGCATTCGGCACGGCGCTGGCCATTTCCCTTTCCGGGAACGCGCCTGTTACGCTGTGGTCGCGCTCAGCCGAACAAGTGCAACAGATGCACGACGCACGCGAAAACACCACGCGCCTGCCGGGCATCCACGTTCCCCCGTCGGTTGAAGCGACCACCGATGTCCTCAAGGCCGCGCAGGCGGACACGCTGCTGATTGCCGTTCCCATGCAAAAATTGCGCAGCACCTTGCGCACGCATCGGGATGCACTGGCCGGCAAGACCCTTGTGGCTTGCTGCAAAGGCATCGAACTGGGCAGTCACCACGGACCCATCCGCATCCTTCGGGACGAGCTGCCGGACGCCGTGCCTGCCCTTCTGACCGGACCCAGTTTTGCCCGTGATATCGCCCAGGGGTTACCCACCGCCCTGACACTGGCCGTGGCGGATGACAGCGTCGGGAAGACGCTCCAACAGGCTCTAACAAGTGCGAATCTGCGAATTTATCGCACGACAGACACCATCGGGGCCGAGCTTGGCGGCGCCTTGAAAAACGTCATTGCCATTGCCTGCGGTGCGGTCATGGGCGCGGGACTTGGCGAAAGCGCCCGTGCCGCGCTGATGACCCGAGGTTTCGCCGAAATGGTGCGCTTTGCCGCGACCAAGGGGGCCGATCCGCGCACGCTTTCGGGGTTGTCCGGATTTGGCGATCTGGCGTTGACCTGCACATCAGCGCAATCGCGGAATTACCAGATGGGTTTCGCGTTGGGGTCCGGGTCGTCCGACATGCCCAGCGCCACGGTGGAAGGGGTTGCCACCGCAACATCGGTCGCGGAACTGGCCAGGGAAGAGGGCCTTGACCTGCCCGTCACCCAAACCGTCGCCGCGCTGGTGTCAGGCGATATTGATCTGCAAACTGCGGTCACCGGGCTAATGGCCCGCCCGCTGAGAGAGGAATGACCATGCGATTTGCCCTTATGTGCACAGACAAGCCCGGCCATCTGGAGGTCCGGAAAGCCAATCGCGACGCGCATCTGGCCTATATCAAAGAGACCGGAGTCGTCGAAATGGCCGGTCCGCTGCTGGATGACGACGGGAACATGGCGGGCTCTCTTGTCGTGCTGGATGTCGATGACATGGCCGCCGCGCAGGCCTGGGCCTCGGGCGATCCCTATGCCAAAGCCGGGCTTTTCGCAGATGTCACGCTGCGCGCGTGGAACAAGGTCATCGGATAGGAGCCCCGGCGCGTGCGGTTCCTGTTCGTCCACCAGAACATGCCGGGCCAGTACCGGGAAGTCATCCAATGGCTTGGCGCCAGCGGGGATCACCAGATCGTTTTCCTGACCCAGCGCAAGGAATGCCCCAGCTTTCCCGGAGTGAAGACGGTCAGATATTCCCCGCACCACAAGGCTGCCAACGACACCTATGGTCTGAGCAAGGTCTGGGAAAACGCAACCGGCGCCGGCTTTGGCGCAGCGATGGCCGCGGAAAAGCTGAAAGAGGCAGGGTTTTCCCCGGATATCATTATCGGCCACACCGGCTGGGGAGAGATGTTGTTTCTAAAGCAGGTCTGGCCCGATGTGCCTGTTCTTGGCCTGTTCGAATATTTCTATCGCGCATCCGGCGGGTCGGTTGGGTTTGATCCGGAAGAGCCGATGAACGACCATGCGCCCTTCCTGCTGGAAGCACGGAATGCAGTGCCCTACGCCGCGCTGCATCAGGTCGATCGCGGCATCGTTCCGACAATCTGGCAACGCGACCGGTTTCCCGACAGCTTCCATGACAAGCTCCACGTGCTTCACGACGGGATCCGCACCGACAAGCTGATGCCTGATCCCGATGTCAGGGTTCGTCTTGGCCGTCTGGACCGCGATCTGACGCGGGAGGACGAGATCGTCACCTATGTCGCCCGCAATATGGAACGTACGCGCGGCTTTCATCAGTTCATGCGCGCCCTGCCCCGGATCCTTGAAGCGCGGCCGAACGCGCGTGTGATCGCCATTGGGGGCAATGACACATCCTATGGCCAAAGCAGCAAGCATCCCGGCGGCCTGCGCGGCGAGATGGAAGAAGAGGTCGGCCATCTGATCGACTGGAGCCGCGTGCATTTCGTTGGCCGCGTCCCCTATGCCCAGTTCTGCCGCATCCTGCAGCTGAGCCGGTGTCATATCTATCTGACCATGCCCTTTGTTCTCAGCTGGTCGCTGATGGAAGCCATGGCCATGGAAGCCACGATCGTCACGTCGGACGTGGCCCCGGTGCGCGAGGTGGTAGAACATGGCAAAACCGGGCTTCTGGTGGATTTCTTCGACCCAGCCGCCCTGGCCGATCAGGTGGCACAGGTTCTTGAGGCCCCGTCAGATTTTTCGCATCTGGGGGTGGCCGCGCGTGCCCATGTGGTTGATCGCTATGATTTCCTCACGAAATCGCTGCCCGGTCTGATCGACCATATCAACGCACTGGTGCCCGCCGGCAAAGCCCTGTCGCTTTAATCAACGGCGGCTGCTGCGCCAACGGCCAGCCCGATCAGACCCAGCACTGTGCGCACATTCGTGACCGGGCTTTCCGTTCCCACCAGCAGATCGCCTGACGCGATTTGGAACCGCCCGGCCGAGAACAGACCGTCACTGGTGGTCAGATCGAAGGTGAAGACCACACGTTGCATCCTGGGCCGGTCAGGCGATGATCCAACCGCGTTTGCCGGATACTCCCGAAGGATCAAAACGCCTTCCGGATCACCCCGCGCATCATTGATGCCACTCATGATAGACACTGCATCCAATGCCGATACGGTATCTTTTGGAAACCGGTGAAGCGCCTCCTGCCCGGTTGAGCCATAAGACAGGAAATACCGCTCGTCTTCTTCAACGATCAGGGTATCCCCGCCGATCAGAAGGCTGTTCTTCGACGGCGTTTCATAAAGCCTGTCGATAGACGTTTCATAGGATCGACCGTTGCGGATCAGCCGTACCTGCGGGTTGACCAGCGAAGGCATCACACCGCCACCCGCTGCCAGCAGGCCCAGGACGGTGAAATGATCGTCAACCACCGGATATGTACCCGGCTTGGTCACGCCGCCCACCAGATCGACCGAGTTCTTGCGTCCCGGCACCACGGAAAGCTGCACCTGTGCAGAGGGAATAATGCCTTCCAACGCCGTCTGGATATGCAGCCGCGCCTGATCCGTGGTTTTCCCTGCAATGTTCAGGTCACCCACATATGGCATGAAGATCGCACCGGTTTTCGACACCTCGATATCGCTCAGGTCAACCGCTTGCTGTTCGGTCGCGGTCAGCAGCGAATTCTCGGTGCTGTCCCAAACCCGCAAGCTGACCAGATCGCCGGGGCGAATCGTTGGGCCGCTCGCCGTATGGCTGTGCGAAATCCAGCCATGCCGATGCGGGCCGGGATGAGGCCATTTGGCCAAAGCAGGAAGAAATTCGCGCGTCACAGGATAGACGGCGAAATCCGCATCCGGATCATCGGCACCCTGCAAAATCTCATAATCCACGGCTGCTCCACGCGGCAGGTCCCCGCAGGCGGCCAAAAATATGCACAGGCCGAGCATAGAAAAAATGCGGCTGGTAACGATCACTTCACGGGTTGCCTTTATCGAGGTCTGCAGCTGACAGAATTTGGCAAAGGATACTGGTTCACCGCATGCCGTCAACGACATCTCTCGTTAAAGTTGTCGGGCCCCGTGTTCTGGTTTTGGGCTCCGGTGGCCGGTTGGGCCGAATGCTCCGCAAGATCTGGGGGCAGGAGGCGGTCAGTTGGGCGTCGCGGCGGGCAGGACCCGGTTTGATAAGTCTTGATCCCCTGCGTGATGAACATGGGATGCAGCAGCTGGCACAATCCCATGACCTGGTGCTGTGCCTGGCTGGTGTTCCGGCAGGGCGCGGGATGTTGGATCTGAACACCGAGCTGGCTTTGGCCGCGGTCCGGGCGGCGGCTCAGACGCGGTGCCGAACGGTGTTTCTGTGCTCTTCCGCTGCTGTTTACGGGCCCACAGATGCGCCGGTGGGCGAGGGGGCAGAAAGGCGACCGGCTTCGCGGTACGGCAAGGAAAAAGCTCGGATGGAGGATGCCTGCCTCACTCTGGGTCGCAGCTTGGGCGTGCGTATCTGCAACCTGCGGATCGGCAATATCGCAGGCGCGGATGCCATCCTGGGTGGATGGCGGCCGGGGTTCCAGCTGGACAGGTTCGCCGATGGCACCACCCCGCTGCGCAGCGTGATCGGCCCCCATGATCTCGCAGAAGGTCTCATGCATCTGATTAACAGATTTGACGTGATGCCCCGTTTCCTGAACCTCGCGCTGCCGACGCCCTGCCATATGGGTGATCTTCTGGATCGTGCAGGTCTGCCTTGGTTGCCGCGCGTTGCCGGGCCAAAGGCCGTCGCGCAAGCAGTTCTTGATGTATCTGCATTGCAGCGCCTGGTGCCCCTGCCCGCTCCCGAGGACAGCGCAGGGCATGTGGCAGCTGACTGGAAGCGCTTTATCACCCATCGGGAGGCCGCGTGATGGACGCCAAACGCGCGATGGACATCGGATTTTCGACGCTGCTGCTGCTGCTGCTGGCACCGGTCATTGGCGGGCTTGTGATCTGGCTGCTGTTGCGGCAGGGACGGCCAATCTTTTTCCTCTCCGAACGTATGTCCGCGCCGGACCGTCCTTTCGTGCTGGTCAAGTTCCGCACGATGGAGGTTGTCGAAAACGATCAGGGCGTCTGCGGCGGTGACAAACGCGCGCGGATCACCCCACAGGGTCGCTGGTTGCGACGCTCGCGTCTGGATGAGTTGCCGCAGCTTTGGAACATCCTGAAGGGCGATTTGAGCTTTGTCGGCCCGCGGCCACCGCTGCCCTCCTATGTGCACGCCTTCCCCGAAATCTATGCAGATATTCTTCAGGTCAAACCGGGGGTGACGGGCCTGGCCACCCTCGCCTTCCGGCAAAGGGAAGAACGGATGCTCAAGCGCTGTCGTTCACCCGAGGAAACGCATCTCGCCTATGTCACGCAGTGCATCCCCAAGAAGGCGCGGCTGGACCGTCATTACATCCGGACGCGTACGTTGGCGGGTGACATGCTGCTGGTCTTTCAGACGATCGGCGATCTGGTTCGGCGCAGGTAAGCGGGGTTGGCGAACATGATCCCAGTTAATCTGCGCGGTGCTGCGGATATCAACGTGGCGAAAGACGCCTATATAGGCCAATCCATTCTGGTCACCGGCGCCGGCGGCTCCATCGGATCCGCGCTGTGTCAAAAGCTCATGTCGTTGCGGCCCAAACGCCTTGTCCTTTTCGAGCTCAGCGAATTCGCGCTGTATTCGATCCAACGGGCTTTGTCTGATCATCCTGAACTGAATTCGGTTGAGATCGTACCCGTTCTCGGATCCGTCCGGGACGCCGCGCATATACGCCATGTCCTGCGCAGATATCACATCGACATCGTTCTTCATGCCGCGGCCTATAAACACGTACCGCTTGCGGAAACAAACGCCTTGGTGGTGGCAACAAACAACGTTCTGGGCACACATGTCGTTGCCTCAGAAGCCGCGCGTTTTGGGGTTGGGCGCTTTATGCTGATTTCGTCTGACAAAGCAGTGCGGCCCGCGAATGTGATGGGCGCATCCAAACGTCTGGCAGAACACGCGGTGCAATACCTTCAGGATCGCCACCCAGAAACCGCCTTCGGGATTGTCAGGTTTGGCAATGTAGCAGGGTCCAGTGGATCCGTTGTTCCCCTGTTTCAGGACCAGATCCGCAAAGGCGGTCCGATCACCATCACCCATCCCGGGATGATGCGATACTTCATGAGTGTGGACGAGGCAGTCGCGCTTGTCCTTCTGACTGGCACAATGGCTTGCCATGGCAATATTTATGTCCTGGACATGGGCGAACCGTGGCGCATTGAAGCTCTTGCCAGACAGATGGTGAAAGCTGCTGGCAAGTCACTGCGGACGAAAGACACCCCCGACGGCGATATCGAGATCGCAATCAGCGGCCTGCGCCCCGGCGAAAAACTGATGGAAGAGCTGTCCGTCACCCGGCCACTTTTGCCCACGGATCACCCGAAAATCCTTCGTGCCCGCGATCCACGCTTGCCTGCGCTGAAAGCGGCGTCGATGTTGCGCGATGTGCAGGCTGCCGCGAATTCCTATGACGCGGATGCAATGACACGGGCGTTGCGCCAATGGGCCGAAGGATATGACGCACGCCCGGACGATCCGCTGCGGATCGCACAGGACACATCATGAGAAAAGCAGGTCTTATCCCAGCCGCTTCGCGATCCATTCCATCAGGTCTTCAAAAAACGCGTCATCCACGTCGTCACCCGATAGTTTGATCGCGGCGCTTTCTGGGCGGTATTGCAGTCGAAGCGACCCGATCACTTCCTTTCGCGCGGGCGCTGTAGCGTGGCGCGGTCGAGGCTCCACCACACGCGTTTCTTCGGGCTGCGGCTCTTCCGGGAAACCAAAAGAGCCAAGCGCCTGGGTCAGAATACGCGCCTCTTCATGCGGTGTGCGCAGCGGCGCTTTGCGCAACCTCTCCGATACCCGCTCGGCGAAAGACGCGTCGCGCACCAGTTCACGCGCCAATGCCAGGCCAAGTTTCTCGGAAATCGCGGTCGGGTGCTGCAATACGCCGTCAAAGCGATCTACCAGGGACACGAAGGTTCCGATCTTTGACCGCTTCGACCGGGTGGAAGACGCATACAGCCCCTGCAAAGCCTTGCGCGTATCGGGAAACACCCCCTCATGCACCGCGCGCAGGGCAATACGCGCGCGCTCATAAAAGCTGAGATTCACGCGAATTTCGTTTTCTTCGATCATCGCAAGATAAGCATCCTGCGCGTTTCCCGGCGCAATCACCAACGCCCGGATCACCCCGAATGCCGGGTTTCCCGTTTCTTCCTGCAGTTCGCGCAGCGCCATGAACCGCCGCCAGCCCGAGATCAAACCGAAACGGTCGCTGTTGTCGCTTAGACGCGCAACCTCGATCGGAATTTGCTGCCCCCGCGCCTTTATCGAGGATTTGAGAGAGGCCATCTCATCCTCATCCTGAACTAGCCTGTCACGGACAAGGAAATGCGGGTCAATCTGATCCAGCGGGATCTCTTCGATCAGCAGCCCTTTTTCTCGGGCGGTCTTGATCGTCATCGGCTTGGGCTTGGCCTGTGCGCTATCGCTGCTCATTCTGTTGTTACTGCTCGCTTCGGGCGCTGGTTCGCCGTGTCGGGGGATCGTTCTGGCCTTCGAACCGGGCCAATTGAGTGTTTACCTTGCCTGTGATCTAACAAATCTCATCGCAAAATGCTGTAACTTGTGAATCACAGCACAGAAATTTCCGGTACAGAAAGGCGAATGCACCCATGGCCTATTGGTTGTTCAAATCTGAACCCTCCACCTGGAGTTGGGACCAACAAGTCGCAAAAGGCGACGCAGGCGAGGAATGGGACGGTGTGCGCAACTATCAGGCGCGCAATTTCATGCGCGAAATGCAGATCGGCGATCGCGGGTTCTTTTACCATTCGCAAACCGAAAAGGCGGTTGTCGGAATAGTGGAAGTCATTGCCGAGGCGCATCCCGACAGTACAACCAATGATGACCGTTGGGAATGCGTGGATATCAAGGCGGTCGCACCCTTCAAGACCCCTGTCACGCTGGACATGGTCAAAGACGACCCCCGGCTGGGCGAGATGGTTTTGGTCAAGAATTCGCGCCTGTCGGTGCAGCCGGTAACCGATGAGGAATGGAAGATCATTTGCGAACTAGGCAGCGTTACCCGGTGATGCGCCATCTGTACGAAACCAGTCAAATCACCGGCATGCCGGAGACTGCAGTTTCCGGATTTGGCAAGGGGGCGTTTCTGGCGATACCGTGGCTCGCCACATGATAAGTGTTTGCGGGACGGCTATTGGCACTGCTGTTGATCGACGGCGGGTATGTGATCATCGACTGCACGATCATTGGTATCGTGCTTGTGTCGTTCTGAACGAATGGAAGGGTCCCGACCCAATGCCAGAACCCTTCCTTCCCCACGTGCTCCCATACACCACACGTGTTTGAAATGTTCTGGCCATCCTGGCCGCCCAGGTCAGGTGTATCAAAACACGCGCCGCAGGCCAAATGCGAAGTACTTAAAATGAATGACAAAAACGCCCGCCTGGGATCAGACGGGCGCTTTGAATACGAGTAATCTTCAGCCGTAAACGGCTTCTTTGCCGAAGTGTTTGGTCAGCATGTAATAGACAACCGCGCGGTATTTGTTCCGCTCGGATTTGCCATAGGTCTCGATGACTTTGTTGATGGCGTCCGTCAGCTCGGGCCCGTCAGACAGACCAAGCTTCTTGATCAGAAAGTTGTTCTTGACGGTTTCCAGCTCACCGGGTTGCGACGCAGCAACGGTTGACGCATCCGCATCATAGATCGACGGCCCGCAGCCAATCGTTACTTTTGTCAGCAGATCCATGTCGGGTGTCATACCGCATTTGTTCTTCAAATCGTCAGCATATTGCGCGATCAGATCGTCTCGTTTCCCCAAGTTTAATCCCTCCACATTTACTTGACCAAACCGGTCACCCGAACCGTAGTCGGTTCCTCCCCTCCAACAAAGGAGAAATTTTTCAGCTTTTCCCCAAAACCGGAGAGATTCTGCCGCCATGTAACATGCATGCAACTTGCATCTTTAAATGGCGAACCTAACTATCCGAAAACAAATCATTTCAGGGCTTGGTATGGGACTTCACAGCACGCCGGCGTCACAGGCCGTGCATTTGGTCAAATCCGGATCTTTCCTTCGGTCGGACGGGCCGCTTTCCACGCAGGATGTGATCGCGGCAAGACAGGCGCAGATCGGGCTTCACTTCGATCCGGTTCAAAACGGTTGGGTACGCGCCGACGCGATTGACGATTTTGACGCACTCACGCGCCGCCCTGGCTGGGCATCGCTGCAAAGCGCGGCTGAGATCACGTTGCGGCCCTGGGCCTCGGAAGATGCGCCGATGTTCCGCCGGCTTTTGAACAACCCCAACGTCTGGACCCATCTTCCCAACGGTTATCCCGGTGACATCACAATCGAGATCGCGCAGGAACTGATTGCTCTTTCGGCTGAAACCACGCTGCATGTCGTTCGCGCGATCTGCATGGGCGGTTTGCCCGTTGGCCAGGTGAGACTGGAATTTGGCGAGCAGGAGCCGGAACTCAGCTATTGGTTGGGCGAATCGCATTGGAGCAAGGGCATTGGCCACCGTGCGGTCACACGGTTTATAGCCGAATGTTTCGCCGCCGATCGCACGCTGGATCATATGATCGCGCGGGTCCGTCCGACCAACATTGCTTCTTTGCGGATCCTCGAAAAAGCAGGGTTCTTTTTGGAAGGTCGGTCAAATGCCGTGCCTGATTGGATGGTTCTGCGCTGCGATCGACCGGGTTAATCCAACAAAGTGACGCCCTGGGTTGCACCGTGACGGGTTTCGCGATCAAGGGCGCGGTCGCGTTCAGCCCAAATCTGGATCACGCGGCGGGGCGCGCTGCAATCGCTGGCATGGATGGCCGCCGCCGCGCGGCGCCCGTGTTCGGCATGCATCTGTTCGTGGCGATAAAGCGCTTCTGTCATTGCATTCCATACGCGAAGGTCGCACTCTGACAGACGCGCTGTTCGTGCCAGCCGCGGTAGGGTGATCGTGATCTCAAGATCAATATCGCAATTACGCGACCAGGTGATCCACCACTTGGTATAGCCCCAGAAACCCTGCGGACCATGTCGCGCCATGTCGCGGCGCAGGTCGGCCAACGTCTCACCGCTGATGGAATAGTATTGAATTGTTTCGGTTTCTTTGGGGGCGGCATCCACCGGGGACGCCGCCGCCAGAAAGGCCAGTATGACCAGAGTTCGGATCAATACCGGTAATGTTCCGGCTTAAAGGGGCCTTCGGGTTTGACGCCGATATAGGCGGCCTGATCCGAATTCAGCTGGGTCAGTTTCACCCCGATGCGATCCAGGTGCAGCCGCGCCACTTTCTCGTCCAGGTGTTTGGGCAGGATATAAACCTCGTTCTTGTAGTTCTCGCCACGGGTCCAAAGCTCGATCTGAGCCAGCACCTGGTTGGTGAAGGAAGCAGACATCACGAAAGACGGGTGCCCCGTCGCATTGCCAAGGTTCAATAGACGCCCTTCGGACAGCAGGATCAGACGATTGCCATTCGGCATCTCGATCATGTCGACCTGTTCCTTGATGTTCGTCCATTTATGGTTCTTCAGCGCGGCCACCTGAATTTCGTTGTCGAAGTGGCCAATGTTGCCGACGATCGCCATATCCTTCATCTCGCGCATATGCTCGATGCGGATCACGTCCTTGTTGCCGGTCGTGGTGATGAAGATATCGGCCGTGGCCAGCTCATCCTCCAGAAGGGTGACTTCATAACCGTCCATTGCGGCCTGAAGCGCACAGATCGGGTCAACCTCGGTGACTTTCACACGGGCGCCCGCGCCACGCAGGCTGGCGGCCGAGCCTTTGCCCACATCGCCATAACCGCAAACGACTGCGACCTTGCCGGCCATCATGGTGTCGGTGGCGCGGCGGATCCCGTCGACCAGCGATTCCTTGCAGCCATACTTGTTGTCGAATTTCGATTTGGTGACGCTGTCATTCACGTTGATGGCCGGGAAGGGCAGCTGACCGTCACGCACCAGTTGGTACAGGCGGTTCACACCGGTGGTGGTTTCCTCGGACACGCCTTTGATCTGATCGCGCACTTTGGTGAACCAGCCGGGGCTTTCGGCCATCCGCTTCTTGATCTGCGCCTTGATCACCTCTTCCTCTTCCGAGGTGGGGACGGGGATGATGTCTTCGCCCGCTTCCGCGCGTGCGCCCAGAAGGACGTAAAGCGTCGCATCGCCGCCATCGTCCAGGATCATGTTGGGGCCGTCTTCGAAGAGGAACGACTTGTCCAGGTAATCCCAATGTTCTTCCAGCGTCTGACCCTTAATCGCAAAGACAGGAATGCCCGCCTCGGCAATTGCCGCGGCCGCGTGATCCTGGGTCGAAAAGATGTTGCACGACGCCCAGCGAACATCCGCGCCCAGCGCAGCCAGCGTTTCGATCAGAACCGCCGTTTGAATTGTCATGTGCAGCGATCCGACAATCCGCGCTCCGGACAGGGGTTTGCTGTCGCCATACTCCTCGCGAAGCGCCATCAGGCCGGGCATTTCCGTCTCGGCGATGTCCAGTTCCTTGCGGCCGAACGCGGCCAGCGAAATGTCCTTCACGATATAGTCTTTTGCCATCTCTATCTGCATCCTTGTTGTGCTTTAAGGGGCAGATAGCACTCAAAATGCAAACGTACAATAAATGGCCCTCTTCGCGTGTTTTTGCGGAATGCACAGCGCCCGGTTACTTGGCAATCAACGCCGCGATCGTGGCCTCCGCCGTACTGGCGCGATCCAGGTTTTTACCGCTTGAGATGGCGCAAGCGCTGCCGTCGATCAGGTATTTCACCAACGTCCATGTTTCCGAACTGCGCGATGTCCACAGCTGCATCGTTGACGTGGTTGTCGCCACAACGCCCGGCATGGGCGTTTCGCCGTACCAGTCGGTCAGTGCAGCTTCCAGTTCTTCTTTCGGCATGCAGACCGGCTCCTCTGCCACTGCAGCACTGGAAATCAAAGCAAATGCCAGTCCGATGATCGTCTTGTTCATGGTCCGTTTCATGCTTTATCAACGACGATAACCGCCAATTTGTTCCGAAGGTGCGTCATGCCCCCCTCTTCCCAAACCCGCGCGTGGCAACGCATGCTGTCCGGGCGCAGACTGGATCTTCTGGATCCCACGCCGATGGATATCGAAATTCAGGACATCGCCCATGGCCTGGCATTTGTGGCCCGCTGGAACGGTCAAACCCATGGGGATTACGCGTATTCCGTGGCCGAACATTCGCTTCTGGTTGAGGGGCTGTTTACCCGGATGGAGGGTCAGCCGGACCCGAAATGGCAGATGGCAGCCTTGCTGCACGATGCACCCGAATACGTGATCGGCGACATGATTTCTCCGGTCAAGGCATCGGTCGGGCCGGGATATGGCGCGTTGGATGATCGTCTGACAGCGGCAATCCATCTGCGCTTTGGGTTGCCAGCGATGCTTCCCAAACAGATCAAGCAGAAGATCAAGAAAGCCGACAAGATCAGCGCCTGGATGGAAGCCGTCCAGATCGCTGGATTTTCCGAGGCTGAGGCCGATAAGTTCTTCGGGAAACCCGATTCAGCGCTGGTCGATGAATTCTCTATCGTGTTGCGCCCGCCGATAGAGACGCGCGCGGCCTATACAGATCGGCACGCAACACTTCTGGATCAGATGGCATGATCTCTGTCCGTCGGGCGATCGACCTGGATGCAGGGTCTATGGCGCGACTTCTCAACAGCATAATTGAGCAAGGCGGCACAACTGCGCTGACCCGCCCGGTAACGTTCAGGGACATTCGCGATTGGATGGATTTTGCGCCGACGCGATCGGCCTGGCACGTCGCGCTGGATGAACGCGAAGAAGTTCAGGGCTTTCAATGGGTCGAACCCCGTGACGGCCTGCCGCCTGAAGCCTGCGATATCGCCACTTTCGTCAAGATCGGCAAAACCGGGCTTGGCATCGGATCGGCCCTGTTCGAGGCGACGAAAGCCGCCGCGAAAGATCTGGGATACGACTGGATCAACGCCAATATCCGCGCCGATAACGAGGGCGGACTGATTTACTACCAAAGCCGCGGGTTTCGCTACTATGGGCGGATCGAAGACTATCCGCTGGATAGCGGAGAGGTCGTCGACAAGATCCTCAAGCGGTTCGACATCAAATGACCATTACCCGCGCCCGCATCAGCGGGGCGAGCGTTTGGCCAGAATACGCTGCAAGGTGCGGCGATGCATGTTCAGACGGCGCGCCGTTTCGCTGACATTGCGGTCGCAAAGCTCATAAACGCGCTGGATATGTTCCCAGCGTACGCGATCCGCGCTCATCGGGTTTTCCGGCGGCGGGGGAAGTTCATCGCCCGTTGCCAGAAGCGCATTTGTCACGTCGGTCGCATCGGCGGGCTTTGACAGGTAATCGGTGGCCCCGATCTTGACCGCCGCAACAGCCGTCGCAATCGCGCCATATCCGGTCAGAACCACGACCCGGCTGTCGGGTCGTTTTTCACGCAGCACTTCGACCACATCCAGGCCGTTTCCGTCTTCAAGCCGCAGGTCGACCACGGCATAAGCAGGTGGGCGCGCGGTGGCGATGGCACGTCCTGCCGCGACGGACGAGGCCGTCTCGATCTCGAACCCCCGTTTTTCCATTGCCTTGGCAAGACGCCTCAGAAATGGCTCGTCATCATCGACCAGCAACAGGGATTTGTCGGGTCCGATATCACGCAAGGCTGGCTCGGCCATGCTGTCTCCTTCGCGGCTTCCTTTTTTCTTATTATCCTAAGTATTAGCCGGAGTTGGAAAAACGTCAAACTCAACCCTGTGCGGCGTTGATATAGCAGGCGGTCGTTTCAGCGATTTCTTCAGCGGTATTGTCGCGACGGAAGAATTCGACAAAGCCGTGACCGGGCAGAACCAGATAGGTGAAGGTCGAATGATCGACGAGGTAATAGTCGTCTTCGGCGGGATGTGCCTTGTAATAGGTCTTGTATGCCTGGCTGGCCGCTTTGACCTGTTCTGGCGATCCGGTCAGACCGATCATCTTCTCATGCAGGTTGTACGCAAAGTTACCCACCACCTCGGGCGTATCTCGTTGCGGGTCGACCGAAATGAAGATGGGCGTCGCGCTCAAACCCCGCTCGGCCAGAAGGTCGATCGCTTCGGCGTTGCGCGCTGTGTCCAAGGGGCAGACATCCGGGCAGAAGGTATAGCCGAAATAGACAAGCGACGGTTCGGTGATGACATCCTGATCGGTGACCGTCTCGCCATTGGCATTCACCAGCTCGAACGGGCCGCCGATCTGGTCAGATCCACCTGCAATCGCACCGCTTCTGCAGCTGGCGAAAACATCGTCAGACCGGTTCATCTGTGTGGACAGGTATACACCGGCCAGACCGGCAACCAGAATGGCGGCAGCGACAATAGCGTAGATGCGGGTCATGTGATGCTGTCCTATATTGGCAAGATATGTTTGGATGTCCGCGCCTCACATATCAACTAAACCCACCGACGCAATGGACCTGAGACATTAATGCGCAGCACCCAAACAGGCCTGATTTCCGAAACAGAGCGCAGCAGCTGGATCCGGCTGCGCACCCTGATCTTTTTGCGCTGGGTGGCGATCGCCGGACAGCTGATCGCAATTACGGTGGCGCAACAGATGTACAATCTCCGGCTTGAGCTCGGGTTGTGCTACCTTGCCGTGGGCGTATCGGTGATCGGCAACCTAATCGCGATCTTCGTTTTCCCCGAAAACAAGCGCCTCACCGAAACCGAGAACTTCCTGATGGTTCTCTTCGATCTGCTGCAGCTGTCTTTCCTTTTGTATCTGACAGGCGGCCTGCATAACCCCTTTGCGCTGCTATTGCTCGGGCCGGTGACGATTTCGGCCACGGTGATGACGCTGCGGTCGACGGTGATCATCGGCGGCACGGCAATCATTCTGGTGACGCTCCTGGCGGAATTCCATCTGCCCTTGCGGACCGAGCAGGGTTTTATCCTGCGGATTCCAGACATTTTCGTCTTTGGCAACTGGGCGGCAATCATCATCGCAACGATCTTCATGGGCGCCTATTCCCGCCGGGTCAGTACCGAAATGCATTCCATGGGCGATGCCCTGGCCGCCACGCAGATGGCGCTGGCGCGGGAACAGAAACTGACCGACCTTGGTGGTGTGGTGGCCGCCGCAGCGCATGAAATGGGCACGCCGTTGGCCACGATCAAACTCGCCAGTTCCGAGCTGATCGAAGAGCTGGAGAACTCGCCCGAGTTGCGCGAAGACGCCATTCTGATCCGCGAACAAGCGGACCGCTGCCGTGATATTCTCCGCGATATGGGCCGGGCGGGCAAAGATGACCTGCATCTGCGCCAAGCGCCACTCAGCGCGGTGGTTCAGGAGGCCGCTGAACCGCATATGCGCAGGGGCAAGACCATCCATTTCGAGGAAGGACCCATCGCCGATGGCGGCTATGCCCAGCCGTCGATCCTGCGCAAGCCCGAGGTCATTCATGGCCTGCGCAACCTGATCCAGAATGCCGTGGACTTCGCGCGGGCAAATATCTGGGTGGAATGTCTGTGGACGGAAGATCTGATCTCGGTCCGTATTCTTGACGATGGTCGGGGTTATCCCAGCCATCTGATTGGCCGGATCGGCGACCCCTTCGTGCGACGCCGCAGATCGGATTCCGACCGCACCGCGCGTCCTGAATATGAAGGGATGGGTCTGGGCCTGTTCATCGCGAAAACACTGCTTGAACGTACCGGGGCTGAATTGACCTTTTCCAACGGCAGCGATCCCTATCAAAGCATCACATCGGACAAGAACCGCCGCGGAGCGATTGTCGAGGTCGTCTGGCCCCGCGCAATGATCGACGCGCAGCTGGGGGAAAATGCGATCCCGCTGGGCACCAACAAACCTATCGAGGTTTGAGCCCATATCTCGGTTAACGGGAAATTAACCTTTCCCATCAAGTCTATGGCCCAACGAAAAGTTGGGGAACGGATCGTTGGATTATTCCGTGTGGCAATGGGTCGGCATGTCTGCCGTCTGCGGTGTTGCGTGCACCGCGTCGATTAATTGGTATTTCGGTTCCGCGCGCGAGGATGCTGTGGCACGCATCCCGATCGCCGACCAGTCGCTATGCGTTTTTCTGTTTGACGGCGCTGACCTGGTTTCGTCCACGGCAAGTGCCGATGTGCTACTGTCAGAACAAAAGGGCGATACTGACTGGGACAGCCTGCGTCAGGCCCTGATCGACCGGTTCCCCACCTTTCCGGCGGATGCAGAACTGACCTTGCCCGCCGGGCCAACCGTCATCGCCTCAGTCCATTCCAATGATCCCTGGCGGGTTCTGATCGAGCGGTTGAACGACGCGGTGCGGGTCGAACTGGTGGCAACACAACCGCCTGTGTCAGACCAGCTTTTGGCAGGAACGGAGACAGGTGAATTGTCGACATTGCGCCATGTGACGCAGAACGCGCCCTATCCGATCTGGCATGCGGACGGGGCTGGGAACATCCTGTGGCACAATCCCGCATATGAGGCGGTATATGCCCGCGCCCGAGGGCAGGCGCCCAGCCCCACCGCACCACTCTTCGACGACATGCCAGAAGACGGGCCTGACACCTATCGCAGCAAGCTGGTTGTTGGCGATGGGATCGCGCAGGAATGGTACGACGTAACCCGTCTGCCCCATGACGGTGGACATGTCTTTTACGCCAATGATGTTACGCCGGTTGTTTCGGCCGAAACCGCGCAGCGGAACTTTGTTCAGACCCTGGCCAAGACCTTTGCGCAGCTTTCGATCGGTCTCGCTATCTTCGACCGCAACATGCAGCTGGTTCTTTTCAACCCGGCGTTGACAGACCTGACCGCCCTGCCGCCCGATTTCCTGAGCGCGAAACCCAACCTCTTGTCCTTCTTCGACCGTCTGCGCGACGCCCGTGTCATGCCCGAGCCCAAGGATTACAACAGCTGGCGCGAACAGATGACCGCCATGGTCGCGCAGGCCAATGACGGCCGGTACACAGAAACATGGGCGCTTCCCTCGGGTGCGACCTATCGCGTGACGGGCCGTCCGCATCCCGATGGCGCGGTAGCCTTTCTGTTCGAGGATATCTCGGCCGAGATGTCATTGACCCGCCGCTTCCGCGCCGATCTTGAGCTGAACCAGAACATTCTGGATGCGCTGGACGATGCCGTCGTCGTCTTTTCCAACAGCGGTACACTGACTGTGTCGAACAGGGCCTATTGCAGTCTTTGGCAGATCGACCCCGACAGCAGCTTCGCCGATATCGGCATCATCGACACGATGCGCGACTGGCAAAGACTGGGCGGCAGCAATCCGCTTTGGGGCGAATTGCGCGATTTCATCCTTGGGCAGGATAACCGCATGACATGGTCTGCCCCGGTGACCCTGACCGACGGCCGCGGGTTCGACTGTGTCATTCACCCGATGCAACATGGCGCGACCCTTGTCCGCTTTGTCCCGACGCCAAGCCTGCCCGGCCTGATCGACCACGCGCCAAACACGGCATTGGCCTGATCCAATTGCGCTTGCAGGCACACCGGCCTGAGGTCATTCTGCGCCTATGGCCCACAGGCATGCCAAACTGATCTTTCATTCCGAAACAGACACCGCCCGCTTCGCTGCGGCGCTGGGCGCTGTTCTGCGTCCCGGTGATACGGTGCTGCTGGATGGCGATATCGGCGCGGGGAAAACCTTTCTGGCGCGGTCTTTGATCCAATCCCTGCAGGACCTGCCCGAAGACGTCCCGTCCCCCACATTCACGCTGGTTCAGACTTACGACACCCCTGCAGGAGAGCTGTGGCACAGCGATCTCTACCGCATAAGCTCAACCGACGAGATCGAGGAACTGGGCCTGACCGACGCCTTCAATACCGCAATCTGTCTTGTCGAATGGCCCGACCGATTGGGACAGGACGCGCCTGAAAGCACCCTGCATATCCAGCTGTCGACCGATCCTGAGCATCCGGAGCGACGCAAAGCATTGCTCAGCTGGTCCGATGACCGCTGGAACGCGATTGTGAAAGATCTTGCCCCATGACGCGCGCTGATTTGGCCAACACATTCCTGAACAGAACAGATTGGGCAACCGCCCAGCGCAAACCCCTTGCGGGCGATGCATCAAACCGGCGGTACGAACGGCTGCATATGGATGGAGAGACGGCCGTATTCATGGACGCCCCGCCGGAAAAGGGCGAGGACGTGCGCCCCTTCATCGCAATCGCGGAATATCTGACCAGCGTGGGATTAAGCGGGCCGCGTATTCTGGCCCGGGACGAAGAAAGGGGTTTCCTGATCCTCGAAGATCTGGGCGACGATCTCTATGCCCGGGTGGTCGCCCGTGATCCCGGTTCCGAAGACATGCTGTACACTGCCGCCACCGATGCGCTGATCGCCCTGCACCGGGCCAAACCGCCCAGGCTGGCGGCTTATGACGCCGATATCATGACCGAAAAGGCCGCCATGGCCTTCACCCATTACAAGGCAGGCATTCTTGGCCAAGAAGATACGGTTGAAACCGCGGCCTTCTGCACCGCGTTCAAGCCGCTTCTTGCCCATCTGACAAATGGCCCGCAGGTTTTGATCCAGCGCGATTACCACGCTGAAAACCTGTTATGGTTGCCGCACCGCAAAGGGATCGCCCGTGTCGGCATGCTGGATTTTCAGGATGCCATGCTGGGGCATCCGGCCTATGACCTTGTGTCGATCCTGCAGGACGCGCGCCGCGATGTGCCGCCTGAAACCGAAGACCGGATGATCCGGCACTATGTGGATCAGACCGGCACAGATGCCGAGAGATTCCGCGCGGCCTATGCAGCGCTTGGCGTCCAGCGCAACTTGCGGATCATCGGCGTGTTTGTCCGGCTTGGCCTGCATATGGGCAAGACACATTACATTGACCTGATCCCTCGGGTCTGGGGCTTGCTGTTGCGCGATCTTGAACATGACGCGATGAAACCTGTCGCCCTCATGATCCGCGACGCCCTGCCAGAACCCACTCCAGACGCTCTTTCCCGGCTGATCCCGACATGACCGAGGCGGTGATGATCTTTGCCGCCGGGTTCGGCACACGCATGGGCGATCTGACCAAGACCACGCCAAAACCCATGATCCCGGTGGCGGGCAAACCGCTCATCGACCATGCGCTGGACTATGTCACAGGCGCAGGGATCGACCGCGTGGTGGTGAACACCCATTACCTTGCCAATCAGTTGCAAGACCATCTGAGGCCCAAAGGCGTCCTGATCTCGCACGAAGCCGATGAGATCCTTGATTCCGGTGGCGGCCTAAAAGCCGCTTTGCCCTTGTTAGAGACTGCGATCCCCTTCACCCTGAACCCTGATGTCCTCTGGCTTGGCCCCAATCCCTTGGATCTTCTGCGCCAGCAATGGGATCCTGATCGCATGGATGCGCTGCTGCTGTGCACACCGCTGGAGCGTTGCCACGGCAGGCAAGGCGGCGGAGATTTCGCGCAGGGTCATGCAGGCCGGATCACGCGTCCCGGCGATCTGGTCTATGGCGGGGCTCAGATCATCAGGACAGACATGGTGCGGGATTGGCCCGAACCTGTATTTTCACTCAATCAGGTCTGGAACCGGATGAGTGACGCGGGGCGCCTGCATCTGGCGGTCTATCCCGGCGAATGGTGCGACATCGGTACACCTGATGGGATTCCCCTGGCCGAAACCTTGTTGGAGCAGCCGCGTGTTTGACCCGCAGGATCATCCGCGCCTGTTTGCGCAGGCCCCCGGCGTGGATTTTCCGCAGGCATTGGTCGACGGCTTGCGCGCCAGGTTCGCTGGCCACCCGCCCGAGGCGATGGCCCGCGTGCATCTGATCGTCAATACCCGCCGCATGGCCCGCCGTATCCGCGAGATTTTCGATGCCGGGCCCCCCTGTCTTCTGCCGCGCATCTCCCTTCTTACCGATCTGGGGGATTTGTCAGGCTTCGATACGCTGCCGCCCCCTGTGCCCCCTCTGCGCAGGCGGCTGGAACTGACGCAGCTGGTGGCCCGGTTGCTTGACAGCCAACCCGATCTGGCCGCCCGCGCATCGCTTTACGATCTGGCCGACAGCCTTGCCGATCTGCTGGACGAGATGGAGGGCGAAGGCGTGTCCCCCGATGCGATCGAGGCGCTGGATGTATCGGACATGTCCGGCCATTGGGACCGTGCGAAAACCTTCATCGGCATCACCCGCAGCTTTTACGACAATGACGGCGCGGGCCTGGATGCGCAGGCCCGCC
>NZ_JXYH01000053.1 GCF_001262635.1 Aestuariivita boseongensis
GCGGCGCATGATGGACCACCGGGCGCGAAAATGGGCAGGACCGGCTGCGCAACCTGCCGCCGATCCGGCGCAGCGCGCAGCGGCCCTTGGCACCGGGTGACGGGATCTGTCACAGTCGGCGCATGCACCGCCTGATTTCGATTCTGTTCCTGACCGCCCTGCCGTCCACCCTGCTGGCGGACATGACAGCCGAAGAGTTTGAGCGCTATGTCACCGGCAAGACGCTGTTTTACAGTCAGAATGGCCAAGAATATGGGGTGGAGCGGTACAAGGAGAACCGACAGGTCGAATGGTCGTTTCTGGATGGCGAATGCACGCCGGGCTTCTGGTATGAGGAAGCAGGCAATATCTGCTTTGCCTATGATGGCTGGGCGGAGGTGCAATGCTGGAGTTTTACCCAGACGCCCCAAGGGCTGATAGCGGAGTTTGCCCGGCCCAACGAAGACGGCACGCGCAACGAGTATCTGGCCTATGAAAAAGACGAAGAGATGATCTGCTTTGGGCCCGACACTGGGGTCTAGGCGTCGATTTTTCGAAAAATCGACATCCGGGCGCGGGGCCGTTTTTCGAAAAACGGCGTGCGCCTAGAAGAGTGAGCCTTGCTCGGGCGGTTTCGGTTTGGATTTCGGCGCGGATTTGCCGCCGACCTGCATCCGGCCATCGGCGAATTCGATTTCCAGATGTGTGGCTTTTTGCGCCTGGGCCTTGCGGGTCAGCACCTCTCCTTCCGAGCGGATCACGGCATAGCCACGCTCGAGCGTGGCTTTGTAGCTCAGGGTTTCGTGCAGACGCCCCGCCTGTTCAAGCTGTGCCTTCCAGCGGGCGGTTTGAGAGTGCCCGGCCTGCGACAGGCGGCGCTCCAACCGCATGAGATCTTGCTTTTTCTGCTGCAGATCCGCCTGCAGTCTTTGCGGCTGCAACAGGCGCGCGCGTTGGGAAAAGGCCTCGCGGCGTTGGGTGACGGCACGCGACAGCGCCGGGGCCAGGCGGTTTGACAGCCGTGTGAGGCGGTCTTTTTCGCCCGCCACCATCCGGCCCAGCACACGCGGTCGCAGGGAACCTGAAAGCTCGGTCAGACGCAGCTTGCGCCGCTGGACACCACGGTCCAAAGCGGCAGGCAGACGGTCAGAGGCCACGTCGAGCCGTTGCCGCGCCGCATCCAGAAGCGTGCCTGGCTTCGGCAGGGCGCGGCCCAGATCGGTCAGGCGCTGGCGGCGTTGGGTCAGGCCCGTGGTGATCCCGCGCGACAGGCGCGCGCCCTGGTTTTCGGTGAAGGCCAAAAGCTCCATCCGGACAGGCACCGCGAGTTCCGCCGCCGCCGTGGGCGTGGGTGCGCGTTTATCTGATGCGTAATCGATCAGCGTCGTGTCCGTCTCATGCCCCACGGCGGAAATCAACGGGATGTCAGAGGCGGCAGCGGCGCGCACGACGGCCTCCTCATTAAACCCCCAGAGATCTTCAACCGACCCACCGCCGCGCGCGACGATCAGCAGATCAGGCCGCGGCAAGGCCCCGACTGGGGTCAGCGCGTTGAAGCCGGCAATCGCACGGGCCACTTCGGGGGCGCATTTTTCGCCCTGAACCGCCACGGGCCAGATCAGCACCTTGCGCGGGAACCGGTCGCGCAGGCGGTGCAGGATATCGCGGATCACGGCGCCGGAGGGAGATGTGACCACGCCGATGACCTCCGGCAGATACGGCAACGGCTTCTTGCGTTCGGGTGCAAAAAGCCCCTCGGCGGCCAGCTGCGCCTTACGCTTCTCCAGCATGGCCATCAGCGCGCCCATGCCTGCGGGGCGGATCTCCTCGATCACCATCTGGTATTTCGACTGGCCCGGGAAGGTGGTGAGGCGGCCCACAGCCACGACTTCCATCCCCTCTTCGGGCTGGGTGACCTGTTTGGCAGCGACACCTTTCCACATGACACCCGCCAGCACCGCGCGGTCGTCTTTCAGATCCAGATAAATATGGCCCGAGCGGGGACGTGACACGCGGCCCACCTCGGCCCGGATACGGACATGGGAGAACTCCCCTTCGATCATGCGTTTGATTGCGCCGGAGATTTCCGAGACCGAAAATTCCGGTGCGTTCTGGCCCGGTTGGGGATCGTCGATCAGGTCCATCTTACCCGCCTTGTCACTGCTTGGTCCTCAGCTTAGAACGCAGGCCAGAAAAGGCCAAGCAAACGAGAGGCATTGCCGATGAATATCCTGATTTTGGGCAGCGGCGGGCGCGAACATGCCTTGGCCTGGGCGGTGATGCAGAACCCCAAATGCGACAAGCTGATCGTGGCGCCCGGCAATGCGGGGATCGCCCAGATTGCCGACTGTGCGACGTTGAACATCGAAGATGGCGGCACGGTGGTGAATTTTGCCGAGGCCAATTCGATTGATTTCGTGATTGTCGGGCCCGAAGCGCCCTTGGCCGCAGGCGTTGCGGATCGTTTGCGGGAGGCAGGGATCTTGGTCTTTGGGCCGTCGGCTGAGGCCGCGCGGCTGGAGGCCTCGAAAAGCTTCACCAAGGAGATCTGCGATGCCGCCGGTGCACCCACCGCAGGGTACGGGCATTTCACCGATGCGGAGGCGGCGAAGGCCTATGTCCGCGACCAAGGCGCGCCGATTGTCGTGAAGGCCGATGGATTGGCCGCAGGCAAAGGCGTGATCATTGCCGAGACGGTGGAGGATGCCGAAGCGGCGATTGACGACATGTTCGGCGGGGCCTTTGGCGGCGCGGGCGCTGAGGTCGTGATCGAGGAGTTCATGGAGGGCGAAGAGGCGTCGTTCTTTGTCCTCTGTGACGGGGAAAACGTGCTGCCCATCGGCACCGCGCAGGATCACAAGCGGGTTGGCGAAGGCGATACCGGGCTGAACACGGGCGGGATGGGGGCGTACTCCCCGGCCCCGGTGCTGACCGATGAGATTGCCGAAAAGGCTCTGGATCAGATCATCCGGCCGACGATGGCAGAGATGGCCAAGCGCGGCGCCCCCTATCAGGGCGTGCTTTATGCCGGGCTGATGATCAAGGACGGCCAGCCGCGGCTGGTGGAATACAACGTGCGCTTCGGCGATCCGGAATGCCAGGTGCTGATGATGCGGCTGGGTGCGCAGGCGATGGATCTGATGCATGCGGCAGCCGAAGGGCGGCTGGGGGAGGCTCAGGTGAACTGGGCCGATGATCACGCGATGACGGTGGTGCTGGCGGCCAAGGGCTATCCGGGGGCCTATGAGAAGGGCTCGGTCATCGGGGGGCTCGACGCGCTGCCCGAGACCAGTTTCGAGATGTGTTTTCACGCAGGCACCACGGAAGCGGACGGCAAGATCACAGCCTCTGGCGGGCGCGTGCTGAACGCCACGGCGCGCGGGGCGACATTGGCCGAAGCGCGGGATCGGGCCTATGCCATGGTCGATGCGATTGACTGGCCTGAAGGTTTTTGTCGGCGCGATATCGGGTGGCGGGCGCTGGGCCGGGATTGACCGAACAGGCAAAACCGCGATCATGGGTGCCCTGATATAAGGGAGGGCCACCATGCTCACACGGATTGGCGATGTGGAAATCTGGCGCATTCTGGAAAGCGTTGATCCGCTGTATGAGCCCGGTTTTATCTTTCCCAATATCGACCCGGATGGGGCGGAGTTGCTGGAGCGGGCCGCACCGGGATGCATCTGCGCAAAAAGCGGAAAACTCAGCCTGCCGATTCAGGGCTTTCTGCTGCGCACGCCGGATCACACGATTTTGGTGGATTCTTGTGTCGGCAATCACAAAACCACGCGCGTTCCGGCGTGGAACAAGCGCGAGACGGGGCGGTTCATGGCGAGCCTGGCTGCGGCGGGTGTGGGGCCGGATGACATTGATTACGTGATGTGCACGCATCTGCATGTGGATCATGTGGGCTGGAACACGCGGTTGGAAAACGGCGTGTGGGTGCCGACCTTCCGCAAGGCGCGCTATCTGTTGCCGGAGGCGGATGTGGAGTTCTTCGGGGCCGAGGGTGGACCGACCTATACCGAAAGCGTGCTGCCGGTGAATGCCGCCGGTCTGTCGGAAACCGTCTCAGGCGCACATCAGATTGGCGAAGCCGTGCGGCTGGTCCCCACTCCGGGCCATTCCCCGGGCCATGTGGCGGTGGAGATCATCAGCCGGGGCGACCGGGCCCTGATCACCGGCGATGCGTTGCACACGACCGTGCAATGCGCCCGGCCTGAGTGGCATTTTGTCTATGATGCGGATCCCGTGCAGGCCGTGGCCTCGCGGCGCAGTTTGCTGGAACACACCTCTGAGGGCGGGCATCTGGTGATCGGGAGCCATTTCTGGCTGCCCTCGGTCGGACGGACGCAGGTCAATGGATCGGCCTTTGACTGGGTGCCGCACTGAGCGCAGCAGGTATGGCCCGCTCGGGGTGACCCGGCAGGCTGCATCGGCGATCTTTATGAAGTGAACCGTCAGGGAGCGGGCCCGCATGAGATATGATGGGCTCATGAGGGGCCGGGTTGTAAATCCGGCTGGCCCCATGAAAAGCGCGTGAAAGCACCATCGTCCTGATCGTGCCCGGGGGTTGGTTAGGCCACACCGGGCGTGCAATTGCGAGGATGGTTATCCGGGCAAAGGGTTGAGAATATGTTGGAGCACCGTGCGGTGGCGTCGCGTGGATTGACCGGTGGTCTGCAACGGCTAGGGTGGCTGCATGATCAGACGCGTTTCAGTTTTAGTTTTTCTGCTTCTGACTGTGGTCTTTGGGTATTTTTACTATGCTCAGTATGTCAGGTGGCGGGATTGTTTTGATCAGACGGGCCGGTGTTTTGATGCGGCATCCGGCACGGTGTATCTGGAGCAATCCGGTGTGGCGTGGTTGACGTTGACGGCTGCGAGTTTGGCGGTGGCTCTGTTTCAGGTCTATCGGATGCGCCAGTCAAAGCCGTGATCCGGCTAGGTCACGAGCCGTGCCAGCGCCTGTCTGTAGGGTGGCGCATAAACGATAGTTCACTGCGCTTTATGGCAGCCCAGTCATCTTCCGAATATTCGATGCTCTGACGCCCAACAAAGCGCCAGCCTGCGGGGACAGGCAGGCGCTGGCACGGCGGCTTCGCCTTGATTCCGTGCCCGGGTATTGAACAGATTGGGGGCTAGGGGCAGGTCAGCTCGACATCTACAGACGCGCGACCTTCGAAGCGGCCGATGGGTTCGGCCTCCAGACCACCTGCCCCAAACGTCACGGACATGATGTTGCGCCAGCTGGCATCAGCCACGATCATCTCGGGCCCCTGTCCACAATCTCGCAGGCCGCCGGTGATGTAATCCTCGCCAATCCGGTGATTGGTCAGGCCCGGCAGGGTCGCGACCTCATTGAACCCGTCAGGCGTATAGCGCCAAACTCGCAAAGTCTTGGCAAGATGCGGGCGGTCGATATAGGCCACCTCGATCTGTCCGTCGCCATCCAAATCCGCAGCACCAATGGGCGCGAGCCAGCGAAAGCGCGTGCCGATGAACGGCGTGCGGGCGATCTGGCGTAATTGGCCGTTCTCAAGCCCCCAGATGACGAGCCGTCCGCCTTCGGCCTCGTGGCTTTCCACGGTGACCACCTCTGGCGCGCCGTCGCCGGTGACGTCCCAAAGCCGGGGGGCCACGTCTTCAAAAACCAAAGTCGCCTCGTATGAGGCCGACAGCACGCGGCCATCCGACAGGGTCACGTCAAGCTGGGTGTATTCGATGTCGTCGCCCAACACGCCATGGGGATAGCGATCGGTCGGGCCGCTATAGCTGGCATCCGTGATAGTCTGCGCCCCGGCGGCAGAGCCGAGGCAGCACAACACCAGCGCCAGCGTGCGCATCAGATCTGCTTTTCGGGCATCTGGACGATCAGACCGTCCAGTTCGTCGGTGACTTTCAGCTGGCAGGTCAGGCGGGAGCGCACCGGATCGGGCTCATAGGCGAAATCCAGCATATCCTCTTCCATGTCGTCCTTTTCCGGCAGTTTGCCGACCCAGTCGGGATGCACGTAAACATGGCAGGTCGAGCATGCGCAGGCCCCGCCGCAATCGGCCTCGATCCCCGGAATATTGTTGTCGCGCGCGCCTTCCATCACGGTCAGGCCATTGGCGACCTCAACCACATGTTCTTTGCCGCCATGCTCGATATAGGTGATTTTTGCCATATCGTCGTCTTTCCCTTTTTCCCAGGCGCGGCCCCAGCGGGCCCTGCGCAAACATCCCGAAACTCTCTAGCCAAGCCATGTAGGACGCGCCACCCCATTTTGCGAGGGTTGATCGCGTGGCTTGCGTTAAATGGCATATGTTCTATTTTTGTTCTCATGTCCGATCTAATGCTTTACATTGACCCAACGCAGCCCGGGCCGCCCACATGGCCCCGCCCGCCATCGTGTCTGACCGCGGCGCAGATGGATCTGCCGCCCATCGGCGCGCGGATCACGGTGGCGGGGCTGGTCATCCTGCGCCAGCGCCCCGGGACGGCCAAGGGCGTGATCTTCCTGACGCTGGAAGATGAGACGGGCGTGGTGAACATCATCGTCTGGCGCAACATCTATGAACGCTTCCGCCGCGCAGTGATCGCGGGGCGCATGCTGCGCGTCACAGGCCGGATGCAGCGCGCCCATGGCGTGACCCATGTGCTGGCCGAAGAGATCGAGGATATCTCGGACATGCTGGATCTGCTGCTGGCCGAAGACGGGCCTGCGGGCATGCCGGCCAACCCCTAGGCGCGCCCTTCAATTTACGGTAAGCTGCCCGTCAACCGCCCCGTCAGAGGCCCGGAGATGAGCAGACCCTTCCTTCGCCCCGCGGCTGTGTCCGCGCTGATGGCCGCCGCTTTGGCGGGATGTTCTGCTGCGCCGGTGCCGGATGTCCAGGCGCTGCGAGAACCCGATCTGGCCTTCATGACGCAGGTGGCCCCGCCCGGCGCGGCGCCCGGCACGTGCTGGGGCAAGACGACCAGCCCCGCAGTGATCGAGACAGTGACCGAACAGGTGCTGTTGCAGCCCGCGCAGGTGTCGACAGACGGCACGGTGATCACGCCCGCGATCTACAAGACCGAAACCCAGCAGCGGATCGTGAAAGAACGTAAAGAGACCTGGTTCGAGACCCCCTGCGCGGCGGAGATGACGCCGGAGTTCATCGCCTCGGTCCAGCGGGCTTTGACGGTGCGCAAGCTCTATTCCGGCCCCGTGACCGGGGAGATGGACGCGCGCACGCGGGCTGCCATCCGGCGGTTCCAAAGCCCTCAGGGGCTGGATTCCGGGATCCTGTCGCTTGCGGCGGCGCGGCAGCTTGGGCTGGCGCGCGCGGTGTCCGAGGGCTGAGGCCGCATCCGTTGGTCTGGCAAAGAAAAACGTCCCGCTGATGAGCGGGGCGTTTTCGGTCCTGTATCCTGTCAGGCTTATTCCAGACCCAGCGCCACGAAACGCGGATCGCCGCCCCGACGCACCAGAAGCAGGAGCGATTTGCGCCCGGCCTCCTGCGCCTCGGCCACGCGATCGTCGAATTCGCCCAGCGTGGTGACTTTCTGCTGACCGGCTTCGGTGATCAGGTCCCCTGCACGCAGGCCTTTTTCAAAAGCCTCCGACGTTTCGTCGACATCAACAACGACAAGGCCATCCATGCCTTCGGGCACGCCGATTTCACCGCGAATTTCGTCGGTCAGGATCGACAGCGTCAGGCCCAGCACCTCTTTCTGCGCGGGCTCTTCGGGTTCGTCGTTTTCCATCACGGCGGGCACGGTGCGCTCGGCATCTTCGCGGCGGCCCAGGGTGATGCGGAAGGTCTGGGTCGATCCATCACGATAGACCACAACGCGCACGGTTTTGCCCACGTCGGTGTTGCCCACCTGGCGCACAAGACCACGGGTGTCTTCCACATCGCGGCCATCAAACGACACGATCACGTCGCCTGCTTCCAGACCGCCATCCTTTGCCGGGCCATCGGGCACATCGGTGATCAGCGCGCCAGCAGCGCTTTCCAGACCCATGGCTTCGGCCACGTCTTCGGTCACGTCCTGGATGCGCACGCCCAGCCAGCCACGGCGAGTTTCGCCGAATTCCTTCAGTTGATCGACCACACGGGTAACCACGTTCGAGGCCATCGAGAAGCCGATCCCGATCGAGCCGCCATTGGGCGACAGGATCGCGGTGTTCACGCCGATCACCTCGCCATCCATGTTGAACAGCGGACCGCCCGAGTTGCCCCGGTTGATGGCCGCATCGGTCTGGATGTAGTCGTCATAGCTGCCCGACAGCGCCCGGTTGCGCGCCGAGACGATGCCCGCGCTGACCGAGAACCCCTGCCCCAGCGGGTTGCCCATGGCGATCACCCAGTCGCCCACGCGGGCGGTGTCGCTGTCGCCGAAGGGCACGAAAGGCAGCGGGCCGTCGGCTTCGACCTTCAGAAGCGCGATGTCGGTGTTGGGGTCGGTGCCCACGACGGTGGCTTCCAGTTCATCCCCGTTGAAGAATTCGATCAGGATTTCGTCGGCGCCTTCGATCACGTGGTTATTGGTGACCAGATAACCGTCTTCCGAAATCACAAAGCCCGAGCCCAGCGCCGATGAGCGGCGCGGGCGCTGGCCGTTATTGCCCTGACGATCCTGGAATTCGCGGAAGAAATCCTCGAACGGGGAGCCTTCGGGCACGATGCCCTGCGGGCCGGTGCGGCCTTCAACCACCGAAGAGGTTGTGATGTTCACAACCGCCGGGCTGATCTTTTCGGCCAGAGGTGCCAGGCTTTCTGGGCGCGCATGGGCGGTCAGCGCCTGCGCGAGGACCAGCATGAACGCGACAAGGCCGGTCCAGAACAGGCGCATCAGCGCGATCTGGTTCCGGGTGACGATGGATTTGGTCACAGCGATGGACCGAGGTTTCATCCTCTTTCTCCTTCCATATCGCAACGCCTGCGGCAGGCGTCTTTCTTATATCTACCCTGTATCTAGGTTGCGCAGGGTTCAACATCAAACCGCCGCCCCATCAACGACCTGTGAAGGGCTGGAAACAATTCCGGCGGATTTGCGCCCAGCGGGTCAGAACCCGATCTGCCAGGCGCCCCAGACCATGATCAACCCCATGACCACAGCCAGCGCGCCCATCTGGCGCAGGGCGGTTTCGGGCAGCGTGCGCAGAATCTCGAGCATACGCTCCAAAAGCTGAGGGGCCAGCGCATAGGCCAGCCCCTCGACGATCAACACAAGACCCAGCGCCAGAAACGTGATGGCGATTGCGGTCATGGCAGTCCTTTATTGACTTGGCGCGGCAACACCGCTGGGAGACTTCAGATAGTTGAAGAATTCGCTATCCGGGCTCATCACCATGGAGGAATTGTTGCCCTGCAGCGCCCGGTCATAGGCCGTCAGAGACCGGTAGAATTCAAAGAATTCAGGGTCTTGCCCGAAGGCCTGGGCAAAGATCGCGTTACGGCGGGCGTCGGCCTCACCGCGGATGATCTCGGCCTGGCGCTGCGCGTCGGAGGTGAGTTCCACAACGGTCCGGTCGGCTTGCGCACGGACCCGTTGAGCGGCCTCGTTACCGCGGGCGCGTTCGTCTGTCGCTTCCCGTTCCCGTTCGGCGCGCATCCGTTCAAAGGTCGCATCCAGGTTTTCGGCAGGCAGGTCGGTGCGCTTCAGACGGACGTCGATGATTTCGATGCCCAAAGCGCGCGCCTCGTCAATCGCCCCGTTGCGGATGCGCAGCATCAGCGCGGCCCGGTCCGAGCTGAGGATGTCGTTTGAGGACACCGAACCCAGGATTTCCCGTGTTTCTGCGCGCAGGATCGAATCCAGACGGTTTTCGGCTGTTGCAATACCGCCCACACCCACGGCTTGACGGAACTGGTTCACGTCAAAGATGCGATACCGCGCGAAGGCGTCCACAACCAGACGACGGTCATCCAGAGGCGTGATTTCAAGCGGGTCGATATCACGGCTGAGAATCCGGTCGTCATAACGCACGACTTCCTGGATCAGCGGTATCTTGAAATACAGGCCCGGTTCTTCCTTGGTCGACACGACACGGCCGAATTGCAGGACCAGCGCTTTCTCACGCTCGTCCACGATGAAGATGGCCGACAGAACGGTGACGGCGGCCAGAACAACGATAGGGATCAGAAAACGCATCAGTTGGACTCCTGCGAAGAATTGCGGCGCAGTTCATTGAGCGGCAGATAAGGCACGACGCCCTGGCCGCCCCCTTCGCCCTGCTCATCCAGGATGATCTTGTCGACGCGGCCCAGCACCTGTTCCATCGTTTCCAGATAGAGACGCTTGCGCGTTACTTCGGGGGCTTTTGTGTATTCCTCAAGCACCGCAAGGAAACGGCTGGCTTCACCTTCGGCCTCGTTCACGACCTGGGCGCGATAGGCTTCGGCCTGTTCCAGAAGCTGTGCGGCTTCACCGCGCGCTTCGGCCAGAACCCGGTTGGCATAGGCATCGGCCACGTTCTGCAGACGGTCGCGCTCCTGTTCGGCGGCCTGCACGTCGCGGAAGGCCGCGATCACGGGCTGCGGCGGGTCGGCCTTGTCAAAGTTCACACGGATGATGTTCACGCCGGAATCATAGCTGTCGAGCGTGGATTGGATCAGGTCCTGCAGGCGGCCCGCAATGGCGCCCCGGTCCCGGTTGAGGATCGGCGCCAGATCGGATTGCGCGATGATCTCGCGCATGGCCGATTCAGACACGGCCCGGATCGTCGGGCGCGGGTCGCGCAGGTTGAAGAGGAATTTCGCCGGATCGTTGATGTTCCAGACCACCTGGAAATCGATATCGACGATGTTTTCGTCACCCGTCAGCATCAGACCGGCATCGCCGCCACGACCGCCAACACCGATATCTTCGGTCTGTTCGCGGGTCACCGGGATCACCTCGGCGGTGACAACGGGCCATGGGGCGAAGTTCAGACCGGGGTTTCCGATGGACGAAAACTCACCCAGGAACAGTTCGACCGATTGTTCTTCGGGCCGCACCGTATAGAAGCTGGCCATGCCCCACAGGATGATCGCGCCGATCACGCCCAGGCCGATCGTGCCGCGGGTGAAGAAGGGGCCGCTGCCCCGTCCGCGACCGCCGCCGCCCTCGCCCGAGCCGCCGCGGCCTCCCATCAGGACGCGCAGCTGTTCCTGGCCTTTTTTCATCAATTCGTCGATTTCGGGGATCTGAGGTCCGTCGCCTTCGGGCCGCCGGCCACCGCCGCCGCCACCCTGGCCGTTATTGCCCCTGTTCCCCCCGCTTCCGGAGGAACCGCCGCCCCCCCAGGGGCCGCCGTTATTTCCTGCCATCGTATCCTCTTTCCCGTTAAAACTGCCGCTTATGCGGTACGCATCGTAACTTGTGTGTTTTTTGCCGGATATCAAGCGCTCCGCATCGGGGAACGCATGGTGACGATTTCTTCCGACATGGTGGGGTGGACTGCAACCGTCCGGTCGAAATCCTCCTTCGTGGCACCCATCTTGATGGCAATGCCCGCCAGCTGGATCATCTCGCCCGCACCGGGCGCGACGATATGGCAGCCCAGAACCTTGCGCGTGGCCTTCGAGACGACAAGCTTCATCAGCACCCGGTCGGGCCGGTTGGCAAAGGCGGTGCGCATGGGCCGGAACGAGGTGCAATAGACCTCGATCTCTTCCTGGTCGCGGGCGGCTTCCTCGCTCAGGCCCACGGTGCCCAGTTCGGGCTGGGTGAAGACGGCGCTGGGGATCAGTTCGTGATCCACCGGCGTGGGGTTCGATTTGAAAACGGTTTCGACAAAGGCCATGCCTTCACGGATGGCCACGGGCGTGAGGTTCACCCGGTTGGTCACATCGCCGATGGCATAAATCGAAGGCACTTTGGTCTGGCTGTATTCATCGACGACGATTTCGCCCCGGCGGCCCAGTTCCACGCCCAGATCTTCCAGGCCCATGTCACGGCTGTTGGGATCGCGGCCCGTGGCAAAAAGCACGGCGTCAAACACCGCTTCCTTGCCGTTGCTGGCCTTGACCCAGACCGCTTCACCTTTTTCCCCGGTGCTGGGCAGAAGATCCTCGCTGGATTTGACCGAGGCGCCCATGGCCGCGTCCGATCCGGTGCCGCCCGTATTGCCCTTGGGCCGTTCGGCGGCGGCGGCCATTTCCAGGATATTCGTGCCCAGATGCAGGTCGATGCCGGCTTCTTTCATGGATTCCGCGATCAGCCCGCGCGCCTCGTCATCGAAGCCCCGCAGGATCTGCGCGCCGCGGTAATATTGTGTGACCTCAACGCCCAGACCGTTGAGAATGCAGGCGAATTCGCAGGCGATATAGCCGCCGCCGATGATCAGGATGGATTTCGGCAACGCCTTGAGGTGGAAGATATCATCCGACACCAGCCCCAGATGGGCATTGGGCAGATCGGGGCGCACCGGATGGCCGCCGGTGGCGACAAGGATGTGTTTGGCGGTGAAGGTCTCGCCGGTGGACAGCTCGACCGTATGCGGATCCTTGATCGTGGCCCGCGCGTCGAAACTGTCGACGCCGGAATTTTTCACCAGGCTGCGATAGATGCCTTCAAGGCGGTCGAGTTCGGTGTTGAGATGGCCGCAGAAGGTGGGCCAGTCGAACTCGCCCAGCGACATGTCCCAGCCATAGGATTGCGCCTCGGACGGGAGGGCCGCGAATTCCGAGGCGAAGACCATCAGTTTCTTGGGCACGCAACCCCGGATCACGCAGGTGCCGCCATAGCGGTCTTCTTCGGCCAGCGCGACATTGGCCCCGGCTTCGCCTGCGGCGACGCGCGCCGCGCGCACACCGCCGGAGCCGCCTCCGATGACGAAAAGATCATAGTCGAATTCACTCATGACATGCCTCCGCGTTCGTCGGAGCGAGGTATTTCATAGCATCCGAGGAAAGGCCAGACGGGTTTGGCGCCTGTGGATGGCGGGATCAGAAAGGTGGACATGGGGCGGGAAGGTCGTTGGAACGACCTTGAAAGCGTCTTGCAAGACGCTTTCAAGCCGCTTGCAAGCGGCTTAATCCGCCAGATCGCGGAAGAGGTTGTCATCCTCGACAAAATCCAGCCGGTCGGTTTCGACCGTGCCTTCGTTGATGTCGCGGATTTCGACCCGGCCATCGCCATAGCCCACGACAACCGTATCGCAGATGTCGATAAACAGGCCGTTCTCCACGACCCCCGGCATCTGGTTGATCACCAGCGCCAGTTGCCGCGCATTGCCGATGCGGTGGAGGTGCAGATCCAGGATGTGGTTGCCCTCGTCCGTCACGAAGGGCGCCTCGCCATTCATCCGCAGTGACGAATGGCGGCCCATCACGTCCATGGAGATCAGCGTCTCTTCAATCAGCGCCTGGGTGGTTTGCCAGCCGAAGGGGATCACCTCCACCGGCAGGGGGAAGGCGCCCAGTGTTTCGACCTCTTTGCCGATATCGGCTATGACAACCATGCGGTCCGAGGCGGTTGCCACGATCTTTTCCTGCAAAAGCGCGCCACCGCCGCCCTTGATCAGATTCAGATCGCCGTCGAATTCATCGGCCCCGTCAATGGTGATGTCGAGCCAGCGCGCCTCGTCAAGCGAGATCACCTCGATCCCCACATCCCGGGCCAGTTCCGCCGTGCGGGTCGATGTCGGCACGCCCTTGAAGCGCAGCCCGTCTTCGCGCACCCGCTCACCAAGGCAGCGCACCAGCCAGGCGGCGGTCGATCCGGTGCCCAGCCCCACGCGCATGCCGTCTTCGACATAGTCGGCGGCGCGTTTGGCGGCGACGAATTTCGCCTTGTCGATGGGGGAAAGTTCTCCGGTCATGGCGGCCTCCATGGGTTTGGGGCGTTTATACTGCGGCGCTGCGCAAAGCGCGAGGGTGGATTGCGCTTTTTGCCCCTGCACAGGTGACAGGAGCGAAGGGATGCGCCACGGTGTGCGCAAGGGATGAGGAATAAGCCTTTGGATTTATACGACGACCTGCGCTTGTGGCTCAGCGAAGAGGCCCTGCGCGAGAATGAATTCGACCAGACGTTGAAGGAACTGGCGCACCGGATGCGCGATGCCGGACTGCCGGTGGCGCGGGTCAATGTCGGGCGCATGATGCTGCATCCGGCGATCGGGCTTTATGATATCGAGTGGGAGGCTGAGACCGATCTGGTGCGCACCTCCATCCTGCAGCGCTCTCAGGTGACGCCGACCCTGGGGGACAAAACCCCCTTCGGTGAAGTCTCGTCGGGGCGTCAAAAGGCGGTCATCGGCGCGCTGGAAGACCCGGAAAGCCGTGCCTCCTTTCAGATGTTCGAAGACCTCTATGCCCGCGGCTATACGGGCTATGCCGCCTTCGGGCGCAATTTCGGACAGAAGCAGCACGTGTTC
This sequence comes from Aestuariivita boseongensis, assembly GCF_001262635.1. GTDB lineage: Bacteria > Pseudomonadota > Alphaproteobacteria > Rhodobacterales > Rhodobacteraceae > Aestuariivita > Aestuariivita boseongensis. The sequence goes on from NZ_JXYH01000053.1 coordinate 14,315, forward strand.
GAGGGGGTGCCCGAGGATTTCCGGGGCACTGCCATGTCCTTTGCCACGAAGCGCACGGGCGGTTTTTCGAAGCAGGAACTGGCCGCCCTGGCCGATCTGGTCACGCCGATCGCGGTATGCCTGCGCGTTGCGACCGAGAGGTTTCTGACGGTGGAACTGTTGTCCCACTACCTGGGGCGCGCCACGGGAGAGAAGGTGTATTCCGGACATAGCGCGCTGGGTTCGGGCACGCGCATCGAATGTGTTCTGTTTTACTCGGACATGCGCAAGTCGCTGGAGATCGCCACGGATATGGAGCCCGAGGCCTATCTGGGCGTCGTCAACAGCTATTTCGATTGCACCGCCGCTGCCGTTCTGGATCACGGGGGAGAGGTTCTGAAATTCATCGGCGACGGGGTGCTGGCCATCTTTCCCATCATCGAGGGGCGCAGGCCCAGGGCCAATATGTGCAGCGCAGCCCTTGCGGCAGCACGCGATGCGCGGCAGCGGGCGGCGCGGATGAATGAAGGGCGGGCCGAGGGGATACCGGAGGTCGAGTTCGGCATCGCGCTGCATGTGGGTAAGGTGATCTATGGCAATGTGGGCACGGCCAAACGCCATGATTTCACTGCGACCGGCCCAGCGGTGGGTTTGGCGGCGCGGATCGAGGGGCTGAGCGCGGATCTGGATATGCCCATTCTCGCCACGCGCGCCTTTGCGGATGCCAGCGCCGAGCCTGGGCAGGATCTGGGCAAGCATGCCCTCAAGGGCTTTGCCGATCCGGTGGCGGTGATCGGGTATGCTGCCAGGCGTGAGTGAGGTCCAAAATCCCCGCTGACCTGTCGGTTTTTGCAACTCCGCCGAGATGCGGGTGCCCTATACCGCCCCCATGAGCACGCCTTATGTCCTGCATTACGCCCCTGACAACGCCTCGCTGATCGTCCGGCTGGTGCTGGAAGAACTGCGCCTGCCCTACAAGACACGGCTGGTCGATCGTGCCGCGCGGGAGCAGGAGGGGGACGCCTTTCGCCAGATAAACCCCGCAGGTCTGATCCCCGCGCTGGAAACGCCGCATGGGGTCATGTTCGAAACGGCAGCCATCGTGTTGTGGCTGGCTGATACGCAGGGGCGCATGGCGCCGGCACCGGACGCGCCGGAGCGCGCGGCATTTCTCAGCCATCTGTTTTTTGCTTCCAACACGCTGCACGCGCAGCTGCGCATGATCTACTATCCGGAGAAATACGTGGGGCCTGACCCCGAAGCGCAAGCGCAATTGCGCCATCGGTTGCAACAGCCCAGCGCGCAGGTGATGACACTGCGCAATGCGCTGGCGTTGATGGATGAGTGGGCGATGGCGCGCGGCGATGATCCGGTGGTTGAGCCGACGGTGCTGGATTATTATCTTGCCGCTGTGATCCGGTGGTGCGGGCTTTACCCGGAGGGCCACACCGACTGGTTCGATCTGAACGAATACCCCGCGTTGCTGACCCTTGGCGAAGATCTTGAGATCCGCCCGGCGGTGCATGCAGCCATCAAGGCCGAAGGGTTGGGGCCTGCCCCCTTTACCAACCCGCGCTATCCGCAACCGCCCGAGGGGAGTGCCACCTGAGATGTTTCTGTCTGTTTTCGAGATGTTCAAGGTGGGGATCGGCCCGTCCTCCTCTCATACGATGGGGCCAATGGTGGCCGCCGCGAGGTTTCTGGACATGATGCGCGCCTCGCCCTTTCATTTCGCGGGGGTACGCGCGTCGCTGCACGGATCGCTGGCCTTTACCGGGGTGGGCCATGCCACCGACCGGGCAACGATCCTGGGGTTGGCGGGGTTCGTGCCCGAAACCTATGACGCTGAGAAGGCCGAAGCGGCGCTTGCCAAGAACCGCGAGACACAGGTGTTGTCGCCGGAGGGCCTCGGCGATCTGGCGTTTAATCCCGAAACCGACCTGGTTTTTGATTACGACACCCCCCTGCCCGGCCATGCCAACGGGATGATCCTGATGGCCACCGATGCGCAGGGCGATGTCACGCTGAGGCAGGTCTTCTATTCCATCGGCGGCGGCTTCGTGATGACCGAAGAGGAATTGGCCGCGGGCAAGGACACCGACGAAGGTGCCCCCGTCCCCTTCCCGTTCAAGACAGCAGCCGAGATGCTGGAGATGGCCAACGCGTCAGGCAAGTCCATCGCGGCGATGAAGCGGGCCAATGAGGTGTCGCGCAACGGGGCGGAGGGGCTGGCGCGTGGGGCGGCCCGGATCTGGGAAGTCATGAATGACTGCATCGACCGCGGGCTGAGCACAGACGGCATCCTGCCCGGCGGGCTGAAGGTCAAGCGCCGCGCGAAGGGGATTTATGATGCGCTGATTGCCGAACGTGGCATGAACCTGACAGCGCCGCATACGATCAATGATTGGATGAGCGTTTATGCCATGGCAGTGAACGAGGAAAACGCGGCCGGCGGGCAGGTTGTCACCGCGCCCACCAACGGGGCGGCGGGCGTGGTGCCTGCGGTGCTGCGCTACTACCTCGACCATGTGCCGGGGGCGAGCGGCGCGCATGTGGAGGATTTTCTGCTGACAGCGGCTGCGATTGGCGGGCTGGTGAAATACAACGCCTCGATCTCGGGCGCGGAGGCGGGGTGTCAGGCGGAAGTGGGCAGCGCGTCGGCCATGGCGGCGGCAGGTCTGTGCGCTGTGATGGGCGGCACGCCCGAACAGGTGGAAAACGCAGCCGAAATTGCGCTGGAGCATCACCTGGGCATGACCTGCGATCCGGTGGCGGGTCTTGTGCAGGTGCCTTGCATTGAACGCAACGGTCTGGGCGCGATCAAGGCGGTGTCGGCGGCCTCGCTGGCGCTGCGCGGGGATGGCACGCATTTCGTGCCGCTGGATGCCTGTATCGAGACCATGCGCCAGACCGGCGCGGATATGAGCGAGAAGTATAAAGAGACCTCTCTGGGTGGTCTTGCTGTAAATGTGCCCAATTGCTGAAGAACTTCGTGACGCGACTTGGCGTCATTCGCATGTATTTTTGATCAAATTCCGTTTTCGCGCCTGGCAATCGTTGCCTAGACCCTGAAGCGCACATAGCCTGCGTCTTATGACAACCGATCGTCCTCTTCTTGGCATCATGCTGATGCTGGGCTTTTGCATTGTCGCGCCCATGGGGGACGCGATTGCAAAGATATTGGGCGAAGAAATCCCCGTCGCGCAGCTTTTGGTGGTGCGTTTCGGGGTGCAGGCACTGTTTCTGATCCCCATCGTCTGGCTGGCGGGTATTCACTGGCGGATGCTCGGGCGTGTGCTGCGGCTGACGGTTTTGCGCACAGCGCTGCATATCCTGGGCATCGGCGCGATGTTCACCGCGCTGCAATATCTGCCATTGGCCGATGCCATCGCGATTGCCTTCGTGATGCCCTTCATCATGCTTTTGCTGGGCAAATACGTTCTGGGCGAAGAGGTGGGCATGCGCCGCCTGATCGCCTGCGCGGTAGGCTTTGCCGGCACGCTGATGGTGATTCAGCCCAGTTTTGCCGAAGTGGGCTGGCCCGCGCTGCTGCCGCTGGCGGTGGCGGTGAACTTTGCGCTGTTCATGCTGATCACGCGCCAGGTGGCGAAGGAAACCGACCCGATTGGCCTGCAGGCGGTATCGGGTGTGATGGCGACGGTTTTTCTGGTGCCGATGGTTCTTCTGTTTCAGAACAGCGGCGTTTTCGCGCTGAGCATCGTGACCCCCTCGCCCACGGACTGGTGGCTGTTGCTGACGATTGGCCTGCTGGGCACGGTCGCGCATCTGATGATGACGTGGTCGCTGCGCTTTGCGCCCTCGGCCACGCTGGCGCCGATGCAATATCTTGAAATCCCCGTGGCGACGGTGATCGGCTTTATCGTGTTCCGGGATCTGCCCAACGGTCTGGCCGCCATCGGCATCTGCGTGACCATTGCCGCCGGGCTTTACATTATCCTTCGCGAACGGGCCATGGCGAAGGCGCTTGCCGCAGCGCCGATATCAGCGCGCCCAGCATTGGACGCTGCAGAATAAGCAGCAGGTTTGGCGCCGCCACCTCGATACTGACCGAACCGCCGGTGGCGCGGTTCGACGTGCCCACCATCCGGCCCGGCGCGAGGGGAACGCCTTCGAGCGGCCAGTGCAGGCCGGTCGAACGGGCTTCGGCCTCGCCCAGCGGGAAAAGGGAAATCAGGGCGCCCTCCTCGGCCTCGAGGCTCAGGCGCGGGGGGCAGAGGCTGACGATCTGGTGTTCGCCCACAAGGATGCACGGCTGGTGCGCGGAGCGCATGAGCCCGTGAAACGTGGCCAACTGGTGATCGGTGCGCGGCCCCATGAACCCGGCCGCCAGGATCAGCGGCGCAGCGATGCGCAGCATGCATTTTTCGAAATCCGTGCTGTCCTGTTCGGGGATCTGGTGCAACTTCGTCTCGGGGATCTGCGCGCGGTGGTCGGGCGACAGGGAATCGAAATCCCCGATCACCGCATCCGGCATCAGCCCGGCGTCCAGCACATGACGCGCGCCCCCGTCCGCCGCAACAAGGGTGGGTGCCTGTGATCGCAGTGTTTCCAAAAGCGATCTTGACGCGCTACCCCCACCAACGAGGGTTACCATATCTTTGCTTTCAACAATTACGCCTGTCATGGCGCATAGATGCCCTTTTTGGAAACAGATCACAATCTGGCCACAAAATGATACCGTAATAGGCACAGATTCGGGCCGGTTTTGTCCCTGACGCTTTGGTAAACGGTTTGCTACAAAGAAATGAGGACGAGCATCCCATGGTACAAAACAACAAAATCCTGACCGTGTCCTATGGCACGTTCTCGTGCACCTTGGAGGGGTTTGACGACGCCTTCGGCACGATGAAAGCGATTGCGGAGTATTTCCGGGATCTTGCGGCCGATGACCGTTATTTCGGGGCCGAACCGCCGCAGCCCGATGTGGAGATGCTGGCCCATATCGCGCAGAAGGAAGTTGCGCGCCGAGTGGAAGCACATCAGGACCAGTCTGGCATTGTTCTGCGCGCCAGGGAGGCTGCCGAGGCGCTGGCCGTGCCCGCCGCCGCAGCCGCTGCGGCAGAAGCTGCGCGCGCCGCACCGCAGGACGAGGCCGAAGCCGAGCTGGTTGCGGACGATCAGGAAACCGCTGTTTCTGAACCCGAGGTTGAGGATGTTTCGGACGCCATTCTGGCAGAGCTGAGCGCGGCGGAAGACGAGGAGCCTGTGGCCGAGCTTGAGGAGCCAGTGGCGGAAGCCGAGGAGCCTGAGACCGAGGCCGAGGAGCCCGTGGCGGAAGCCGAGGAGCCGGTGGCGGAAGCCGAGGAGCCTGTGGCCGAGGTTGAAGAACCGGTGGCCGAGGTCGAAGAACCCGCGACAGAAGAGCCGGTTGCAGAGACCCGCGAAGAGGAAGCGGAAGACGACGCTGCCGCTTTCTTTGCCATGACCGAAGACGACATGGCGGAAGAAGAGCTGGCCGAAGAGGTTGAAGAGGTCGTCGCCGAAGAGGCCGCGCCTGAACCCGAGGCAGAAACCCCCGCCGCTGACAGCATCGCCGCCAAACTGCAGCGCATCCGCGCCGTGGTCTCGAAAGGGAACGCAAAAGAGGCGCGCGAGGATTTCTCGGAAGACGAACATGCCGATCCGATCGACACACCGTCTGAAACCGTGGATGCGAAGGACAAGATCTCGGCCCTGCTGAGCGGTCTTTATGCCAAGGATGAGGCCGAGGAAGAGGATACCGAGGAACAGGAATTCCTGGACGATGTAAACGATCGTCTGGACGCCCTTGACCCTGCCGATGACGCCGAGGACGAGGGCGAAGCCGACCTCGTGGCCGAGGCCGTGCAGGAAGACATCGCCGAAGACGCGCCGGAAGATGTGGACGAAGAAGAGCCCGCGCCCGCGCAGGCCCGTGTTGTGAAAGTGTCTAAAGAGGATTTCGACGCCATCCTTGCCTCGGATCGTGGTGAAGATCTGCCGACGGTGGATCTGAGCGACATGATGGATGAGGAAGACGAGGACGACGCGGAATTCGAAAGCTCGCTCTCGCCCGAGGATGAAGAGGATCTGATGCGCGAGCTGGCCGAAGTTCAGGCCGAGGCGCAGGAAGAGGATCTGGAGGATGACGAAGACGATGTCGATTCCCTCTTTGCCGACGCGGCAGAGAGCGATGAGGATTACGACTTTGCGTTCGAAGACGACGATGAGGACGAAGACGAAGACCACGCGATCCTGAGCGACGATGTGGACAGCGACGAAAACGTCTCGCGCCTGCTGGATGAGGCCGGTGACAAGCTGAGCGACAGCGAAACCAGCGATCGCCGCAGCGAGTTTGCCCATCTGCGCGCCGCCATGGCCGCCGGAAAGGCCGAAGAGGCGGCGGGCGGGTCGATGTCGGATGCCGCAAGCGACAATGCCTATCGCGAGGATCTGGCCCGCGTGGTCAAGCCGCGCCGCCCTGAATCCGACGACACCCGCGAGCGCAGCCGCCGTCCGCAGGATGAAAAGCCCGCCCCGCTGAAACTGGTGGCCGCGCAACGCATTGATGCCGAACCCGCGCCGGTGCAGCCGCGCCGTGTGATGTCGGCGCAGATGGAAGACATGGGCGATGACGGTGCGGATGGCAAAATGAAGTTCGCCGATTACGCCGAACAGGTCGGCGCCCATGATCTGCCCGATCTGCTGGAAGCCGCGGCAGCCTATCTGTCCTTTGTCGAGGGGCAGGAGCAATTCTCGCGCCCGCAGCTGATGACCAAGGTGCGCATGGTCGAAACCCAGGAGTTCAGCCGCGAGGACGGGCTGCGGTCTTTCGGCCTGCTGCTGCGTGACGGCAAGATCGAAAAGACCCAGGCGGGTCGCTTCACTGTCTCGGACCGGATTGGGTTCCGTCCTGAGGACATGCGCGCCGCAGGCTAAACCCCGCAAAGCGCATGTAAGAAAACGCACCCCCGTCCTGCTCGTCTGGGGGTGCGTTTTTCATTTTTGCCAGATCAGTCGGCAGCCCGCGGTGTGATCGCCTGATTTTTCGCAAAGCACGGCGCCGATGTCATCGCCCGGCCCGGACGGTTGCGATTGCATCCCCCGACGACTAGCCTTTCCGGAAAGAGGTGAGCCAACACCTGATATTCACAAGGGAATTTCACGGAAAGGAACGAGTTTGATGTTCACGCAAAGCCTGCGCCGCACAGGGGCGGCGATTGCCGTCTGCCTGCTGTCCACAGCCCCCGCATATGCGTTGTCGGATGTCTGCCGCTGGTTGGGACAGGGCAAGAACGCCGCGGCCCAGGCGGCGGGCGCAGAGATTGCAGAGGTGCGTCAGACCTATTCCAACGGTGTCTATATTGGCCAGAAATACGACGGAAACCGCTGCGGTCGCGGGGCCTATTATTTCGACAGCGGCACGATTCTTGTGGGTGTCTGGGACGTTGGAAAGATGCGACAGGGGATGAAGATCTTCCCCTCGGGCGCGGTCACCGTGGCCGAATTCGATGAAAACGGCGAAGTTGTGGACAACGCGGACAAGACCTTTCTGATCTATTCCTCGGGCGCGTATTACAAAGGCGGCTATCGCGACGGAAAACGTAATGGCGACGGGACCTTTGTGGGGTCCAAGGGTCAGGTCTATTCCGGCCCGTTTCGCGACGGAAAATATAATGGCGAGGGCAAGTATTGTTCGTTTGAACGGGAGTATTACTTCAAAGGCCGTTACGTGGACGGCAAGCGGGATGGCGAAGGCATCATACGGTACCTGGATGGCACTTTGATCGAAGGGGTCTGGCGCAGCGGCAAACTGTTTTTCGGAGTAGGCGAATACAAAGGCAAGCAGTCCATCTTTTATGCGGGCGACGGGGTAACAGAGGTGCGCAGCATTCAGAAATGGTGCGAAGCGCGCGACATGTACGGGGATCGCTGCGCGGCCGAGTATTCGCGACGCGCGTCCCTTGAAACGGTTGGCACATATACCTTCCCCAAGTCATTTCAGCCCTGTTACGATCGGCGTGACGCGATCGCCAAGGAACATGACGACCTGATGTTCGCCGTGCGTCAGATCAAGGAAAATCGGCCATAAGAAACTGATTTAAACGGAAAAGTGCGCGGGATCAGTCCCGCGCATCCGGATCGGCCACGCCGACGCCGCGAAAGATGAACTTGAACGGCAAGGCCCAGATGACGCCCAGCGCGACATAGATCAGCAGTTCGACCAGGATCGAGGGCCGGTCAAACCAGCTGACCACGGTGACCGCCGCCATGATGTAAAGCGGCAGGCCCACCAGCAGGATCACCAGCGACCAGCGCTTGCGCGCCTTATAGCTTAATCCGGGTTTGTCTGTGCTCATATCGTTCCCTCAGTCGGCGAACGGGTCTGTCACCAGGATCGTGTCGTCCCGCTCGGGCGAGGTGGAAAGTAGGGCGACGGGGCACTGGATCAACTCTTCGATCCGCCGGACATATTTGATTGCGTTTGCCGGCAGATCGGCCCAGCTGCGCGCGCCTTCGGTGCTTTCCGACCAGCCGGGCATTTCCTCGTAAACCGGTGTGCAGCGGGCCTGTTGGTCGGCCGCCGTGGGCAGATAATCGAGGGTTTTGCCGTCAAGTTCGTAGCCGGTGCATATTTTCAGCGTTTCGAACCCGTCCAGCACGTCAAGCTTCGTCAGGCTGATGCCGTTGACGCCGGATGTGGCGCAGGTCTGGCGGACCAGAACCGCGTCGAACCAGCCGCAGCGGCGTTTGCGGCCTGTAGTGGTGCCAAACTCATGGCCGCGTTCGCCCAGGCGCTGCCCGTCTTCGTCCAGAAGTTCGGTCGGGAACGGGCCTTCGCCCACACGGGTGGTATAGGCTTTGACGATACCCAGAACGAAATCGATGGAGCCGGGGCCGATGCCGGTGCCGGTGGCCGCCTGCCCTGCGATCACGTTCGACGAGGTCACGAAAGGATAGGTGCCGAAATCAATGTCCAGCAGCGCGCCTTGCGCGCCTTCGAACAGGATGCGTTTGCCCGCGCGGCGCTCTTCGTTCATCACCTTCCAGACGGGGCCTGCGTATTTCAGGATCTCGGGTGCGATCTCTTTCAGCTGGGCGATCAGGGCGTCGCGGTCGATGGGCTCAAGGCCCAGCCCGTTGCGCAGTGCGTTGTGGTGCACCAGCGCGCGATCCACGCGGGTGGCCAGCGTCTGGTCGTCGGCTAGATCGGCCACGCGGATCACGCGGCGGCCCACTTTATCCTCGTATGCCGGGCCGATGCCGCGCCCTGTGGTGCCGATCTTGGCCACGGAATTCTGGCTTTCGCGCGCGCGGTCCAACTCGCCGTGGAACGGCAGGATCAGCGGCGTATTTTCCGCGATCATCAGCGTTTCGGGCGTGATATCAACGCCTTGGGCGCGGATCGTCTCGATCTCTTTCAGCAGGTGCCAGGGGTCGAGGACAACGCCATTGCCGATCACAGACAGCTTGCCGCCGCGCACCACGCCCGAAGGCAACGCGTGCAGCTTGTAGACCGTCCCGTCGATCACAAGCGTATGACCCGCGTTATGACCGCCCTGGAAGCGCGCGATGATATCGGCGCGTTCGCTCAGCCAGTCGACAATCTTGCCTTTGCCTTCGTCGCCCCATTGAGCGCCGACCACCACCACATTGGCCATATCAGGTCATCCTTGAGATCGCATTGTCCAAACCCGCGCCCGTATACCGACCCGGAGGCAACAGGGAAACCTCAATTTCGCCGCAGGCGGCGCAAAGGCTGGACAGGGCAAGGGGCTTTGGGCAAGACAAAGCGAAAAAGGGCATCGGTATGGGCATTTTTCTCAGGTGGTTGTTCGCGTTCGTCCTGTTGTCCGCGACATATAATCCGACTCAGTGGAGTTATGCCCGGTGGTCTTTCGCGCATTACGAGACACACCTGTCGCTGGTGGTGTTCCTGGGCCTGGTTCTGGCGATCGGGTACATCATCTATCTGCGTGCCACATTACGGTCGATCGGGCCGTTCGGCATGGTTCTGATCCTGGCGCTGGTGGGTACGCTTTTGTGGGTGCTGTATGATTTCGGCATCCTGACGCTGGACAGCCGGCAGTTGAACACCTGGCTGGGGATCTTTGCGCTGTCGGTGGTCCTTGGCATCGGGCTGAGCTGGTCTATTGTCAGGCGCAAGCTGTCGGGTCAGGCCGATGTGGATGATGTGGACGAATGAAACGCGACCGAAAGCACGATTTCACCAAGTTTTATTATGACAAGGTTGCAACCGGCGAAGGCTGCGGCTGTGCCGAACGCGTGATCGACGTGCATGAGGCCGAGAGGCTGGCAGGCAAGCCGGTACTGCACGTCCCGCTGCGTTTGCCGCGCAAAGGGGATTTCCGACGGTTTTTGGCCAAGGCGGGGCTGACCTCGCGACCCAGGGGGCGCTAAGCCGGACGGGCGTTAGTCAGACAGGTGCACCGGCGCGCCATGGGGTGTCGTCAGATAGGCCTGCTCCCACGCGGATTTCATATCGGCGGCTTCGGCCCGGCCC
>NZ_JXYH01000054.1 GCF_001262635.1 Aestuariivita boseongensis
TCGTTGCCATGCGCCAGCGCGCCGATGCCCGCCATCACGGCAGACCCGGCCCCGCCCGAGGAACCCCCGGCAGACAAATGCTTGCCCCAGGGGTTGTAGGTGCGTCCGTGAAGCGGGTTGTCGGTATCGGCGCGGAAGGAAAATTCCGGCGTGTTCGTGCGCCCGATCACGATGGCGCCCGCCGCCTTGAGACTGCGCACGACAGGCGCGTCATCCGGCGCGATCAGGTCTTTCAGCGCGGGCACGCCGTTCGAAGTGGCGTGACCGGTCTGATCGACATTGATCTTAATGGTGACGGGCACTCCGTGAAGCGGCCCCTTCGGCGCGTCGGAGCGATCCAGCGCCGCCGCGTCAGCGCGCGCCTCGTCTGCAAGGGATTCGACCACGGCGTTGAGCGCAGGGTTTGCTTCGTCCATCCGTGCCAGTGCGGCCTCGGTCGCGTCAGTCGCGGTGATCTGGCCGGAATGGGTGGCATGGGCGATCTCGGTCGCGCTCCACTGCCAGATGGGTTTGGTCGCCATGTCTCGCTCTCCCTGTCCTGATGCGGCGAAGGTACCTGCAGTGGCGCGGGACGCAAGCGGCTTTGCGGGTCAGTCGAGCGTGTAAAGCTCCTGCCGGTCGCGCACGCCGCGCAGGCGGTACTGGCCGACGGAGACCAGCGCCGGGCGGTCTTGGAGCACGGGCTGCGCGACGAGGGACGAAATCAGGATCTGCTGGTCCAAAGCGCTGCACATGCCCAGAATGCGGGAGGCCGCGTTCACCGCCGGGCCGATCACGGTGAAATCCAGCCGCGACGGCGCGCCGATATTGCCGTAGAGCACTTCGCCCGCATGGATCGCCGCACTGAAGCTTGTGACGGGCAGGCCTTCCTGTTCCCGTTCGGCGTTGAGGCGCGCGACCTCTTCCCGGATGGCTGTGATCGCGTCGATGGCGGCAAGGCGGCTTTGCCCGTCGCCCAGTTCGCTGAACATCGCCAGAAGCCCGTCGCCCATGAATTTCAGGACATTGCCATCATGGGCGTGAACGATATCGACCACTGCCCCGAAATAGGCGTTCAGCATGTCGATCAGGATTTCGGGCTCCAGTGCTTCGGAAAGCTTGGTAAACCCTTGCAGGTCGAAATAAAGGATGGCTGTCTTGATCTTGTCGAGCGAACCGCGCGAAACAGCCCCGGAAATCACCCTGCGCGCCGCGTCTTCGCCCAGATAGGCGGCCAGAAGGTCGTCGGCCATTTGCGCCATGCCGTTGGACTTCAATGCCAGGGCAATGGCGGGCAGCAAGCGGCGAATGGCATCGAGATCGGCATCCGAGAATCCCTCGGGACCATCCGCCGTCCAGGATATCATCATGCCGCTGGTCGGCGGTGTGTCACCCGATTGTGCGGTGACATTGGGTTCGAATACCACCTGCGTGGCGAAATAATCGGTGGCGCCCTGCTCAACGAGCTCTTCGAACATCGGGAAGGGAAACGGGCGGTTCTCAGGCATCAGGCGGTGGCGCAACTCGAAGCTGTCGCTTTCCATCAGTGCCTTGAGCGGGCTGGCCCCCCAGCCGTAATCGACGTTGTAGACCGTGTTCCGCTGATACTCTTCGCGCTGGATACCGCTGACGCGTTTCCATCTATAGGCGAAGGCACCGATCTCGGGGTGCAGCGTGCGCATGGAGAAATTCACCCGCGAAAGCGGGACGCCCGCATTGACCAGCCGTTCGCACATCTGGACCAGAAGCGGTTCGAAATGGGTGCCATAAAGGCCCTGCTGCAACACCCAGGTAATGATCTCGTCTATGGCGATCAATTCTATGCGGCGCGTGTCTGACAATCCTGGGGTCCTTGCATGGTGCAGGCCCCACCTTAGCGGAACAGAAACTGTGCGTCTTGGTTTTCCGGGGAGGAGTCGGTCACTCCAGCGTGAAGAGCTCTTGCCGGCCCCGCACGCCGCGCAGGCCATACTGGCCCAGCGACAGCAGGCGGGGATATGTCTCAAGCGCCGGTCGTGCCACCGCCTCGGAGACAAGGATGCGCCGGTCAAGCGCCTTGCACATCTCAAGCATGCGCGCGGCGATGTTGACCGCAGGACCAATCACCGTGAAGTCCAGCCGTTCAGGTGCGCCGATATTGCCGTAAAGCACCTCTCCGGCATGCAGAGCAGATGTGAAGCCTGTCGCGGGCAGGCCTGCGGCCTGACGCTGGGCGCTGACATCATTGACCACCACTTCCACATCACTCACGGCATCAAGTGCATGCATCCGCCCCATGCCTTTGCTGCCGTCGGAAAAAATCGCAAGCAGCCCGTCGCCCATGAATTTCAGAACCTGCCCGCCATGCCGTTCGATCGTGGGCACGATGGCCGCGAAATAGTCGTTGAGCATGGCGATGATGTCCTGACCGGGCAGGCGTTCGGAAAGTTCGGTGAAACCCGAGAGATCAAGATAGAGGATGGCCGTCTGCAGGCTGGTGACCGATCCGTGTCCGATCTCGCCCGAGAGCACCCGGCGCCCGGCATCCGCACCCAGATAGATGGCCAGCAGATCGCGCCCGACGCGCTGGGCGGTCTTGGCGGCAAGGGCCAGCGCAAGGGGCGACATCACCTGCCGCAACGCCGCCAGATCCGTGTCGGAAAACCCCTCCGCCGCGTCGCTGACCCATGAGAACCGCACCGTGTTTCTGGGCTGGTCGGGGTCTGCCGCATCCGGGCCGGTGCCCGGATCAAAAGAGATGGCCGCAGCGAAATAATCGGTGCCGCCCTGTTCGCGCAATGGCCCGAACATGGCGAACGCGTCGGGCTGGCTGGTGTCGGACAGGCTGTGGCGCATCTCGGTCAGGCCGGCGCGATGCATGTGATAATAGGGGCTGCCGGTCCATGCGACTTCCAGACTGGCATTGTCGAAAACCTCGCATTCGGCGCCTTGCAGGCGGTTCCAGCGATAGGCCAGTGCCCCGTGCAGCGGATGAATGGGCCGGATCGCGACATTGGCGCGAAAGACACTCACGCCAGCGTTGTTGAGGCGCAGGCATATCCCTTCAACCAGCGCCTCGGGTGCGATATCGGTCAGGGCCTGATCCGTCACCCAATGAGAAATCTCGGCGATGGTCGGATCAAGGGTCACCGTGCTTAGCCTTTCGCATAGCCTATGGTCTGCAACGCCTCGCGGATTTCATCGAGGATAGCGGGATCGTCGATGGTCGCGGGCATCTTGAAGTCTTCGTTATCGGCGATCTTGACCATCGTGGCGCGCAGGATCTTGCCCGAGCGGGTCTTGGGCAGACGGTCCACCACCACGGCCAGCTTGAAGGCGGCCACGGGGCCGATCTTGTCGCGGACCATTTTGACGACCTCGGACGTGATTTCGTCATGCGGGCGGTTGCAGCCGGTGTTCAGACACAGGAACCCGACAGGCATCTGGCCCTTGAGCTGATCGGTCACGCCAATCACCGCGCATTCGGCGACGTCGGGGTGGCCTGCCAGAACCTCTTCCATGCCGCCGGTCGACAGGCGGTGGCCCGCGACGTTGATCACGTCATCGGTGCGAGCCATGATATAGAGGTATCCGTCCTCGTCGATCATGCCGGCATCTCCGGTCTCGTAATACCCGGGGAAGGTGTTGAGATAGCTTTTCCTGAAACGGTCTTCGGCATTCCACAGCGTGGGCAGCGTGCCCGGCGGCAGCGGCAGTTTCACCGCGATGGCGCCCAGTTCGCCCGCAGGCAGCGGGTGGCCCGCGTCATCAAGGATCTGGACGTCATAGCCCGGCATCGGCACCGCGGGGGAGCCGATCTTGACCGGCAGGGCCTCGATCCCGGCGGGCATCCCGGCGATGGTCCAGCCGGTCTCGGTCTGCCACCAATGGTCATAGATCGGCTTGCCGGTCACGGCCTGCGCCCATTCGATCGTATCGGGATCGGCGCGTTCGCCGGCCAGATAGATCGCGCGCAGGTGGCTTAGGTCGTACTTGCCGACCAGTTCGCCCTTGGGATCATCGCGTTTGACCGCGCGGAAGGCGGTGGGCGCGGTGAAGAAGCTGGCGACTTTGTGTTCTTCGATCACACGCCAGAATGTGCCTGCATCCGGCGTGCCCACGGGTTTGCCTTCGAAGACGATGGTGGTGTTGCCGTGGATCAGCGGGCCATAGCAGATATAGCTGTGGCCCACGACCCAGCCCACGTCAGACGCGGCCCAGAAGGTTTCGCCGGGGTTGACGTTATAGATGTTCTTCATCGTCCAGTTCAGCGCCACCAGATGGCCACCGGTGTGGCGCACCACGCCTTTGGGCGCGCCGGTCGTACCCGAGGTGTAAAGGATATAGGACGGGTGGTTGCCTTCAACCGGCACGCAAGGCGCAGGCTCCACGCCCGCCTGGAAGCCGTGCCAATCCACGTCGCGGCCTTCGGTCAATTCGGCGACTTCCTGTTCGCGCTGGAAGATCACGCAGAAGTCCGGCTTGTGATCGGCCAGCTCGATCGCGCCATCAAGAAGGGGTTTGTAATGCACGACCCGCCCCGGCTCCAACCCGCAGGAGGCGGCGATGATCGCCTTGGGCTGGCAATCGTTGATGCGCACGGCCAGTTCGTTTGCGGCGAAGCCACCGAACACGACCGAATGGATCGCACCGATGCGACCGCAGGCCAGCATCGCTTCCAGCGCTTCGGGGACCATGGGCATATAGATGATCACGCGGTCGCCCTTGGTCACGCCCTTGGCCGCCAGCGCACCAGCAAGGGAGGCGACGCGGTCGCGCAGTTCGGCATAAGTGATCTTGTGCTGGGACTGGGTGATGGGGCTGTCGTGGATGATGGCCACCTGTTCGCCGCGCCCGGCTTCCACATGGCGGTCCACCGCGTTCCAGCAGGTGTTGACCATGCCGTCGGCGAACCATTCATACAGGCCGTCGCCCTTGTCGGTCAGTGCCTTTGACGGGGCCTGATCCCAGTCGATGGCTTGCGCCGCCTCCATCCAGAATGCCTCCGGGTCTGCTTTCCAGGCTGCATAGACGTCTTTGTAGGTCATGGCGGTATCTCCTCGTCCCATCCTCCACTTTGCGGGATAGGGAAGCGAAGGTGAAGCGGGCAAGAGGGGAGGTGGACGTCGCGTCAGAATATCGCAAGAGCTTTGCAGGATTCACGAGAAATGCTCTGCAAACTTTTGCAAACTTTCTCTTTTGTCTTTCAATTTTGGAAAGAAACGACGGGTTTGCAAATTTGTGCAAATTCGGCTGAACGGACGATGATTCGGGGCAGATCTGTCTTGGGCTCGCTCGCCAGACGCGCCGATGCAGGAATTCGACCTGCGCGATGACGAATTCTGACGATCGCTACGGGACGGGCCGTGATATCAGTGAATTCAGGCGTGGGCATCGTGCCCAAGCCGCGTTCTACGGAGCATGCCATCATGGCAACCACCAAGAAGAAACCGTCTGCCCCTGGCAGCAAAACCGTCAAGAAGTAAACCGATTTCCCTCGGGCCGCCGGAGGGGGGTCCTTCCGGCGGCAGTGAGGTTCAGCCGTATTGCGCCACCGGCGTGCCGGCGATGGCGCTCATGTTCAGCAAGCCTCGCGCGGTGATCGACGGCGTCACGATATGGGCGCGGTTGCCCATGCCCATCAGGATCGGCCCCACCTCCAGCCCGCCCGCGCGCATTTTCAGAATGTTGCGCACGCCCGATGCGGCGTCTGAATTGGCAAAAACCAGCACATTCGCGGTGCCTTCCATGCGGTTTCCGGGGAAGATGCGGTCGCGCAGCTCGGGGTCGAGCGCTGCGTCGATATGCATTTCACCCTCATAGCAGAAATCGCAGGGGCTGTGGTCGAGGATCTCGATCGCCTTGCGGGTGCGGCGGCCTGAATCCGTATCCATATTGCCGAATTGCGAATGCGAGCAGATCGCGATGTTGGGCACCAGACCAAAGCGTTTGACGTGACGCGCCGCGCCAATGACGGTTTCGGCCAGCTGTTCCGGCGTGGGTTCGGGATGAACCTGTGTATCGGCAATGAAAAGCGGCCCGTCTTCAAGGATCATCAGCGACAGCGCGCCCACCGGGTGCAACACGTCCGAACCAAGGATCTGCGTGACATAGTTCAGATGCCACAGGAACTGTCCGAAGGTGCCACAGATCAGGCTGTCGGCCTCGTCCCGGTGCACCATCACCGCGCCGATGGCGGTGGTGTTGGTGCGCATCACCGCGCGGGCCAGATCGGGCGTGACGCCACGGCGGGCCATGATGTCGTGATAGGTGCCCCAGTAATCCCGGTACCGTGGGTCGCTTTGGGGGTTCACCACCTCGAAATCCATGCCGGGGCGGATATTCAGCCCATAGCGTTCGCAGCGCTTTTCGATCACGTCGGGACGGCCGATGAGGATGGGTTTTTCCGTCGTCTCTTCCAGCATCGCCTGGGAGGCGCGCAATACACGTTCATCCTCGCCTTCGGCGAAGACGATCCGGCGCGACGCGGTGGCGGCAGCCTCGAACACGGGCCGCATGATCAGGGCGGATTTGAACACCGACCCGTCAAGACGGCGTTTATAGGCGTCCATATCCTCGATCGGGCGGGTGGCCACGCCGGTGGCCATGGCGGCCTTGGCCACGGCGGTGGACACGACGCCGATCAGGCGCGGGTCGAAGGGTTTCGGGATCAGGTAATCCGGCCCGAAGGTCATCTGTTCGCCCTGATAGGCAGCCGCCGCTTCGGCCGAGGTCGTGGCGCGGGCCAGTTCGGCGATGCCGTCGATGCAGGCCAGTTGCATCTCGTCATTGATTTCGGTGGCGCCCACATCCAGCGCGCCACGGAAGATGAACGGGAAGCACAGGACGTTGTTCACCTGGTTCGGGAAATCGCTGCGGCCTGTGGCCATGATGGCCTTCGGGGCCACTTCGCGGACTTCGTCGGGCAGGATCTCGGGCGTGGGGTTGGCGAGCGCGAAGATGATCGGGCGGTCCGCCATGCGGCCCACCATGGATTGCGTCAGAACCTTGGGACCAGAGAGGCCCAGGAACAGATCCGCCCCTTCGATCACCTGATCCAGCGTGCGCAGGTCCGTCTTTTGCGCGAACGCGGCTTTCTGGGGGTTCATATCCTCGGTCCGGCCCTCATAGACCAACCCGTGAATATCGCAGAGCCAGACGTTCTCGCGCTTCAGCCCCAGTTTCAGCAGCATGTTCAGACAGGCAATGCCCGCCGCCCCGCCGCCGGTGGAGACCACCTTGATATCTTCGAACTTTTTACCTGCCACATGGAGCGCGTTTTTCGCCGCTGCCCCCACGACGATGGCGGTGCCGTGCTGGTCATCATGGAAAACGGGAATGTTCATCCGTTCGCGGCAGATCTTTTCCACGATAAAGCAGTCCGGGGCCTTGATGTCTTCAAGGTTGATCGCGCCAAAGGTGGGTTCCAATGCGCAGACGATCTCGGCCAGCTTTTCGGGGTCGGACTGGTCAAGTTCGATATCGAAGCAGTCGATATTGGCGAATTTCTTGAACAGAACCGCCTTGCCCTCCATCACCGGTTTCGAGGCCAGCGCGCCGATATTGCCAAGGCCCAGCACGGCCGAACCGTTGGAGACCACCGCCACCAGGTTGCCGCGCGCGGTGTAACGGGCCGCGTCAGAAGGATCGTTCTTGATTTCGACACAGGCTTCGGCGACGCCGGGGGAATAGGCCCGCGCCAGGTCGCGGCCGTTGGCCATGGGTTTGGTCGCGCGGATCTCAAGCTTTCCGGGTTTCGGATGCTCGTGATAAAACAGCGCGGCTTGCCGCAATGACTGGTTGTCGGACATGGTTAGCTCTCCCCGGAAAAACTAGTTTAGCGTTAAACTATTTCTCAGACAGGTGGAAGGCACCCTTGCGATCCTCAGCGTGCATCAGTGTCGCAGGCACGATCTTGCAGAATCTTGGGGGCAGGGCCACTCTGTCGGCTCAAGAGGGAATATACATGTCTGACACCAAAGCCGAAATCCGTCTGCCCACTCAGGAACTGCGCGACGATATCCCGTTTTTCACCAAGGAACTGGGGATGCGGTTGGATATGATCTATCCCGCTGACGACCCGCGGATCGCGGTCTTTACCGGACATGGACTGCGGATCCGGGTGGAAAAGGATGCCCCGGAACAGCCCGGCACGATCCGTATTCTGACGGATAACCCGGACGGGTTCGCGGATGGAAAGCGCGCACTGACAGCGCCCAACGGCACCCGGATCGAGATTGATGAGCTGAACCCGCCGCTGGTGATGCCCGAGACGGTGCACAGCTTTGTCGTGCGCCGTCTGGCCGATCAGGCCCCCTGGATCATCGGGCGGGCGGGGATGCATTACCGCGACCTGATCCCCGACCGCCTGGGCGGCGCGATGATCGCAAGCCACATTCGTATTCCCGATGGCGGGCCGGTTCCGGACATGGTGCATTATCACAAGGTGGGCTTTCAGCTGATCTTCTGCATCCATGGCTGGGTCGATGTGCTCTATGAAGATCAGGGCGGCCTGTTGCGGCTGAATGCGGGCGATTGTTTCATCCAGCCGCCCGAGATCCGGCACAGGGTGATGGAAGCCTCAGACGATCTGCAGGTGATCGAGATCGGCGTGCCTGCGGAACACGTGACCAAGATCGACCATGATATGGAACTGCCCACACCCAACCTGCGTCCCGACCGCGAGTGGCAGGGGCAGCGGTTCGTGCACAATCTGGCTGAAGGGGCGGAGTGGAAGCCCTTCCGCCTGCCCGGCTATATCAGCCGCGACACGACGATTGCGGAAAACACCAAGGGCATGGCCGGTGTGCAGGTGATCCGCCGCGGCAAGGGGGAGCCCGCCTGGACCACCCATGACGTGGACATTCACTTTACCTTTGTCATGCAGGGCACCGTTACCCTGGAAGGCGAGGGGCGCGAGCCCTACGCGATGGAGGCGGGCGATGCCTGCGTGATCCCGCCGGGGATGAAAACGCGGTTTGCCAACCCGTCAGAGGATATCGAGATGCTGGAAGTCACGCTGCCCGGCACCTTCAGGACGGAGATTGTGGGATGAGCTTGAAAGCCGCCGCCGCAGCCGTGCGCAGGAATGCCCACGCGCCCTATTCCAATTTCCAGGTGGGGGCTGCGATCCGCGCGGCCTCGGGCACGGTGTATGTGGGCTGCAACGTGGAAAACGTGGCCTATCCCGAAGGCACCTGTGCCGAAGCCGGCGCGATTGCCGCCATGGTCGCCGCTGGAGAGACGAAACTGACCGAGGTGTATGTGATCGCGGGCAGCCCGATGCCCGTGTCACCTTGCGGCGGGTGCCGTCAGAAACTCGCCGAATTCGGCGCAGGCGAGGTGCCGGTCACAATGGGCACCACCGCGAATGACACCGAATGGCACATGACGCTGTCCGAACTGTTGCCGGGTGCGTTCAACAAAGATCACATGGACGGCGCATGAGCGATGCGCGGGCCATTATCGCCCAGCTGAGACGGGGGGAGGAGCCTTCCGCCGAAGATCTGGCGTGGTTTGCCCAAGGGCTGGCCGATCAGGGCGTGAGCGACGCGCAGGCCGGGGCCTTTGCCATGGCGGTCTGCCTGCGCGGCCTGAGCGAGGCCGGGCGCACCGCGCTGACGCTGGCCATGCGCGACAGTGGCGATGTGCTGCACTGGGATATGGACGGGCCAGTGATCGACAAGCATTCCACCGGCGGTGTTGGCGATTGCGTGTCGCTGTTGCTGGCACCGGCTTTGGCGGAATGCGGGGGCGTGGTGCCCATGATCTCAGGCCGCGGGCTGGGGCATACGGGCGGCACGCTTGACAAGCTTGAGGCGATCCCGGGGCTGGTCACGCAGGTCTCGCCCGACCGGCTGCGGGATATCCTGCGCAAGACCGGATGCGCGATCGTCGGGGCCACGGCCAATATCGCGCCTGCGGACAAGCGGCTTTATGCGATCCGCGATGTGACGGCGACGGTGGAAAGCCTGGATCTGATCACCGCGTCGATCCTGTCGAAAAAGCTCGCTGCGGGGCTGGAGGCGCTGGTGCTGGACGTGAAAATCGGCTCGGGCGCGTTCATGAAAACCGCGGACGAGGCGCGGGCACTGGCCACGGCGCTGACCGATACGGCCAATGCGGCGGGCTGCAAGACCACCGCCGTGATCACCGACATGAACCAACCGCTTGCGCCGGCGCTTGGCAATGCGCTGGAGGTGGCCGAGGTAATGCGCGTCCTGACCGGGGAAGCGACAGGGCCGCTGGTCGAAGTCACCGCCGCGCTGGGCGGTGTGCTTCTGGCCAATGCCGGGCTTGCGCCGGATGTGCAGGACGGGGCCGACATGATCGTGGGCCAGCTGCGCGATGGCCGGGTGGCCGAACGGTTTGGCCGGATGATCGCCGCCATGGGCGGCCCGGTGGAGTTTGTCGAGAACTGGCCGCGTTTCCTGCCCGAGGCCAATGTGATCCGCGAAATCGCCGCGCCCCATGACGGCATCGTTCAGTCCATAGACGGGGAGGCCTTGGGCCTTGCCGTTGTGGGCCTTGGCGGCGGGCGGCAGGTCGAGGCGGATGTGGTCGACCCGTCGGTTGGCCTCTCCGACGTGGTCCGGCTGGGCGCGCGCGTGACAAAGGGTCAGCCGCTGGCGGTTGTCCATGCGGTGCGCGAGGACGCGGCGCGCAAAGCCGAAGCAGCGGTCCGCGCGGCGATCCGGCTGGGCGCTGGCGCGCCGGATATCCCGCCGCTCATTCACGAAAGGATCGGCTGATGCCGCGCGCCTTTCTGATTGTGATGGACAGCGTCGGCATTGGCGGCGCGCCCGATGCGGGCGCGTTTTTCAACGGTGATGTGCCCGACACCGGGGCGAATACCCTGGGCCATATCGCCCAGGCGCGCGCGGCAGCCGGATCGCCCCTGCAGATGCCCAACCTCGCGCGGTTGGGTTTGGGCGCAGCGGTCCGGTTGGCATCCGATGTGGATGCGCCGGGGCTGGGTTCGGACACGCTCACCGGGCTTTACGGTGCTGCAACCGAACTGTCGCCGGGAAAGGACACGCCTTCGGGCCATTGGGAACTGGCAGGTCAGCCCGTGCCCTGGGATTGGCATTACTTCCCCGATACCACCCCCGCCTTCCCCGATGATCTGAGCGCTTTCGTGGCCCGGGCCGCCGGGACGGATGGGATCCTGGGCAACTGCCATGCCTCGGGCACCGAGATCCTGAAACAGCTTGGGGCCCGGCATATGAAAACGGGCTGGCCGATCTGTTATACCTCGGCCGACAGTGTCTTTCAGATCGCCGCCCATGAAGAGATGTTCGGGCTGGACCGGCTCTTGCAGCTTTGCGCCACCATCGCCCCGCGCCTGCACCAGATGAAAGTGGGCCGCGTGATCGCGCGGCCCTTCGTGGGCTCTGCCGAAAAGGGCTTTACCCGCACCACGAACCGCAAGGATTTCGCCATCGCGCCGCCCAGCCCGGTGCTGACCAACTGGGTGCAGGATGCGGGCCACAGAGTGATCGGCGTGGGCAAGATCGGCGATATCTTTTCGATGCAAGGCATCGATGAGCTGCGCAAGGGCGATGACGCCACGCTGATGCGTCATCTGGCCGATCTGGTTGAAGACGCCCCCGATGGCGCGCTGGTCTTTGCCAATTTCGTGGAATTCGACAGCCTATATGGCCACCGCCGGGATGTGCCGGGATATGCCCGGGCGCTGGAGTGGTTTGACGCGGAAATCGGGCAGATCCTACCCCGCCTGCGCGAGGGGGATATCCTGATCCTGACCGCCGATCACGGCAATGATCCGACATGGCTTGGCACGGACCACACGCGCGAACGGGCGCCGGTCTTGGTGGCTGGTCGCGGAGCGGGATCGCTGGGGCAGGTGCGCTTTGCCGATGTGGCCGCCAGCGTGGCCCATCATCTGGGGGTTCCGTCACAAGGGCCCGGGCGCAGTTTTTTCTGATCTTGCGCTTGCGCGCCTCACGGCGCAAAACCGAACCGAACAGGAGGACTGATATGGCCGAGCATCTGACAATCGTCGACCACCCGCTGGTGCAACACAAGCTGACCCTGATGCGGGATCACAGAACGCCCACGGCCGTTTTCCGCCAGCTTCTGCGTGAGATCAGCCAGCTTCTGGCCTATGAGATCACGCGCGAATTGCCGATGACTACAAAGGCCATCGAAACCCCGCTGCAAGAAATGGACGCACCGACGCTTGCGGGCAAGAAACTTGCACTGGTGTCGATCCTGCGCGCAGGCAACGGTCTTCTGGATGGTGTGCTTGAACTGATCCCCTCGGCCCGGGTGGGGTTCGTGGGGCTTTACCGCGACGAAAAGACCCTGCAGCCGGTGCAGTATTACTTCAAGGTCCCCGACGGTCTTGAGGATCGTCTGGTCATCACCGTCGATCCGATGCTGGCCACGGGAAACTCGTCCGTCGCGGCGATTGACCTTTTGAAGCAGGCAGGTGCCACGAATATCCGCTTCATGTGCTTGTTGGCCGCACCGGAAGGGGTGGCGCGCATGAAAGAGGCGCATCCGGACGTGCCGATTTTCACGGCCGCGGTCGACCGGAACCTGAACGAGCATGGCTATATCGTGCCGGGTCTGGGCGATGCCGGAGACCGGATGTATGGCACCAAATAACTGTTTCTAAACGCTTTACGCAGCGTTTCTTTTCAGGCATCTTGTCCCTACATCCTGTGGGGGCATGTGATGATATATACCAGAATTATTGCGGTCAGCGTTGCTCTGGCCAGTGTGAGTTTGGCCGGGCTTGAGGCGCAGACGCTGAACCAGAACCCGGTCCCGGCAGAGTTTCCGCCAGCCTCCTTCACAGGCAGCCAGTATGTCGACAGCAAGGGCTGTGTGTTCATCCGCGCCGGCATTGACGGCAATGTGACCTGGGTGCCGCGCGTGTCGCGCAACAGGCAACAGGTGTGTGGCGCGCGCCCGTCTTTAAGCGGCGCGCAGGCTCAGACAGCGACGGCTGCACCGGTCGCACCCGAAGTGGAACAGATCGTGCCGCGCAGCACCGCTGCGGCACCGGCACCCGCGCCAACGCCTGCGCCTGCACCCACGCCGCGCGTGGTGCGCCAGGCCGCGCCGTCGCCTGCGCCGGAACCGACCGTGGTGTCACGTCCCGCGCCCAGCCCCGCGCCCGCGCCCAGGCAGACACAGGCGGCAGCGACGACCACAACCGTGCCGCTGTTGCGGCGGGTAACACCTGCTGCACCGTCCCCGGCGCCCGAGCCCACTCTTTGGCAGAACCCCGCGCCACGCGCGGCGGCACCCGCACCAGCGCCAACGCCTGCACCGGCACAGGGGCAAACCGTCAGGACGCGAACCAGCGCGTGCCCCGATGCCTCGCCGTTTTCGCAGCGATATATCAACAGCGGCAAACGGCACGCCGTGCTGTGCGGTCCGCAGGCGGAGTCGCCCGTCAACCGTCCTGCGGGATCGGCCGCAGCCGGATCAGACGGTGGC
This sequence comes from Aestuariivita boseongensis, assembly GCF_001262635.1. Taxonomy (GTDB): domain Bacteria; phylum Pseudomonadota; class Alphaproteobacteria; order Rhodobacterales; family Rhodobacteraceae; genus Aestuariivita; species Aestuariivita boseongensis. Next base: position 13,432 of record NZ_JXYH01000054.1, read on the forward strand.
GTGCGTATCCTGCCCACCCATCTGGTCGACAGCCGTGTCGGAATGCGCGATGTGCAAATCCCCAAAGGATATGAACCGGTGTGGGACGACAACCGTCTGAACCCGCTGCGGGCCGAGCAATCGGTCGAGGGCTATCAGCAGTCGCAACGCACCGTCACGGCGGAGGTGCCGCGACAGCAGGCGTCGGTCAGCAATTCCCAGCGGATCAAACAGCCGCGCATCGTTTCGCAGGCGCCCGTCAAGACGCGGCCGGTGCAGTTCGTCTATGCCTCGACCAGCAGTGGCACGGCGGCCAAGGCGGAACGCGCGCCCAAGGCAGTTCCGGCGGTGCAGATCTTCGTTCAGGTCGCGCAATTCAACGATGCAGCGCAGGCCAGGGCCAGCGCACAGCGCATGGCGCGCACGGGCGTTCCCACGCGCATGGGCAAGAAAGTGCGCGGCGGTACAGCCGTTCAGCTGGTGCTGGCGGGGCCATTCACCTCGCGCAGCAACGCCCGGAAAGCGGTTCAGGCCGCGCGGCGGGCCGGTTTTGCCAATGCGGTGGTGATGAACTGAGGCCGGGCCTCAGCTCTCGCAGATGGATTGCAGCACAAGCCAGTTCCGGTCCGACAGGACCGGGCTGGGCGCGGTGCCGGCCATCGGATCAGCCTCGATCAGGCCAAGGGTGCTTTCGCCGGTGATATCGCGCGCATAGGCATAAGGCGTGCTGCGCAGTTGAGCCTTTTCAAACGCGGCGAGGATCGTCTCGTCACTGGGCATCGGGCGCGGGCTGACGAGAACGCTTTGGGCATAGCGGTCCAGCGTTTCCGGGGCGAGGGTCCCGGTGGTGATCAGCCGGAATGATGCGCGCACGCCGCTTTTCCTTAACAGATCGGCAAGCGGATCTGTTTGGGCGGCGCGCAGGCGTTCGGTCAGGATATACCCGGCGGCGACATCGGGGTCTTCGTGATCTTCGATGATTGCCCGGTTCAGTACGATCAGATCGCCGGGCAGGGCAAGGCTGTCCTGCACGCCTGCGGGCATCACCACCAGTCTGCGTACCCCGGTCCGGGTGGCCAGCCTGTCAAGCACGGGCAGGGCAGAGGGCGCGGCGCAGGCAGGCCCGGCCACACGGGTGATACGTGTCAGAAGGTCCTGTCCGATTTCCTGCCGGGTGATATCGGGCACCACGCTAAGCGTATGGCGCATCATCGCGCCGGGCAGCCAGAAGATCGCCAGAAGCGCCACCGCCAGACAGGACGCGATGACCGATAAAAGCCGCAGCCGTCCGGGCCGGGGTCGCGACCGGGAAATGGCACCGCGCAGCTTTTCGATGGCGCGGATCATCTCGTCTTCGTCGGCGCCCAATTCCAGCGTCTCGCCCGGATCGCCATCTGGGTAATAGATGGCAGGCCGGATGCCAGGGTTTTCGCGTTCGACGGCCGCCAGGGACCAATGGGTGAGGGGTTGGTCCTTGGTGTCTGTAATCACCAGTGTGGCATCGCCGATGGATATCACCACCTCGCGCCGCTGCTCACCCGGAGCGGGGCGCCAGAGGCCGCTGGCCTCGAGCCGCTGATATTTCTTGAGCGCTGTCATCGCTGGGCTGCTCTGCCTCGGTCTTTGAGCAAGGATAGCTTATGGCCCATGCAGCCTGCAACGACGAACCTGTGACGGTTGGGCGCGCGGGGCGCCCAAAGAGCCGTATTTGGAAAGAGAAGAAGGGGGCAGGGGCGCGGATCACTCCAACGCCTGAGCCACCTTGCGCAGTTCGAATTTCTGGATCTTGCCGGTGGAGGTTTTGGGCAATTCCTGGAACACGACCTTCTTTGGGGTTTTGAAGCCTGCCAGTGTCTCGCGTGAGAAGGCGATCAGGGCGGCTTCATCCGCTTCGGCCCCGGGTTTCAACTCCACAAAGGCGCAGGGCACTTCGCCCCATTTCTCGTCGGGTTTGGCGACCACGGCGGCGAGGTTCACGTCCGGGTGGCCCATGAGCACGCCTTCGACCTCGACCGAGGAGATGTTTTCGCCGCCCGAAATGATGATGTCCTTGGCGCGGTCGGCGATCTGGATATAGCTGTCGGGGTGTTGCACGGCGATATCGCCGGAGTGGAAATAGCCGCCTTTGAAGGCTTCTTCGGTGGCGTCGGGGTTCTTGAGGTAGCCTTTCATCACCGAATTGCCGCGCATGACAATCTCGCCTTGGGTTTTGCCGTCCATCGGGATCTGCGCCATGGTTTCATCCAGCACGGTGATATGTTCCATCATCGGCATGGCCACACCCTGACGCGCCTTGATGCCCGCGCGGTCATTGCCTTTGAGGTCGGACCAGCGGCTGTCGTCCCACAGGCATTCCGTGACATGTCCATAGGTTTCGGTCAGCCCGTAGACCTGCGTGACGTTGAAGCCCATCGGTTCGATCTTGGCCAGTGTGGCCGGGGCCGGGGGGGCGCCGGCTGTGAAGACCTCGACCGTGTGATCGAACGGCGCGCGTTCTTCTTCGGGCGCGTTGACGAGCGTGTTCAGCACGATGGGGGCACCGCCCATATGGGTGACGCCTTCATAGGCGATGGCGTTGAAGATATTGGCGGCGGTGATGTCGCGACAGCAGACGATTGTGCCGCCGAGCATGGGCATCATCCAGGTGTGGTTCCAGCCATTGCAATGGAACAAGGGCACGATGGTCAGGTAAATCGGGTGCATCACCATGCGCCAGGACACGACCGTGCCCATGGTCATCAGATAGGCGCCGCGATGATGGTAGACCACGCCTTTGGGCCGTCCGGTGGTGCCGGAGGTATAGTTCAGCGCGAGGCTTTCCCATTCATCTTCGGGCATGATCCAGTCGAATTCTGGATCCCCTGTGGCCAGCAGATCTTCATAGGTCAGGTGGCGACCGGTGGCGGGGAAACCTGCATGGGGATCGGCGACCTCGACAATCAGCGGCGGGGTGTCTTGTGCGGCGGCGGCCTCTTCGGCCAGTTCGATGAACTGGGTGTCGGCGAGGACGACCTTGGCCTCTCCATGCTCGAAGATATAGCTGACCGTGTCCAGATCGAGCCGGATGTTGATCGTGTTCAGAACGGCCCCGCAGGCGGGCACGCCGAAATGCGCCTCAGCCTGGGCGGGGATGTTGGGGAGCAGGGTTGCCACCACGTCGCCAGGGTTGACGCCTTTGGCTTTCAGCGCCGAGGCCAGCTGCGAACAGCGCGCGTAATATTCGCCATAGGTCTTGCGATGATCGCTATAGACCACGGCCATGTGATCCGGAAACACCAGTGCCGCGCGGCGCAGATGCGACAGCGGCGTCAGCGGCACGTAATTCGCAGCCCGTTTCCCCAGACCGGTTTCGTCAGACATCCACCCCATTTGAATTTCCCCCCGTGAATCATTCTGGTATCGCTCGACCCAAGATAATGGGTCGCGACCCCAGGGATGGAAAGGGCAAAGGTGCAAGATATCGCTACCAAACCGGTGTCAGCGGCACTTTTCATGGTTGGGGCCATGCTGATCATCGGGGCGATCGACAATGTGATCGTCCTCTTGGCCGAAGAGATCGGCTTGTGGCAGTTCCATTTCACACGCGCACTGATCGCCATTCCTCTAGTGATCGGGCTGTCTTTGGTGGGGTTGGGCACGGTCCGTCCGCGCAGGTGGTGGGCGGTTGCGGTGCGGTCGGGGCTGGTGGGCACGTCGATGCTCTTTTACTTCAGCGCGCTTGCCCTGATGCCGATTGCGCAGGCATTGGCGGGTTTGTTCACCTCGCCCATCTTCATCCTGATCATCACGGCCTTGGTGCTGAAACAGCGGATCGGGCCGTGGCGTATTCTGGCCGTAGCCTTTGGGTTTGCGGGCATTCTGCTGGTTCTGCAGCCTGATCCGCAGAATTTCAGCTGGATCACGTTTCTGCCCGTGGCCGGCGGATTTTTTTATGCCCTCAGCGCGATTTCAACCCGCACGCTCTGCGCCGGGGAAAGCACGGTATCGCTTTTGGCGGGCATGTGGCTGACTTTGGGCACAATGGGCGCTGTCGGGCTGGTGGTTCTGTCGATCTGGCCGATGGAGGCTGCAGCAGGTCCAGACGGCTTTGTCACACGCGGCTGGACCTGGCCCATGTGGCACGCAACGCCTTATGTGATCTTGCAGGCCTTTGGGTCGGTGGCCGGGGTGTTCATGATCATCAAGGCCTATCAACTGGGCGAGCCGTCCTATGTGTCGATCTTTGAATATTCGGTGATGATCTTCGGGCCCCTGTATGCGCTGGTCCTGTTTGGTCAGACGATGGACGGGGTTCAGCTGGTGGGGATTGGCCTGATCATTCTGGCCGGTGCGGTCATCGCGCTTAGATCGCGGGAGGGGGCGGGATGATCGTCTCGAAAGGCCGGGGATACGTCTTTGTGCACATCCCGAAGACGGGCGGCACGGCCATGGCGCTCGCGTTGGAGGCGCGGGCGATGAAAGACGATGTGATGATCGGCGACACGCCCAAAGCGCTGAAGCGCAGGCGTAAGGTGGATGCGAGCAAGGCTGCGGGGCGCGTGTGGAAGCACGCGACGCTGGCCGATATCGACGGGCTCTTTTCGGTTGCGGAAATTGAGGCGCTGTTTGCCTTCACGCTGGTGCGCAACCCATGGGACCGGGTGGTGAGTTATTACCATTGGCTGCGCGAACAGAGCTTTGATCACCCCGCTGTTGCGCTTTCGAAAGCGCATGATTTCGCGGGATTTCTTGGGCAAGCGCAGATCCAAGAGAGCCTGCGGGCAAGCCCTTATGCGCAGTACATGACCCGCGCGGATGGGGTGGAGCAGTGTCAGGCCTATGTTCGGCTGGAGCATCTGGCTGAAGACTTGCAGCCGGTGGAGGATCATCTGGGGTTCCGGTTGGAAATGCCGCATGCGAACCGGTCGGACCGGGATGCTGGGTATCGCGGCTATTTCTCGGATGAGACCGCCGCGATCGTGGCGGATGTCTGTGCCCCGGATATCAAGCGCTTTGGCTATACGTTCTGAGGCGCACGCATTTTCGAAAATGCGTGGATCAGGCCGTTCGAACGGCCTGATCCGGTGTGTTTTGCCTTACGCGGCTTTCGCTTCCGGTGCGAACCGCCCGTAAAAGCTTTCGCCTTTTTCGGCCATCTCGCGCAGAAGCGCGGGGCATTCGAACCGGTCGCCAAATTTGGCTTGCAGCTCATCGCATTTCGCAGCCGCCCACTCTGCGCCCACCATGTCGATCCACGACAAAGGACCGCCCGACCACGGCGCAAAGCCCCAGCCCAGGATCGCGCCTACGTCGCCTTCGCGGATGTCCATCAGCACACCTTCCTCGACCGCGCGGACGGCTTCCAGGACCTGCACGAACAACAGACGGTGCTGGACTTCGGTCAGCTCGGGCTGCTCGTCCAGCAACGGGAACTTGTCGTTGAAGCCCGGCCAATAGCCGATGCGCTTGCCCTTTTCGTCATAGTCGAAGAGACCCGCCTTCGCCTTACGGCCCAGACGCCCCTCATCGACCATCCAGAAGGTCACGTCATCGGCGACGGATGCAGGATAGGCATTGCCCATCGCCTCTTTCGTGGCCTTGGCGATCTTGGCGCCCAGATCCAGAGAGGTTTCGTCCACCAGCTGGATCGGCCCCACAGGGAAGCCCAGCATTTGCGCCGCGCGGTCGATCAGCGCGCGGCTGACGCCTTCGCCTGCCATCCGCAGACCTTCGTTGATGTAGGGGATGATGCAGCGGTTGGCATAGAAGAACCGCGCGTCGTTCACCACGATCGGGGTCTTGCGGATCTGGCGCACGTAATCCAGCGCCTTGGCCACGGCACGATCACCGGTTTCCTTGCCCTTGATGATCTCGACCAGCAGCATTTTCTCAACGGGTGAGAAGAAGTGAATGCCGATGAACTGCTCGGGCCGGACGCTCGCCTTGGCCAGGTCCGAGATCGGCAGGGTCGAGGTGTTGGAGGCAAAGATGCAGTCCTCGGGAATGATCGCCTCGACCTTCTTGGTCATCTCCGCCTTCACGGCGGGGTCTTCGAAGACCGCCTCGATGATCAGATCGCAGCCTTTCAGGTGATCCAGATCAGGGGTTGCCGTGATCAGGCCCAGCATCGCCTCTTTCTTCTCGGGCGTGACCTTCTTGCGGGCGATGCCCTTGTCCAGATAGGCCTCGGTATAGGCTTTGCCCTTGTCAGCGGCTTCCTGATCGCGGTCGATCAGCACGACCTCCATGCCCGCTTGGGCCGAGACCAGCGCAATGCCCGCGCCCATCATGCCCGCGCCCAGAACGCCCAGCTTCCTGACCTTCTGATCCGGAACATCGGCGGGACGCACGGCACCTTTTTCCAGCGCTTCCTTGTTCACGAACAGCGACCGGATCATGGCCGAGGAGGACGGGTTCATCAGGATATGCGTGAACCAGCGCGCCTCGATCCTCAGCGCGGTGTCGAAATCGACCAGCGCGCCTTCATAAATCGCCGACAGCATCGCCTTGGCGGCCGGGAAGGCGCCTTGGGTCTTGCCGTTCACCATGGCCGAGGCGCCCACGAAATTCATGAAACCGGCAGGGTTGTAGGGCGCGCCGCCGGGCATTTTGTAACCCTTCGCGTCCCAGGGTTTCACCAGATCGGCGTCGGTGGCGTTCAGCACCCATTCCTTGGCTGCAGCCAGCGGATCTTCGACAACCTCGTCGATGATGCCCGCGGCTTTGGCCTTATGCGGGTCAACCAGCTTGCCTTCCATCAGGAAGGACGACGCGCCCATCAGACCCAGCTTGCGGATCAGGCGGGTGGTGCCGCCCGCGCCGGGGAAGATACCGACCATGATTTCAGGCAGCCCAAGGCGCGCCTTGGGGTTGTCGGCCACAAAGATGCGGTGCGTGCACAAAGGCAGCTCAAGGCCAATCCCGGCACCGGTGCCGGGCATCGCGCAAGCAATCGGCTTGCCGCCCTTTTTGGTCTTGGGATCCATGCCCGCCAGTTCGATTTTCCGCATCAAGCCATGCATCTGCATGATGAAGCCAAAGAGGCCCTCGGCCGGATTGTCGCCCACGCTTTCGCGGATATCGGCCAGCACGTTCAGGTCCATGCCGCCCGCAAAGCTGTCGGGCTTGCCCGAGGTCAGGACGATGCCTTTCACGGCGTCATCGGCCAGCGCGTCGTCGATCAGGTCGTTGAGTTCCTGGGGCCCTTCGGCGCTCAGTACGTTCATGGATTTGCCCTGGACATCCCAGGTGATGATGGCGACGCCGTCGTCGCCCTTGGTCATTGTAAAATCGGTCATATTCTTGATCCTTTGAATGGGGCTCAGACGCGCTCGATGATGGTCGCGGCACCCATGCCCGACGCGATGCAGAGCGTCGCGAGGCCGGTTTCCTTGTCGGTCCGCTCCAGCTCATCCAGAAGCGTGCCGATGATGATCGCGCCGGTGGCGCCCAGCGGGTGGCCCATGGCGATCGAGCCGCCATTGACGTTCACCAGGTCCGGATCGACGTCAAAGGCCTGCTGGAAGCGCAGCACGACCGAGGCGAAGGCTTCGTTGACCTCGAACAGATCGATGTCGCCGATATTCATCCCGGATTCCGCCAGGATCTTCTCGGTCACCGGAACCGGACCGGTCAGCATGATGGTCGGATCGGTGCCGATCTTGGCGGTTTGACGGATGCGAGCGCGGGGCTTCAGGCCCCATTTCTCGCCGAATTCCTTGTTGCCGATCAGAACGGCCGCCGCGCCATCCACGATGCCCGAAGAATTGCCCGCGTGGTGGATGTGGTTCACCTTTTCCAGCTCGGGGTATTTCATCAGCGCGACCTTGTCGAAGCCGGGCATCTGTTCGCCCATCATCTGGAAGGACGGATTAAGCGCGCCAAGGCTTTGCATATCGGTGCCGGGGCGCATGTATTCGTCGTGATCCAGGATCGGGATGCCGTTCTGGTCTTTCACGGTGATGACCGATTTGGAAAATCGGTTGTCATCCCACGCGGCCTTTGCCCGGCGCTGGGACTCAACGGCCAGCGCATCGGCCTGATCGCGGGTGAACCCGTATTTCGTGGCGATGATGTCTGCCGAAATGCCCTGCGGCACGAAATAGGTGTCCATCGCCAGCGACGGATCAACAGCAATGGCCGCCCCGTCCGAGCCCATGGCCACGCGGCCCATCATTTCCACGCCGCCCGCGATATAGGCATCGCCGGCGCCGCCCTTGACCTGGTTGGCCGCCAGGTTCACCGCTTCCATTCCGCTTGCGCAGAAGCGGTTGATGGCAAGACCCGGGATCGATTCATCCAGATCCGAGGCCAGCACGGCCGAGCGCGCCAGACAGCCGCCCTGTTCCATCACCTGGGTGACATTGCCCCAGATGACGTCTTCCACGGCATGACCGTCAAGGTTGTTGCGCTCTTTCACCGCGTTCAGGGTCTGGGCGCTGAGCCGCAGCGAGGTCACCTCGTGCAGGCTGCCATCTTTGCGGCCCTTGCCGCGCGGCGTGCGCACGGCGTCATAGATATAGGCTTCGGTCATTCTCGGTCTCCTTCTCAAGCGCGGTCAGCAGGGCTGCCGGGCATCAGATCGTAAGGGGCTTTCCAGCCCGGTTTTTCGGACAAACGCGTGAGCCACGCGTCGATATTGGGCCACTCCGTCCGGTCGAAACCGAACGGTTCGGGGTAATAGAGGTATCCACAGCAGGACAGATCGGCGTTGGTGACATCGTCGCCCACGATCCAGTCGCGGCCTTCCAGATGAGCGTTCAGGGTCGCATAAGCGGCCTTGAGGCGGCCTTGGTTGAAGGCGATCACCTCTTTGGGCTGTTTGTCTTCCGGCAGGAAGTTCATCAGAAAGCGCGTCATCCCGGCCATGGAGGACAGCTTGTGATTGTCCCACAGCACCCATCGGAACGCTTCGTAATTATCCGCATGGGTCTTCCCGCCGAACTTGCCGGATTTCTCGGTCACGTAGGCCTGGATCGCGCCGGATTGGCTGGTGCGGAAATCGCCGTCGATCAGCACGGGCGCTTCGCCCATCTCGTTGATATTGGAGCGATATTCCGGCGTGCGGGTCTCGCCGCCGAAAAAATCGACATGCACGGGCTCCCAATCCAGGCCCGAAAGCTCGAGCGCCAGCGCGGCCTTGTACGAGTTTCCGCTTTCACCGAAGCAGTAGAGTTTGATGGTCATGGCCTAGACCTCCGTTGTTGTGCCTGTGGCAAGCCGCTCGTGTCCGTATTTGGAAAGAGAAGAAGCAGGGGTTTCGCCTCTCTGGTAACGGCGCGTTAACCTTAATGGGGTGTAACCGCAGGCGCGGTACAGGCTGCCGAGCCGATGGCCGTAAGAGGAGAAGCTCCGCCAGCCGGGTTGAGTGCCGCCTAGCGAGATCGACTGAGGTTGGCGGAGTGGACCGTCCTGCATCTTCTTCTCTTTCCAAATACGGCACACGACGCCGACGCTGTCCCGACGCTGCCGGTTAAAGCGACCGCGCGATGAGTTCCTTCATGATTTCGTTCGTGCCGCCATAGATGCGCTGCACACGGGCGTCCGCCCACATCTCGGCCACGGCGTATTCCTGCATGAAGCCGTATCCGCCATGCAGCTGAACGCATTCGTCCAGAACTTCGCCCTGCGTGTCGGTCAGCCAGTATTTGGCCATCGACGCCTTCTCCGAAGTCAACTCGCCGCGGATATGCTCGGCGATGCATTGATCAAGGAAGGCCCGCGCCACGGCGGTTTTGGTTTTGCATTCGGCCAGTTTGAACCGGGTGTTCTGGAACTGGGTCAGCGGGCCGCCAAAGGCTTCGCGTTCCTTGCAATAGGCGATGGTGCGTTCCACAGCGCCTTCCATGGCGCCCACCGCGCCACAGGCGATGGCAAGCCGTTCCTGCGGCAGTTGCTCCATCATCTGATAGAACCCGCGTCCCTCTTCACCACCCAGAATGTTTTCCGGCGGGATCTCGATATTGTCGAAGAACAGCTCGGACGTGTCCGCCGCATGCAGCCCCACTTTCTCCAGATTGCGTCCGCGCTGGAAGCCTTCCGCGCCGTCGGTTTCCAGAACGACCAGTGACACGCCCTTCGCGCCCTGGCTGGGGTCGGTTTTGGCGGCGACGATGATCAGGTTGGCGTGCTGACCGTTCGAGATGAAGGTCTTCTGCCCCGACAGGCGATAGGCGTTGCCATCCTTGACCGCCTTAGTCTTGATCCGTTGCACATCCGATCCGGTTGACGGTTCGGTCATCGCCAATGCGCCCACCATCTCGCCCGTGATCAGCTTGGGCAGCCAGCGCTGTTTCTGTTCTTCGGTTCCGTATTGCAGGATGTAATGCGACACGATCGGCCCGTGGATCGGGTACCCCCAGGAGGCGATATTCGCGCGGCAGCTTTCGATCATGATGGCGGCCTCATGGCCGAAATCGCCGCCCGGTCCGCCATATTCTTCGGGGATCGACGGGCAGAGCAGGCCCAGCTCACCGGCCTGCGCCCAGATCTCGCGGTCCATTTCGCCCTGTTTGCGCCATTTCTCGAATTTGGGCGACCATTCCTTTTCGATGAATTGCCCGGCCATGTCCGAGAGCATGCGATGCTCTTCGGTCATCCAGGTGGAGTTGGCGGAAAAGAAGTCTTTCATGGCTCTCCCTCGCGAGTCGCTTATCGTTTGCGGGCATCCAGATCGGCATTGAACAGCCGCAACCGGTGGCCCAGGTTTTCTTCGTCTGTCACGCTGTCGAAGTGTTCAAAGAGGAACGACAGCGCTTCGCCTTCATCCAGACCGGCTTCCGATGCAAACCGCTTGAGCCTGCGATAACCGTCTTCGGTCATTGCGGCGTTGAAGCGGCGGGTCAGTCGGAAGCGTTTGGGCATTTTAACCCTTTATTAACAAATGCTTAGGTTTCGCATGCGAAACCTCTGAGTCAGCGCGGCGGGACATGTCCCG
>NZ_JXYH01000055.1 GCF_001262635.1 Aestuariivita boseongensis
GGCTATGAGTCCTGACCCTAGGAAACATGTAAATGTGAAGGTTTTGTGACGCGCTCCTGCATCGCGCCAAACTCGTTCTCAGACCTTGCAGTTCTTCGAGTGGAATAGCCGGCATTCAGACAAACAGTGGAAAATGATTGCCTTGAACCCAAGGCTGGCAGGATTGCGCATGGATGTGGAAGTTTTAACTTGCGTGTGATCGGCTCGTTTGATCTGATTTCTGTATTTAGGAGACATCTCTTGTTTGGGCTATTCCGAATAGTTTGCAGCACTGCTGCGTTTATTTTGCTGACGCTGAGTGCGGCGGCGGATGGCGATGATCCAGCGCTCTTTCATGACGACGGACGTCTGACGGTTAGAGGCCACCTGCAATTTGGCCTCAATACAGTTGCTGAAGACAACCTCTTTTGGGACCTAGCCGCAATTACTGCGCCGGCAAGTGGCTTTGATCCGGACACCGAATGGTTGGAGGGTTATGTCAAACCCGGCCTAAGTTTTGAGCATCGGCTGGATACCGGGCTTGTCGTTTACGGCAAGTTTTCGGCGGTTTCGTCCTACACATGGGGGACGGATGCATTTGGCACAGGCGATACAGGCGCGTCGACCTTGGAAGAGGCATACCTGGCGATAAAAGGCGACCTGGGCTCAGGCATGTCCTTTGACCTTTCATTAGGTCCGCGGGAACTGACGCTTGGAACAGGTATGTTGATCGCCAATGGCGCCACCAGCGGCTTCGAACGTGGCGCACTGAAATTCGGCCCCCGCAAGGCGTGGGAGAGGGCAGCGATCGGTCGACTGGCTTCTGGGAATCTTAGAGCAACGCTTTTCTTCCTCGACCCAAATGAATTGCCGTCGACAGACGGCAACAATGAACTTGCCGGTTTCGATCTGCGCTATGATGACCCTGCAGGTGGGTATCTCGGAGCTACATTCGTGGATGTGCTGAACTCCAACTCCCCCTATCCAATTAATTTGTTGCCGCTGTTTGGTGCACGCGAAGGCACCAAGACGCTGAATTTATACGCCAAAACGAGTCCCCTTAAGGGGGCTTTTGAAGGCTGGACCTTCTCGGGTGACCTGGCGATACAGCGGAACAGCCGCATTGACCTAAAAGCCTGGGCTGGACGCGTTACAGCTGGTTACACTTTTGCGGATTTACCCTGGTCGCCAAATCTGACGGTAAGTTATCAAACGTTTTCGGGAGATGATCCAAATACAACTCAGTATGAGCGTTTCGACCCACTTTACTATCAGGGCAGCCCAAGCGCTTGGGCAACCGGCTCGAAATCAGCCTCCACCTTTATCAACTCAAATGTAAACGCATTATCGCTGGCGCTTCGGGTGCAACCTACGCAGCGTGACACGCTGACCCTGCGGTATGCCCATATCCGGGCCAACGAGTTAAACAGCCCGATCCAGTTTGGTCAGGCCACACGCGTGACAGCAACGGGTGCCATAATCACGGGCGTCACTGATCCGCATCTCGCAGATGATGTGTTCCTCGAATACAGCCGCATCATCAATCGAAATACGTTTTTGACTGCCGGAATTTCCGTTTCTTTCCCTGGCAAAGGAATCGACAACGTCATCGGCGGCAATGCAGACCCATGGACAGGAGGCTTCATCAATGTCGTCGTTAACTTCTAATCTTGCAGCACTGATCACGGTGGTCACAATGGCGATTGGCGTTTCGACCGGCGCATACGCACAAGCGGCGCCGCTCTCGGCGCAAGAGTCAGACCCAAAGGCCATGGGGTGGATGCAGGGCTTTCCTCCGCCACCTGATAAGATGATCACGCAACCCGACAGCGTCTACTTTAGTTTCCCCCGACTGCGTTGGTCCGTCTGCCACCTGCGGGAGTTTCTGCCCACTGAAGAGATCAGTCGAGGCCTCCGCGCGCCGGTGCCGTTGGAGTATCTGCCTCCCGCCGAGTTTGCCGACATGCGCCAGCAGATCGATGCGGTCACCTTCACCCCCCAGAAGAGCGACGAGGAGATGACCTGGGAAGAATCGCTCTACGCAAATTACACCGACGGCATGTTGATCCTGCATAAAGGAAAGGTCGTTTACGAACGGTACTTCGGCTGTCTCGAAGAAGACGGTAAGCACGCGATCATGTCGATGACAAAGTCGTTCACTGGCCTCTTGGCCGAAATCATGGTTGTCGAGGGCGCGCTTGACGACACGGCTTTGGTACGTAACATCATTCCCGAAATCGGCGACAGCGCCTTTGCGACGGCCACCGTGCGTCAAGTCATGGATATGACCACAGGCGTGAAATACTCAGAAGATTATTCCGATCCCAATGCCGATATCTGGCTCTATTCGCGTGCAGCGAGTCCGCTGCCCAAACCCGCAGATTACGACGGGCCGGATGGCTATTGGGAATATCTCCAGCAGGTTGAGCCGGAAGGCAACCATGGCGATGAGTTCCACTACAAGACCATCAACTCTGACATGCTGGGTTGGATCATTAGTCGCGTGACAGGCAAATCGGTGACAGAGCTTGCTTCGGAGCGCCTATGGCGCCAGATGGGAGCCGAACAGGACGCCTACCAAACTGTCGACGGCAAGGGTGTGCCCTTTGCGGGAGGCGGAATCACCGCAGGTCTACGCGACCTTGGACGTCTTGGCATGCTGATGCTGAACGAAGGTGAGATAAACGGTGAGCGCTTGTTCCCAGCTGAAGTAGTTGAAAAGATCCGCGCCGGCGGCGACCGATCCAAGTTTGGAGGCGGCTTCCCAACTTTCGGCCAAGGCAGCTATACCAGCCAGTGGTGGGTCTTTCACAACGATCATGGCGCATTCGCAGCGCGAGGCGTTCACGGCCAAACAATCTATGTAGACCCAGTAGCCGAAATGGTGCTGGTGCGTTTGGCCTCATTCCCTAGAGCTCAGAACGGTTTCATCGATCCAACATCGTTGCCCGCCTATCAGGCTGTTGCAGAATACCTAATGACACGCGACTGACATGAACTTGTTAAAAGCCCTGTTAATCTCGCTGATCGGAGTTCTATTGGCTTCGGTCGCCGTAGCTCAGGAGGATGCTCGAAGCACTCCACCCGAGCTAATTGATCCAGCGATCCCCAGCGAAGAATTAGCCTACGAACTCATACCACTGACCAAGGAGCAGCTCGAACCTTTGGCGCGAGCATGGCAGGGGATCGTTCAACGGGAAACAGAAGTTCTATCGGACAAAAAGATAAATCTGCTGCGGAAGCCGGAAGCTGCTACTGATGCCGCTTATCAGGAAATCGCTCAGATGACCGAGGCGCGGGCCGGAACTCTTGAGCGCTATGTGATGGTGTTGAACGCTTTGGAAAGCAAGGGCGGCGACCCTGATCTGGTTAGTGATCTGCGCACCTATCGCGAATCCGTGTTATTCAATGAAACGATTTTGGCAACGCCTCGGGCTGTTTTTTTTGCATTTCTTAACTGGCTCACGCGGGTGGATGGCGGGCTGGCAATCGCAATGGATATTGGGATTGTTGCCCTATCTTTCTTAGCGCTCCTAATCGTTGCGCGGGCGGTACGCGGGCTGGCTCGGAAATGGATTGGACGTGTGCCCAATATCTCCAATCTGTTGGAGGTGTTCCTAACAGGTGTCGTTTTCTGGTTGGTGATTGTATTCGGTCTTCTGATCGTTCTTGCCAGTCTTGGCGTCAACATCACTCCTCTGTTTGCAATGATAGGCGGTGCCTCCTTCATCCTGGCATTTGCTTTCCAGGATACTCTTGGCAATCTTGCCAGCGGCCTGATGATTATGATCAATCAACCTTTCGACGAAGGCGACTATGTCGAGGTTGGTGGCGTTGGCGGCGCGGTGAAATCCGTGAGTATCGTCGCCACAACTGTCACAACCGGTGACAACCAAGTGATCGTGATTCCGAACAAGAATGTCTGGGGCAACGTCATCACCAACGTCACAGCTAGTGACACGCGGCGCGTCGATCTGGTCTTTGGCATCTCATATGAAGACTCCATCCCCGAAGCGATGGATGTTCTAAGACGTGTTGTCATTAACCATCCGGCCGTGTTGAAAGATCCTCAGCCGAATATTCGTGTCCACCAGTTGGCTGACAGTTCGGTAAACTTCATCTGCCGGCCCTGGTCCAGGACAGAGGATTACTGGACAGTCTACTGGGATCTCACGCATCAGGTGAAAGAAGCCTTCGATGCAGCAGGGGTCTCTATTCCCTATCCGCAACAAGACGTTCACTTCAAAACCAAGGAAGCCTGATCATTCTGCTAGAGATAACTAGACGGATAGCGACTTAATCGAAAGTCTTGCGCGTTTTTGAGCTCATCAAGTATGGCGGCCTTTTCCGCAAAGAGGCCATTTGACTGAAAGCATCGAATGACTGAACTGAGCCCGAAGCGGCCCTTAGACGATCCCCCTTAGGGCCGGAACTTTCTAAATTTCGGCAACTCCCGTCAACCTGAAGACCTCCAGAGGCTCGCGCAGCCCTTTCAGATTCAATTCTCCCCTCGATTCCACATGGAAACCGTCCTCGACCGCAATGCTGGCTCTCGGACTAAGCAAGATTTCACCGTCCTCAGCCTCATCGCAAAGACGTGAAGCAAGATTGATCGCGGTGCCGGAAGCTGTGTAGTCAAAGCGGCCTTCGAAACCGACCATTCCGACCGTCGCATATCCAAGCGATACACCAACTCCAAAGCCAAGCCGATAGCCCATACGTTTCCATTGCTGACACAAGTCCGCCATCCGTTCGCGCATTGCAACGGCCAGCCGGACTGCATCGCCTGCCGGGTCGTCGCAGGGCAGCGGATCGTTAAACAAAACCATAATACCGTCGCCCGAACGGTGATCGACCCCGGCACCGTGGGCGTTAATTAACTTGCCCATCTCTTCGTGATAGGTCTGCAACACCTCAATGGTTTCTTCCGGCTCGGCGGTTTCGCAGAATGCGGTGAAACCACGGATGTCGCAGAAGAGCACGCCGAGAAGGGCGCGATGGCTTTTCAACATTTTCTCTGATCCGGTGGAAACGACCGTATCGGCCACCGCCGCAGGCAGGAACCGCTTAAGCTTGCTCATCCGCTCTATCTCGCCGACCTGTTCCTCGACCCGGTCGCCAAGTTCAGCATTCAGCTTCTCCAATGCCTTGAACTGGCGGACGTTCTCGATGGCGATAACGGCTTGCGCGGCGAAGGTCTGAACAAGTGCGATCTCATCTTTCGAGAATGGCGCAACCGTCAGCCTGTACAAGACGATCACGCCGATACGCTTGTCTTCGGATTTTAGCGGAACGAACAGCGCTGTCCGCATTCCTTCCCGGTCAATCGCATAACCTAGTTGCTCAGTATAATACTTCGTGCCTTTCAGCGCGCTTACGTCTTCGTACATCGTTGGTTTGTCGGCGTTCATACCAAGTACCGAGATGGACCCTGGATTGTTGTGGATTGGGATGGGATTGGCGCGCAGACCGTCGAGAAAAGTGGATTTCGCAAAGTTCTGAGCGGCCACGGCGAGATGCGAGTCATCCTCGCTTCTCAATTGCAGGAATGCGTGCGGTGCGTTGCAGAGCCGAGAAGCGTTTTCGAGTATAGCGTTAAAAACCGGTAGATCGTCATCGCGTGACCGGCTGATCACCTCGAGGATCTCTGCTGACGCGACCTCCCGCTCCAGCCGTTCCTGCACCTCGCGGAACTGTCGCACGTTCTCAATGGCGATGACTGCTTGGGCCGCAAACGTCTCGACCAGCTTGATCTGCTCGGGGAGGAAGGGTCGGATTTCGCGGCGGTAGAGATTGATGGTGCCGATTGCCCGTTCACCGCGGATCAAAGGGATCACCAGATAGGCGCGGACCTTCTCCAGTTCGGCCAACTGCGCGCGGCGTTGGTCGGCAGTATCGGGCAAATCCGAGCTCGATAGGTCATCCACCTGAATGATCTGCCGATTTCTGATCGCTTCGGAGGTCGTTAGGGCAGAACCTTCGATTGGTTCCAACTGTTTATCCCAGACCTGCGCCATTTCGGGCGTGGCACCGCGATGCGCGGGGACCCGGAAATGCGTGCCGTTGTCATTCACAAGACTCATGAAAGCGAGCGGCGCATCGCAGAGCCGGCAGGCGCTCTCAAGGATCATATCGAAGACAGGCTTTTCATCGTCGCGAGATTGGCTGATGACCCCCAGGATTTGCCTTGTCGCCTCTTCCCGCTCCAGTCGCTCCTGCACCTCGCAGAACTGACGCACGTTCTCAATGGCAATTACGGCCTGCTCTGCAAAGGATTCGATCAGCGTGACTTCGTCGTCTGAAAACGAACGCACTTCTTTCCGGATCAAACTGATACACCCAAACGCAATCCCGTTTTCGACAAGCGGCACAATCAACCGGCTACGGATCCCAACCTCGTCAATCATCTTTATATGGACCGGATCGCCGTCCAAATAGTATGGGTCATCCCGAATATCAGCCACATTTATTGTGCGCGCGTCGCGCATGCACCGCCCCATTGGCGAAATGGCCTCCATTTCCGCTTCCATGCCGACCGGGAACTCCGTTTTGTCCGTCGCGGCGACGCTTGCCAGCCGGATGACGTCTCTTGCGGCGCTCGAAAGCCACAATCCAGCACCGGTGGCATCGCACAACTTGACCGCATTCTGCGTTATCGCATCCAATACTGGTTGTTCGTCGCTCCGATTCAGGCCAATAACCCCAAGAATTTCCCGGCTAGCAGCTTCGCGTTCTTTCAGCCTTTCGACTTCGGCGCGCAGGCTGACATTTTCGCCTTCTATTGTTTGACCCTGCATCCGGGGTGCTCCGAAATCTAATTTCGATGTAAGCTTAGACGCTCAGAGGAAGTGTGGCCACCTTCACCAAAGCGGACGTTCACCCAACGGCAGGTTTGTCCGCACAGCGGCCATTCAGCAAAATTCGTCGAACGTCTGCAGTGCGGACAAACCGGTCATTCGCTGCCGGAAGGTATCGGGAGACGGGAAGGGTGTTTGCGGAGTGGACAAACCCATTGTCCAGTGCACTGATTTGCCTGACTGGCTCGAGGTGACAAATGGACTTACTAAGCGAAGTCGAAATAAACGAAGTAAGGCACCACTAGATGTTAGTGAAGTCGAGCTTTTACGAAGTAGGCGTCGACTGAACTCTCCCCCAACGCGCGAAGAGCTTCGAGCCTGTGGAGCCCCTCAATCAGTACAAAACCGTCACCATCTATGCGCACCTGTATTGGAGTGGTTTGTCCATTTTCGATGATGCTTTCCGCGATTTCTTGCACCTTAATCTCTATCAGTGTCTTCCTTCGCTTGAGGGGAACACGGATATCGGCGATCGCAACGGTATGCTTATTCAACATGGGTCAAGCTTGCTCCACTTCCCCCTGATAAGCCAGTTATTTGTGAGGACCGACTAACTATTTGGCACTAAGTTCCAGTGTGATGCGGGCGCTGACAGCGGGAGTGGGCTCTCCTTAGACATCTGAGCGTTTTGGTCAGGTGTCCGCAAAGAAGCGCTCAGTAGCCATTCGAGGCAACAGGACTGCGCGGCGACGTCCGCTTTGGTGCCTGAGCGACCGCTCCTACCAGCATCGGCCATTCACGACTGTTGCTTCCGACGACTGAGATGCGGGACTTGCCGTCAATATTGCTCGAGGCGAGCAATGACCGCTTTCCTGCATTCCATGGAAACGACCCCACGATGTCGCCCTCCCGGTTGAAAGTGGCCAGACGCTGGGTTGCACTGTGAACGGAAGAACTCTCTAGGAGACCACCCGATGCGACTGCTGGCGAACGACCTGATCGACTACGACCGCTATCCGATTTCCGCGGCGGGCCCCGAACGGGATGCGCTTCTGGCCCGGGTGCGCGGGGACCTCGACTTGCGCGGCTGTGCCGTGCTCAAGGGCTTTTTGACCCCCGCCGGGATTGCTGCGGCAGTGTCGGAAGCTGACGGCGTTGCCGACAAGAGCCACCGGAGTTATTCGCGCACGAACACTTATTTCACCGCCGAGGATATCAGCCTGCCCGCCTCCGACCCGCGGAGACGGTTTTTCGAAAGATCGAACGCGTTCATTCCGGCTGACAACTTCCACTCGGACGGCGCGCTGCGAACCATCTTCGACAGCGAGGGGTTCGATGCCTTCATCCGCGACTGCCTGCAACAACCGGAGGACCGTTTTTTCCGCTACGCCGATCCGCTGGCAGACCTGATCGTGAACGCGGCCGGGGAAGGCAACGGATTTCCCTGGCACTTCGATACCAACAACTTCACCGTCACACTGGCCCTGCAAAATGCCGAACGTGGCGGGGCGTTCGAATACGCCCCCATGATACGCAACAGCCAGAACGAGAATTTCGAAGCGGTCTCAACGGTTCTCGACGGGACCTCCGACAAGGTGATCTCGCTCGCGCTCCAACCCGGCGATCTTCAAGTGTTCAAGGGGCGCTACTCCCTGCATCGTGTCGCCCCCCTGAAAGGCCCGACACCGCGATACGTCGCCATTTTTTCCTATGTAGAAGAGCCCGATATGGTGGGCAGTGTGGAGCGCACCCGACAGCTTTATGGAAAAACTCTGCCGATCCACCACGAACGGGCCGGACTGCGGGCCGACACATTGGTCGACTAGGCGTCCGGCTTGGGAAACGGTAAGCCGGTCGATCCGAGACGCTGTCCGCTTCGGGCTCAAAGCAGTCATTCGCAGCAGAGCGGCACCAGAGTTGCGTCCGAATGACCGCTGTGCGGACAATCCGGCCGTTAGCCGCGATGCCGCACTCGCAAGCCATTTGAATGACCACCACGCGGCCTTCATGAACTTCTCAGGTGATCGAGAAGAGGCCCCGCGACTTCTTCAGAATGTGTGAACGGAACATTGTGACCTGCGCCCTCTATCTCGATCACCTTAATGCGTGGCCGTAATGCGACCAAACTCGCACATGCCGCATTCATCGCTTCGATAGTTTCTCCGCCTTTGATTACAAGCGGATCAATGCTGAGTGACCGGATGTCCTCAGTATACGGACGGTATGGGCCATAGTCTCTAAGCCAGCTATTCCATTCATGATAAAGTCGCGCAGCGACGCGACGTATCTTCTCCTGCATCTTCTCCGGTGTGGCAGCCCATGTGCCTGGACGGCGCGCCCATGTATCTATGAACACCTCGATCGCTTCCTCTTGGGCGCCGGCGTCCATGTGTGCAACGTAAGTCGTTGCCAGTTCGACGATCTCGCGCAGCTTTGGATTTTCTTGCTCGCGCAACAATCCCCAGAGGGACGGCTCCAACCAAGCAGCTGATCGCACTATTTCAGGTGTGTCACCGAGAAGCGGGAAGGACAGCATCGTGCCCCCCGAATGCGTGACAAGATGCACAGAGGTATCCAATTCTTCGACAAGCGCTTTGAGGGCGGCGGCATCAATGTCTGGCGTCCACGGACGTTCGACCGTCCAAGGCTCGTTCCTACCATAGCCGGGAAGGTCAGCCGTTACAGCGGTAAACCCCGCGTTGACAACCGACTGTGCCAAGTTGCGCCACTGCGCGCCCGCCGCGAGGGAGCCATGCACGAACAGAACTGCAGGGCCGTGACCCGTTACATCGTAATGCATCTGACCGTGGTCGAAGTTGAGAACAGGCATTGGTCTCCTCCGGAGTTAATGGAGAGGCAGATAAGTAGCACATTTCGAAAGTTACTGCGACTTTGCCACCCAAGGCACGCAATGACTTGAAGTTTTGGCCTGACCGGTCCAGCTGGTTTCATCATAATCGGTGATAGCGGCTGCGGTCTTCGCACACATACTTGGAACAAAACTAGTATGTTATAGTGTTTGGAATTTTCAGGAGAGCGCCATGACCACCGTCGAGCATCTGCCACCTTTTCGATGGGTAATTGTCGGAGCGGCCGCGTTGATATTGGCCATGTCAATGGGCGCAATCGTCAATGGCATGTCCGCCTACGTCGTACCTTTGGAAGAACTCCATGGTTGGGATCGTGCAGATATTTCCTTGATTAACGTATCCGGCATCGTAGGCATGGCATTCGGCGGGCTCATTATGGGCGCTATGGCCGACAAGTTCGGAACCCGTACCGTTGTTCTGATGGGCAGCATTGTGATGGG
This sequence comes from Aestuariivita boseongensis, assembly GCF_001262635.1. Lineage (GTDB taxonomy): Bacteria > Pseudomonadota > Alphaproteobacteria > Rhodobacterales > Rhodobacteraceae > Aestuariivita > Aestuariivita boseongensis. The sequence goes on from NZ_JXYH01000055.1 coordinate 10,087, forward strand.
CCTTGCCTATCTCACTTCCGCAGCAGCGAGCCAGCTTTGGCAGTATTATATGCTTATGTTTATTGCCGGCCTCTTTGGCGGAGCTGCAATCTTTGCGCCGGTCATGTCACTGGTTGGAAAATGGTTCCCCGTAGGCGCTGGTCTTGCGATTGGCATTGCCTCGGCTGGTCAAGCCTTAGGCCAAGGGGGAGTACCGTTCGGATCGGCGCTGCTGATCAAATCATTCGGGGTGTCGGGAGCCTTGGCAATCACAGGCGGCCTGATGCTCGTTGTTCTTATCCCGTTGGCGGCACTGCTCAGGCCGATCGAACTTGGCTATTCCGCGCAAGTGTCTGCGGCGCAGAGCCGTGACTATCCGCCAATCAAACTGGTCGTTCCGATGATGTGCCTCGCGATTTTCTTGTGTTGCACAAGCATGTCAGTGCCCCTCATGCATCTTGTTCCGCATATTCAAGGCTGCGGATACAGTGCCGATGAAGCTGGCTCGGTCATCTTCTTGATGCTGATGGTGGGTATAGTCGGGCGTATCGCCTTCGGGAAGCTCGCGGACATTATCGGGTCTATTCCAGCCTACATGACAGCAACGGCTTGGATGACATTGCTCGTTTACGGCTTCATCCTGATCAACGACCTTTCAAGCTTCTATCTCTATGCTCCGATATATGGATTTGGATATGCCGGCGTGATGACCGGCGTTCTGACCACCACCGCCGCCTACACTCCGCCCGAGCGGCGTGGTTTTGCTCTGGGTGTGATTACCATGTTCGGATGGTTTGGCCACGCCAACGGCGGATACCTGGGCGGATACCTTTATGATATGACCGCTGATTACGCCGTCGCCTATGGGATGGCCGCGTTGGCCGGTGCCCTGAACCTGGTCGTCGTGGCGATCCTGTTCTGGATGATCAAAGGATCTGGAGAAGCAGAGGCAGCAAGCGCCTGAAGTGGTATCACGAGGTAGTGTTTGGCATTACTTGAATAGAGCTCCAACTAACCGCTGAGCGAATGTTGGACATTTATGCAAACCGAAAGGCCGGATATCTGTGCGTCCGCTTCGGGCTCAAAGCAGTCATTGCACGCCAACACCCGCCTGATATCATGTTCAAAACACAAAGGAGATTGATATGCCTCAGATCGATATCCAGGTCCTTGAAGGCGTGTTTGACGCAGACGACAAGGAACGGATCATAAGGTCAGTGATCCGCGCCTTCGGCGACGCAGCTGGTGGGAAAATGTTTGAAAACACGTCCTGTCGCATACACGAAGTTCAAAGTGGGGCGTGGGGGTTCGCTGACCAGGTCTTCACGACAGAAGTCGGACTGAGCATCAAGAACGACAAGACCTAGCCTTTGGGTGTACGGACAGAGGAGCGTCGATCACCACTCAGAGCTCCGGGCGATCGCTGCTGAGATTGGCTGAGTGATCGCGTTGCGGACAAAGACGCAATGCTCGCAGGAACTGAAGTTAGCGCAAGTCTTCGGGAACGGGATTATCTTCCCCTGCCGGTTCCCATGCGTGCGCTGCGATCGACCATCGGCCTTCCGACTTCACCAGAAGATAGCCACTGATGTCATGGTTCACTTCGGTCCCGTTTTCAGTCAGCTCAGACATGGCTAGCACCACGGCAATGTTCCCAAAGCGCATGATCTTCATGCCACGCGTATGTTCCTCGAAGCTGTGCAGGTTCTTTCGCGCGACATTCTCCATTCTGTCGATGAAGGCTTCGAGCGGTCGGACCTGCACTGGTCGGGCCGCACCGCATAGGATCGCCTCGGGCAAAAAGTCCTCCCGAAACTTGTCCCACTCGGGCACACTGTCCTCTCCCCAAGTCATCGGCTCGAAATGATTGCCGATCAGGGCCCGAATTTCCTCTTCATCAGTCATCGTTGTCCCTCCCAAGTCTTGAATGCAATTCCCATTCCCATGGGCTGTGATCTTTGCCCATCATCCTTCGCGTGCTTCTCTTCCCGGAAGTGTAGCATTGCCTAGCCGGTCATCCAAATTGCGACAGAGAACGTATAGACCCGCAATAAAGCACCAACCGAAGCGCTCCAATTGGAGCAGCGTTCAAAACCGGGAAGGGTAGAACTGCATCAGGTATTGAACGTCTAGATCACTTTGAAATGCATCCGGGTGGCCTTGCATCATTTCAAGAATGAGCTCTCGGCGTTGCAGTGCCGCTTCATGGGCATGCTCGGGCTCCCGTGAAGCAAAAGGACCACGTTCAAACAGCTTGGGCAAATATCTGAAGGGGTTCCAGGTACCTGGTTGGTGGTCGGTGAGCGCGGTCATTGTTGGAACTCCTAGTTTATGAGATCTCCCTTTAGATTACTGGCCAGCACCAACCACTGGTATCGCAGTTGAAGCTGTGCTGTTCTACATAAATGCAGAGCGAAGCCTGGAACTGGTCGGATATACGCGTCTTCCTGATGGTTGTCAGGGAAGGATCGACGCTGGCCGCGTCTCGCAAACTCGGCTTGGCCCAACCCACCGTGGCCAGACGTATCGATGCATTGGAACATGCCACCGGCTTGGTACTTTTCGAGCGCGACACCCGAGGTTTCAAACTCACGAAAAACGGACACGATCTCATCAAGAGTGCCGAGACAGTCGAAGCTGCAGCAAATTCATTCGCCAGGCATGCAGTTGAATTGTCGGAGGCAAAACCTATCCGCATCACAGCATATGCGGCCAATTTTTCGCCGCGAATGGTCGATATTGTAAATGAGTTTTCCACAACAAACCCAGGAATCGCGTTTGAGTTCTTGCCGTCGGTCAGAGCACTCGACCTGATCGCGGGCGAAGCAGACATAGCTCTGAGATTGGTTCGAAGTGCACCTGACCCAAATCTGATTTCAAGGAAAATTAGTGATGCGAAGTGGTCTCTGTTTGGCGGAAAAACCTATGAGGAGCAGTTTGGATTGCCCATCTCATCAAAAGACTTGGAAGGCCACAGGTTCGTGACGTTCCAAAGAGGGGACGTTCCGAACGTATTTCATGATTGGTTGCTGGAGCGCATTGAGCCCGAACAGATTGTGGCGACCTACAGCGAATTGGATCTCATGCATGCGGCGATCAGAGCAGGTCATGGGTTGGGAATAAGCAACGTGAAGTTGCTTGAGCCGGACGAAACCCTCATCCGGTGCTTTGACGAGATCGAAGAACTCTCGGCTCCACATTTGTTGTTGGTTTCACCTGATGCATATCGACGTCCTGAAGTGAGAGCCTTTGTAAAATACTTCGCCCCACGTTATGCGGCGATTTACAAAGAATGACACACGTGAGGCGGAATGATGATGCCTCAGGATTAGTTTTGACGTCTCATCCGTGATAAGCTTGGCAACGTCCGTTGTGGGCTCAGAGCTGCCCTTAGCTGCAGCTTGCACCAATGACCGCTGCGCGGACAGAGCCGACTCCAAAGTCTACTGCCACGAGTACCCTTTTCGGCACAATCATACTAGCGCGCGGGCAAGGAAACTGATGCGTAGGAAATGTCAGAGCCATTTGCGCTTCGTGGACGACGCCACAGTGAGGCACACAAGGTTTGACAAAGGCCGCGGAGCCGTCATGCTTGACCAACAAACACCCTAAGACACTGAAAGCATGTCATACCTCCGATTTTCCACATTCTCGAGACTGATTGCATACTTGTCGCTTGTGCTTGTTTGCTTGTCATCTCAAGCGACCGCCGAAACCAACCTTCTGAAGAGCCAGAACATTAAGCAGATTCTGATTGGCCAAACGCCAGGATTTCGTTTCGGGGGGCGAAATGTCCCGAAGCAAAAGGCCCTTCGTATGGTTATGCACGAAGGTCGCCTGGCCGCCGAGATAACTATGTCAGTGTCGATGAAAGGTCATAAGGACGACTGGTACAGTAGAGGCCAAGAAGGCTACGCGCAGAGGTTTGAGTTTGGACAACACTCAAAGTCAGGGCAGCGTATTGGGCGGGAAACCTGGACGCACATGCTGTTGTGGCTGCCAAACGGAACCGTTTCCCGCGAGCATACTTGGCTTTTTGATTTCAAGGACAACAGGCGCGGACAAACATTCGGACAACTGGTCGGATTTGGTCTCAGCGATGACGGGGGCGGCACTGCTCTCAAGCTGATTCACCGTTTTGAAGACTACGATTGCATCGTTGGTTCCGAGCGAAACGGTACCAGCAACTCGTACTGCGATTGGACTGATACGAACATTTTGCTCGGTCCGGTACGTCGATTCACCGGCCGATGGGTCCAGGTGGTCGTTCGGGCTGTTTGGGATGACGGTCAGAGGGGGGCTTTCGACTTTTGGATAGATGGGAAAAAGGTAGTGGGGTATCGCGGCGATACGTCGAAGAAAGCCAGCAACATTCCGTTCAAATTTGGCGTCTATCGGATCAAACTCAATCGATACCGCAACCCAAAGGACGTACGGGCCTATTTCTCTGCTGTCGGCACTGCTCCAACATGCAAAAAACTCGGCCTTAGTAACTGCGAAGTTTACGAGTCGACGATGGGAAAGCTGGGCTACTTCAACGCGCAACGAGTTTTCAGGCACCGTTCAAACGAGAAAAGCGACTTCGTCGCTCGTGGTGGTAGGGTGCTCAAGCAATAGGACTATCCGTCGCGAGTTGCGAGCAAGAGGCAAAACTTATCAATGAAACAATCGTAGGGATTAGGGCGCTGGAAAGACGGCTTGCTGCAATTCTTGCCGCCGACATGGTTGGCTTCAGCCGCCTCATCGAACTTGATGAGGTTGGCACTCTCGGTCGCCAGAAACAACTTCGCCTCGATGTCATTGATCCCACGATTGGCCGTCACAACGGCAAGATAATCAAGTCAACTGGTGATGGGCTAATCGTCGAGTTTGGTTCGGTCGTTCAAGCCGTACAGTGCGCTGTCGAAGTTCAGCAGGAGCTTGTCGAACGTGAAAGCGAACGATCACAGGACGAACGTATTCAATACAGAATTGCGATCCATTTGGGTGATGTCGTCTCAGATGATGATGACTTGTATGGTGACGGAGTAAACATCGCAGCCCGCCTTGAAGCCTTGGCGGAGCCAGGCGGAATCGTGGTATCTGGCACTGCATATGACATGCTGAAGACACAAGTCGATGTGGGCTATCGCTCACTGGGAGAAAAGCATTTAAAAAATATGGCGAAGCCAGTTCGCGTTTATAAAGTGACCAGTGCTGACTACGGGCCGCCAAAGCTATCAAAATCAAGACGACAACTAGCCATCCTGACCACGGTGCTCTTTGCGGCGGGTATTGTTGGGGCTGCGTGGTGGTGGAACCTACAAGATCGGGCTCCAGATCACTTCGGGCCGCCACCAATGCACAAACTTATTGATATTGATAGCAGCGAACTGACTTCTGATTTTGATGGCATTTATACCGGCGCACTCCATTGCTCCAGAGCTGGCGATGGACCTCTTGCTGATTTCGAGACGCAGGAAGGAAGGCCAATGCTCGTGCATGTGAGAAATGGCGCTGCCACGTATCGCCTAGGTCGTTCTGAACCCATCGAAGCATATGATGGTGGCGAGCCGTTCTACGAGATCATGGAATTTGCGATTACTGAGGCAGGCATCGTAAGGGTCCTAGGCCAGTTTCAATGGACCGAAACCCAAATCATCGGTGAAGTCGTACCATTTCAGCTGATCGCCTTCAGAGGAAGTGTTGACGATCAGCGGATATTCGTACGAGGTACCCGCGGCCCTAGAAGGTGCAGTCTCGAACTTTCTCGTTTTTGAGCTCCGAGAGCATTTGCGCGGTTCAGTTGCTACCAATGATTTTGGTCGGTTGTAGAACGCCCGCTTCGGGCTCGATCCGGACATCTGATCGGTTCTTTCGGATGTCCGCCTTGTCGCTTGAAGCAGCCGATCGATGTCGAGGCATTTGTTGAGTTACTGCCCGGTTTTTCTGTTTTGGAGCGCCCGTCATTCCAAGCAAAACTGCAAGGTTTCACGAGCATCAAAGCGCACGAATCCACGGCCGAACCCGTGGTTGCGCCAACCAGATTAAGAACTGCGACAGGCTATCGACCTGATCGTCGTGCTTTCCGTTTGGGAAGAGCGTGACCTCTCGCTGGAACTCCGCAATCCATGGCGCGTCTGCGGGAACCGCGATTTGCCCCCCTTCAATGAGATGCGACACAGACAAAAGCCGCGTTGCTTTGTCGTCCTTTGGAATGATCCCGCGGACGCTGATGGCGCCGTCCTGCTTCAGGTCCTGTATCAGCTGCACCCCGGACCCCGCCTCTTCGATCAGGATCAGCTGAGCGTTCCATCGGCTCTGAAGCACCTGAATGCGCCGCCTTAATTCAGGGAACTCAAGCCGCGCACGATGCACATCCAGCAGCCAGGCGGAGTTTCTGCGAACACGCCAGGTGGTACAGACAGACCAGTCGTTCGTCTCGTCCGCCTTGGAAGCCGTATCCCAACTCTGCACGATGCGATCCCCGGAAGCAGGCTCAGGCGCCTTGGTGTAGGTTTTGAACCACGCCCACTTGACCAGACCACCTCCGAGCGGCGCCGGTCGTTGCTGGTACTGGGCTGCAAACAGATAAGATCCGAGCTCTGCTTTCCGTTCCTCAAGAACCCCTGGGGACAGACGATCGGGATGCAAATAGTGGCCCGGATCGCGGATGACCTCGCCACGCCAACCCAGATCGATCACCTGTCTCTCTTCCGCGATTGCCGGAAGATCCAGATGGACCCACCCTCCTTGCTCAAGAAGCATGCCGGCGAGGTCGCCTTCATGCACACGCTGTTGAATCAGGACGATGGCGGAGGTCGCAGGATCATTCTGGCGGCTGACAAGCGTTGACTTGAACCAGTCCAACACGGCCGTCCGTTTGACGTCAGACGTGGCATCCTCCGGTTTGTGAGGATCATCTATGAGAATGATGTCGCCCCCTCGCCCGGTCAGTGTGCCTCCAATCGTCGTTGAGAACCGACCACCACCCCGTGTCGTCGCAAAGTCTGCACGTCTGGTCTGCCCTTTTGCCAATCGGGTTGCTGGGAAGGCCGCCTGGTACCAGGGCGACGAGAGGATCCGCAAGCAATCGATAGCAAGCTTTTCAGACAGCGTGTCCGAGTAAGACACCGCCACGATCTGGCGCATGGGATCATGACCCAGCAGCCAGGCAGGGAACGCGATCGAGGCCGCGATGGATTTCAAAGACCGCGGCGGCAGCGTGATAATCAGTCGTCGAATATCTCCCCGTGCGATGCGCTCTAATTGATGAGCAATCGCGTCGATATGCCAGCCGTGATGATACCTCGCACCTGGATCAACCGTTGCAAAAGCGCGCTGGATGAAGCTGGACAGGTCTTTGCGAAGGATAGTTCGGAACACGTCCGCCGGATTGAGATCATTCGTCATCGGCGTCTCCCTTCGGCTGAGGCGGCTGCCGTCCTGCAAGGATGTCCTGTTTGAAGCGCTCGAAGATGTCAGTGTCAGTCGCGCTCATGGACCGTTCCTGACGCTGGGCTTCCAGCTCAGCGGCCATATCCGTCGCCAAAGCCAACACCTTTTCTATGGCGCGCATGTCACCCTTGAGGCTCTTTTCAACCAGACGCATCAGGGTCGCTTGCAGAGCGCTGACGCGTTTGCGCTTGCCGCCTTCGGTAATGGTGACCTGTTTGCCCAACATCTCTCTGGTTTGTGTTCGAACGTCGAGGCTGCCCTTGGGCCGACCTTTGGGATTGCCCGACTGGCCTTTCTTGAACTGACTCGACTTTGGAGGCTTGCCGTATCCAACGACATCTTCTGGTTTCTTGTCATCCGTCATGATCTCCGCCCTGCAATCCGATATCCCCTTCCAAACCTGAGAGCTGAGCGCCATCTGCAGCGCGTATAGGATCTTCGCCGGTTTCCTCCCGCCAACGCCGCAACATCGTGTCTACATAGGCGGGATCGATCTCCAAGAGCCGCGCAGATCGACCAGATCGTTCCGCGGCGATCAATGTCGCCCCGGCGCCGGCAAAGGGATCGAGCACGACATCGCCGCGCGATGTCACATCCAGAAGCGCATCCTTGATCATGGCGACTGGCTTGGCCGTCGGATGGGCGCGCAGCTCATCCATCCGACCGTCGCGGAAGCTGTTCACGCCCGCGTAACACCAGACATTGGTTCGGTTGCGCCCAAATTTTCCAAGTCGAATGTTGTTGCGATGGCGCCCCCTGCCCTTCCGCCAGACGAAGACCAACTCGTGCTGAGATCGATAGAGCGATCCCATTCCACCATTGGTCTTTGCCCAGACACAGAGATTCAGCTGCGCATCAAATGCTTTAGTCCCTGCCGCGATCATCTCTCCCATGTGCCGCCAGTCCATGCAGGTGAACCAAACAGCCCCGTCGCGGCTGTAACCGGCAGCGAGAGAGAGAGTTTCCGACAGAAAGTCCGCAAACTCGCAGGACGTCATCTCACCCGATGCCTGCGCAAACTCGCGGTGGCGAACCTCGCCCTTGCCGGAGACGTGACCAGCGATGGGAACGTTGTAAGGCGGGTCGGTAAAACCACAATCAGCGCGATCATCCCCCATCAGGAAAGCCACGTCCCTTGCAGATCGGGCGTCGCCACATACCACCGAGTGCGGTCCAAGGTGCCAGAGATCGCCGCGCTTCGTGATGACAGGAGCCGCCAGGTCCGGTTCAGGCGCCAGTTCCGGTTCGGTATCGGACATCGGCGTGTCATCCAACAGAAGGTCGATCTCGCCAACTTCGAAGCCTGTAACCTCCAAGTCGAACCCAGTCGTCATTGCCGACAGATCCGCCATTTCGGCAGCGAGCAAGTCCAGGTTCCAGCCCGTATTGAGAGCGATCTTGTTATCCGCCAACATCAGCGCGCGTTTCTCCGGACTTGAGAGATGTGCCAGCACAATCGCAGGAACGCGCTCCAGGCCCAGGAGCTTCGCTGCGTCCAGGCGGCCGTGTCCTGCGATCAAGACACCGTCTTCATCAACCAAAAGAGGATTGGTGAAGCCGAAGGTTTTGATGCTATCGCAGATTTGATGGATCTGTCGGCGGCTGTGTGTGCGCGCGTTACGCGGGTTCACGGTTATCTCCGCCACAGGGCAATAGATGATTTGAAGGTCTTGCATATACCGGTCTCCGATTCGAATAACTGGCAATTCCAGATCACGTATCGAAAAGCAGTGATAATGGACCGGTTGTTCTCAGGCCTGCGGTTCGCCCTGATCCTTCAAGGACTGAATGGCATTTCGGTAAGGCTTGGTCATGTCTGCTGGCTTCGCCCGCGCCTCAGCCTCCAGGAGCAATCGATATAACTCGCCTGCCAACACGCGGCAGACCTCAAGGCCGAAACCAGTTTCGGTCTCTGAGTAGTCATTCCAGGTCCGACCGGGATTGTGCCCGGTAACCGCGCGATACGCATGCACGAAGACCAACGCGAGATGGTTGAGCGCAGGCTCCGACGGCCCGGTCCTGATCCCGGCATCGATCGAGTATTCAACATCCTCAAGCACTTCTGCCATAAGGTCAGCGGCCCGCTCCGGCGAAGTTCGCAAAGGGTCCGTGATCCCAAAAGACAGCTTTTCTTCCAACGCCGATGTCACCAGCCGATCCAAAACTTCGATCTGTTCGATATCCCGCAAGAAATCAGGCCACCGGATACGTCGCTTGCCATGTTCGGCTTCCGACAAAACAGAACGAAGGCCGCGAATGTAATCCCGAAGAATGACGCCGAGTTTCTTGGGTGGCCGTTTTTTTCGACCTGTGACCGAGGCCTGTACTTCGATCTCTTTCTGGAGGCGGTCGTGCACCTGCGCCATTTCAACAGCACTGGAAAACCCGCGCCGCAAAATGGGCATCAGGTCATTCACCTCTGCCCGTGTCATTTTATCTGCAAGACGTTCTTCAATCTCTCGGGCAGTTTGGTCCGAGATGGTAGGGCGATCATTCACCCAGCCGGAATCCGGGATACCCAACTGGATCAGGACTCGCTCAGGCAGTGGAGGTGGGTTTTCTCGCGGCTTTTCCATTTTGCAATACTACGCGCGTTGGACTTCCCTGTAAGCCACTTGAAATTCCCTGATCCAAGGAAAAAATTCCCTGTTAATGCGCTCAGGGAAATTCGGTGTAACGCACTGACGCAACTGTCTAAATTCACGCCATAACCGCCCGATTGGGTCGAAAAGTACCAAAATTCCCTGTTCTATCCCTGTTTAACAGGGAAATTGAGACCAGAGAACAGTTCGCTTATGACTGGAACCACCACCATCTTTTCCGACAGCTTCGCTGTAAATTCGATCCGGGGGATCGAATTTAGGAAAAGATGCCAAGCAGCTATACTGCGCGGCAGGCACGATCAGCCAATCAAGCAAAACGAAGGCACTCTGCGCTCGAGCGCACCATTGCCCTTTCGCAAATGAAAAGGGGCAGGACCGCGCCCTGCCCCTCTCGTGTCGAAACGATTTACTTCGCCGCCGCCGCCAGTGCCCGGTCCAGATCGGCGATCAGGTCATCGGCATCCTCGATCCCGATCGACACCCGCACAACCTCGGGCGCAGCGCCTGCCGCGCGTTGCTGTTCCGGCGTCAGCTGCCGGTGCGTGGTCGAGGCCGAATGTATGATCAGCGACCGCGTGTCGCCCAGGTTGGCCACATGGCTGAAGATCTCCAGCGCATTGACCAGCTTCACACAAGCGTCATAGCCGCCCTTGACCGCAAAGGTGAAAAGGCCCCCTGCCCCGCGCGGGCAGATCGTCTTGACCCGGTCGTAATAGGGCGAACTTTCCAGCCCCGCATAGGTGACGTACTCCACCCGGTCGTCGGCCTCCAGCCATTTGGCGACCTTCACGGCGTTCTCCACATGCCGCTCCATCCGCAGGGACAGGGTTTCGATCCCCATCAGCGTGTAATGCGCAGCTTGCGGGTTCATCGTCATGCCCAGATCGCGCAGACCGATGGCGATGCCGTGGAAGGTGAAGGCCAAGGGCCCGAAAGTCTCGTGGAACTTCAGCCCGTGATAGGCGGGCTCAGGCTGGGACAAGGACGGGAACTTGTCGCTGGCCGACCAGTCGAACTTGCCCGAATCCACGATGCAGCCGCCGGTGACCGTGCCATTGCCGGTCAGGTATTTCGTGGTCGAATGCACCACCAACGTGGCCCCGTGTTCGATGGGCCGGCACAGGTACGGCGTGGCCGACGTATTGTCGACGATCAGCGGAATGCCTGCTGCATCGGCCACCGCCGCAATCGCCGGCAAGTCGGTGATGTACCCGCCGGGGTTGGCGATGGATTCGCAGAACACCGCCCGCGTGTCGTCGTCAATCGCCGCTTTCACCGCGTCCAGATCGTCGAAATCCACGAAAGTGGCCGACCAGCCAAAGCGTTTGATCGTTTGGCTGAACTGGGTCACCGTGCCGCCATAAAGCCGGGTCGAGGCGACAATGTTCTTGCCCGGACTCATCAGCGGGAACAGCGCCATGATCTGCGCCGCGTGGCCCGACGAACAGCAGACAGCGCCCACACCGCCCTCCAGCGTGGCGATGCGTTCCTGCAAAACCGCGACCGTCGGGTTTGTCAGGCGGGAATAGATGTATCCCACCTCCTGCAGGTTGAACAAAGCCGCCGCATGTTCGGCATCGCGAAACACATAGGCCGTGGTCTGATAGATCGGCGTCTGCCGTGCGCCGGTTGCCGGATCGGGGCGCGCGCCCGCGTGGATCTGCAGCGTGTCAAAGCCGTAAGAGGGGCCGTCGGTCATGGGGGTCGTCCTTCCATAGGAATTTTGCCCATATCGTTAGGCCATTGCCCTGCCCTGCACAACCGCTCTCAGCTGCGCCACGGCCAGCCAATTCCGCAAGCCCTGCTGCTTCTTTCTGGCCTCAAATACCCAATCGGCCACCAGCCAGAAGCGCCACGCGTCAGGCAAAAGCACCACCGCAGAGGATCTGAACAATTTTAGCGATTGTTTCGCGCGCGAAACATTTTGGCCCAAAGCCGCCCTAGCGCATCCAGAACCCGGCCTTCTTGATCCGGTTGCGGATCGCCTGTTCGCGGCGCGGAAGGTAATCGCGGTCAAACAACGCCCGCACCTTCTGGCCCCGGTTCTGATAGACCATCCGTTTGATCGGTTCGTATTGCTTGAGCACCTTCTTGATCCGGTTGGGCGCGGCCACCTCTTCCAGAACCTCCACCACCCGGTCGCTTTCGCGCGCATAAAGCAGCGGGAACAGGCGGTAATGGCAGCTGACCTCCCCATCCAGATACCCTTCGGGCAGCGCATCGCGCCCGCCACCGAAGGAATGGATGACCAGCGGCAGCGCCACCTGATCCAGCCAGGGGTCCAGCGGCTGGCAGACCAGCTCGGGCGGCGGATCGGTCTTGATCTTCAGCGCATAGTCCAGGAACCGCGTCCCGAATTCGCGCGGACAGCGGAAAAAGAAAAAGCCCGCGTTGAAGTAAAGGTATCGCTGCCAGTATTCATCCGGCTGGCTCAGATCCAGCGAGCTTTCGAAATCCAGCCCGAACGCATCGTAAAGCGCCTTCCAGGTTTGCGTGTATCCCGGCCCGTAAAGCTCGATCACGGGCCAGGTGCCTTCCCGGCGCAGCGACGCGGCAGGCCGGTCGAAATCGAAGGGCACCGTGGCCAGTTCGCCGGCGATCAACGTGTCGGTGTCGAAGAACACGAAAGGCTCCCCCTTGGGCAGAAGCTGCAGCGCCTCGATCTTGTTGCCATACGGGTACTTCTCGCCGAAATGGCGGTTTTCAAAGGGGATGATCTCGGCCCCCAGATCCTGCAGCGCGGCCACCAGCTCGGGATAGCGCAGCGACGGATCGCGCGACCACAGCGCGCCGGGCTGAGGCGTGGCGACGATCAGCCGGCCAGTGAAACCGGGGCTGCACTGGCGCAGAGAGGCCGCGAACAACAAAGCCTCATAGCCCAGCCGCCCGGCCTGACCGACGATCAGAATGTTGAATGTGGCTGTGCCTGCCTGTGCCATGGCTGCCCGGACTGCTCTTTTCCCGCCAGCCTATACCAGCAGGGCGCGGGGTCAAAACCCTGAAAATGCAGACGCGGCGCGATCTAGTCCGCGATCTGGTACACCATCGAGACAGACGCGCTCAGCCCCACTTCACCCGCGGCGATGGGAATGGAGGCATCCCGCGCAGCCATCTCCATCATCATCGGCTGGGGGGGG
>NZ_JXYH01000056.1 GCF_001262635.1 Aestuariivita boseongensis
GCTGGCGGCCCAGATGGCCGTGACCCATACCTGCGCGATGGATGCATCCCGTCGGTATCATTGGGGAAGTACTCTGGCTCACAAAGACAGCGCGGAACGAGCTTTCACAAAGCTCACGCGCACCTTCACCACGCAGATGGAAGCGCTGAAAAAGAACCGGGCCAAGGCTCAACAAGTCGTTCGGGTTGAACGCGTCAATGTAGAGAGCGGCGGACAAGCCATCGTGGGCGATGTCACCACCCAGGGGAGGGGTAGCCGTGAAAAGTGACGGTAACCCCATAGACCCCACTCAGAGGCTCAGAGACGCGCCCAGATGCACGGCCATGGCCAAGTCAACGCGACAGCGGTGCTGTAACCCCGCCAAGCGCGGGTGGTCCGTGTGCCGCCTCCATGGCGCAGGCGGTGGTGCTCCGCGTGGGGAGGCGCATCCCAACTACAAACATGGCCTGCGAAGCAAAGACGCTGTGTCGCTGAGACGATTGACGAGGTTTCTTGGTAAGAGGGCTCAGGAGTTTTGCTGAGACCAAAGGCCAAGACCATTGCACCGCGCTCAGTTGCCTCCCGAGCCTTTGGTTACCCAAAGAATATGATGCGACCGGTCTAGCGGACTGCGACGTGTTCATGGCGGGTTAGACTAACCCCATAGACCCCACCCAGAGGCTGCGATGCGCGCCCAAATGCGCGGCTATAGCCAACACACGCGGGAATCCAAAGTTCTTGTCAGAATCAAAATCCCAACGTTAACCTTCTTTGTGCACCCTATTTGCTCCATAGGCTTGTGCACTCATGACAGCCCCGGTCGCCTGCCCCCTATGTAAGCGTCGGGGCTGTTTCATTGGGGTCATTTCAAGAACTGCATTGGAAGTGCTTGGGGTGTGGAGAGGACGCAGTCAAAAACTGGTTCGGCGCTGAAATCGTTAGATGATGGACCCGCCCCCTCACGGGATAGAAAATAAGCAAAGAAACATGACATTTTCGTAACTATTGTTTGGAAAAACGGTGTGTCTTCACCGATGCAACAATGGATACTCAACTCAAGAATCTACGCAGCATTTGACCAGCAATCCAGCCAACAAAGACGCCGATTGCGTTCGCCCATACATCGTGAAGATTGCCGCTACGCCCGACCAACGGCTGAATCAGTTCGATGACGCAGCTCCAAACAAGCACAGCAATTGCAGTCCAGAAGAGAGGTGCTGCCGGTCGTACAATCGCAAACAGAACCACAGCTGCGTAGGCAACAATATGAGCGACGTAGTCAGAGATGCCGACTGTGCCAGGGTCCCCGACGGTACCTCTCGGCGACAGGCTCGCCACGGTGATAGCCAGCAATGAGACTGCCGACAACAGGTGGCCGTATCGAAAAAAGAGTTCGCGTAGGAGCGTGCCAAGCTTGTTCATTCCATCTCCTAAACAGCTGCGGAAGGCTGTGTCAGCTCTCGCAGGAGAATAAAGCGGTCGAGTATCGGCCCAGAATTACTGCGTGAGAAGCGTTCTTGGCATATCGAAAGCCACGAGCCACAGCCGCACAGCGCAGTGTCAAAGGTGGATATTGGGGTGGGTAAAATGGTCAATAAAATCTAATTATGATTTTAGATCAGTTATTTGGATTATATAAATGGTGCTGCTGGAGAGAATTGAACTCTCGACCTCTCCCTTACCAAGGGAGTGCTCTACCTCTGAGCTACAGCAGCGCCTGTGCGCGGCCTGATAGACGCAAACCGCCCATCGTGCAAGCGCAATCTGGACCCTTTTCGCACGATGGAATAGAGAGGGGTCATGGCGCAGAAAACACCCACCCAAAAGCCCGCGAAACCCGGTGACAGCCGCGAAGATCGGTTGAAGGCGGCGCTGAAGGCGAACCTGGCGCGGCGCAAGGCGCAGGCCAAGGCGCGTGCGGCGGGAACGGGCGGGGCCGAGGCAGGCAAATCAGGCGAGTAAAGAGGGCAGGCAGATGGATCAGATTATCGTTACAGGGAACGGGGCGCTCTCGGGCCAGATCCCCATTGCGGGGGCCAAGAACGCGTGTCTGACGCTGATGCCCGCCACGCTTCTGAGCGATGAACCGCTGACGCTGACCAACGCGCCGCGGCTGAGCGACATTCAGACGATGACAACGCTGCTGCAGTCGCTGGGGGCCGAGGTCACCAGTCTGCAGGACGGGCAGGTCATTGCGATGTCCAGCCATGATCTGAACAACCACGTGGCGCATTACGATATCGTGCGGAAAATGCGCGCGTCGATCCTTGTGCTTGGGCCGATGCTGGCGCGGGACGGGCATGCGGTTGTGTCGCTTCCCGGGGGCTGTGCGATTGGCGCGCGGCCGGTGGATCTGCACCTGAAGGCGCTGGAGGCGATGGGCGCAGAGCTTGAGCTGAAGGAAGGCTATGTTCACGCCAAGGCCCCCGGTGGCCTGAAAGGCGGTGTGGTGGAGTTTCCCTTTGTCTCGGTCGGGGCGACGGAAAACGCCCTGATGGCGGCGACCCTGGCCAAGGGCACAACCGTTTTGAAAAACGCCGCGAAAGAACCCGAGATCATCGATCTGGCCCACTGCCTGCAAAAGATGGGCGCGCAGATCGACGGTGAAGGCACCGATACGATCACCATTCAGGGCGTCGACCGTCTGCACGGGGCCACGCATCCCGTTGTTACCGACCGGATCGAACTGGGCACCTATATGCTGGCCCCGGCCATCGCGGGCGGCGAAGTGGAACTGCTGGGCGGTCGCCGCGATCTGCTGGAGGCGTTCTGCCAGAAGCTGGAAGAGGCCGGCGTACAGATCACCGAAACAGACAAGGGTCTGAAAGTTGCGCGCAACGGCAATGGTGTCCGCGCCGTGGATGTGACGACCGAACCCTTCCCCGGGTTTCCCACCGACCTGCAGGCGCAGATGATGGCGCTTTTGTGTACCGCCGATGGGGTCAGCGTGCTGGAAGAAACGATTTTCGAAAACCGTTTCATGCATGCGCCGGAACTGATGCGGATGGGGGCCAAGATCGACGTTCATGGCGGCACGGCAACGGTGACAGGCGTGCCGCAGCTGAAAGGCGCTCCGGTGATGGCGACGGACCTGCGGGCGTCGGTCTCTCTGATCCTTGCGGGGCTTGCGGCGGAAGGGCAGACCGTGGTCAGCCGCGTCTATCACCTGGACCGCGGATATGAACATGTGGTGCGCAAGCTGGAAGGCGTGGGCGCCAAAATCGAACGGGTGCGGGAACAGTGAGTGAAGACGCCCGGTTCGAAGATGGCCGCGAAAGGCCTCTGCATCTGGGCGCGCTGGATGCCGAGGATCTGCAGGTCATTGCCAGCCTGACGCAGGACGCGGTCTTTCCGATCACGGAAATGACCTGGCGACCCCGCGACCGCCGTTTTGCCCTGCTTCTGAACCGGTTCCGGTGGGAAGACACCGGACGCGCGCGGCATGGGGCGGAACGGGTTCAAGCCGTTCTGGCCATCGACAACGTGTTGCGCGTCGCCAGCCAGGGCATCGACCGGAACGATGCCGACACCATCCTGTCGCTTCTTTCGATCACGTTCGAGCCGACCGAAGATGGTGCGGGCTATGTGTTGCTGACCCTTGCGGGCGATGGCGCTATCCGCCTTGAGGTTGAGGCGCTGGATGTCACGCTGAAAGACGTCACCCGGCCCTACAAGGCCCCCTCCGGCAAAGCGCCGGAGCATAAGGACTGACCCGTTGATTGTGGAAACCCGCATCCTGACGCCTGCCGATCAGCCGCAATGGCGCGAGATCCGGCTTGAGGCGCTGGAGCGTTTCCCCGAAGCGTTTCTGACGACGGCAGACGAACAGCGCCGTCGCGCGGCCTCGGACGATCGTGCGCAGCTGGCGCAGGGGCGCTGGCGGGGACTGTTCCATGGGCAGGATCTGATCGGGATTGGCGCGCTGATTCCCATGGCCTATGCCGCTGCAGCCCACCGGTTCGAGATTGGCGCGCTTTACGTGAGCGAGGTGCACTGGGGCACCGATGCAGCCCAGTCTTTCCTGAACGCGCTTGAAGCCGAAGCCCGCCAGAAAGGTGCGCTGCAGCTGGAACTGTCAGTCGCGGCGAACAACCCGCGCGCCATTCGGTTTTACGAACGCAACGGGTTCGAACGCATGGGGATCCAGCCGCGTGCGATCATCGTGGATGGGGTGGGGCAGGATGATTTCTTCTACGTCAAGATGCTTGACCGTTGAGCCTGCATTGCGGCTGAGGTAAGGCCCCTGCTATGGTTCAGTTTCTTGATACATCCGATCCCGATTTCGAGGCCCGCTTCACCGCTCTGCTGAATGCCAAGCGTGAGGACAGCCCTGACGTGGATGCCGTGGTTGCGCAGATCATCGACGACGTGCGGACGCGCGGCGATGCGGCCGTCGTTGAGCTGACAGCCAAGTTTGACCGGCTGGAGCTGACGTCCGAGACCCTGCGCATGTCGGCGGAAGAGGTCGCAGCGGCGGCAGCAGAGGTCCCGGATCAGGTCCGGGACGCGCTTGCGCTGGCTGCAGACCGCATCCGTGCCTATCACAGCCGGCAGATGCCCAGGGGCGAAAGCTGGACGGATGAGACAGGGGCCACGCTGGGCTGGCGCTGGTCGCCCGTGTCGGCGGCGGGGCTTTACGTGCCGGGGGGGCTTGCGTCCTATCCTTCCTCGGTTCTGATGAATGCAATCCCGGCCAAGGTTGCGGGGGTGGAGCGTCTTGCCATGGTCGTGCCCACGCCCGATGGGGTGGTGAACCCGGCAGTGATGGCGGCGGCCCAGATCGCGGGTGTGGACGAGATTTATCGCATCGGTGGCGCACAGGCGGTGGCGGCGCTGGCTTATGGCACCGAAACCATCGCGCCGGTCGACAAGATCACAGGGCCGGGCAATGCCTTTGTCGCAGCAGCCAAGCGGCGGGTTTTCGGCAAGGTTGGCATCGACATGATCGCGGGGCCCTCCGAGATCCTTGTGATCGCCGATGGCGACAATGACCCCGACTGGATCGCGCTGGATCTGATGAGCCAGGCCGAACATGACGAAAGCGCCCAATCGCTGCTGATCACCACCGACGCCGGGTTCGGTCAGGCTGTGGCCGATGCCGTTGCCGCGCGTCTGGACACGCTGGAGCGCCGGCAGATTGCAGGGGCCAGCTGGCGCGATTTCGGCGCAATTATCACCGTGCGCGATCTGGACGAGGCGGCGGCGCTGTCGAACCGCATCGCCCCGGAACATCTGGAGCTGTGCGTGGCGGACCCCGTGGCGCTGTCGGAACAATGCGTCCACGCGGGTGCCATTTTCCTGGGGCAATGGACGCCCGAAGCCATCGGCGATTACGTCGGTGGCCCCAACCATGTTCTGCCCACCGCGCGGTCGGCCCGGTTCTCGTCCGGGCTCAGCGTGATGGATTTTCTCAAGCGCACCACATTGGCGCAGATGACTTTGGACAGCTTGCGTGCTATTGGCCCCGCGGCGGAGCGGTTGGCGCAATCCGAAAGCCTTGAGGCCCATGGCCTGTCCGTGCGCGCAAGATTGGATAAGTTGAACAGGTAATGGACATGTCGCGGATAATCGAGATTGAGCTGGACGATTCCGGCCTCCCCCCGCCCACGCCAGAGATCGAGCAGGAGCGCAAAGTCGCCATTTTCGATCTGCTGGAAGACAACAGCTTCGTCCTGCCCAAACGCGACGATCGCCCGGTGCCCGAGGGCCCCTACAAGATGCATCTGGCCATCCGCGACAAGCGGCTGGTCTTTGACCTGCTGACAGAAAGCGATGACAAGGCGGCCGAATTTCACCTGTCGCTCAGTCCGTTCCGTCAGGTGGTGAAAGACTATTACCAGATCTGCGAAAGCTATTTCGAAGCGGTGAAGACGATGCCCCCCAGCCAGATCGAAACCATCGACATGGCCCGGCGCGGGATCCACAACGAAGGCAGCCGCGTGCTGCAGGAACGCCTTGAAGGCAAGGCCGAGATCGACATCGACACCGCGCGCCGCCTCTTTACCCTGATCTGCGTTCTGCATTTCGGAGGTTGAGGTGACAGAACGCCTTCCGCAATCGGTGCTGTTTTGCTGCGATCACAACGCGGTGCGCTCTCCGATGGCGGAAGGGATCATGAAAAAGTTTTATGGGACAGGCACTTACGTGCAATCCGTGGGCGTGCATAACGACATGGAAATTGATGGCTTTTCCATCGCGGTCTGCCAGGAAATGGATGTTGAGTTGCAACGTCACCGTTCCCGCTCGTTCGACGAGATGGAGGAATGGGGCGACGATCTCAGCTCTTTCGATCTGGTGGTCGCGCTCTCGCCCGCCTCGCAGCGACGCGCGCTGGAACTGACGCGGTTCTATCATCTGGATGTGGAATACTGGCCGATCATTGACCCCACCGGCCTGGGGGAGACGCGCGAGACCAAGCTGGCCTCGTACCGTCAGGCGCGGGATCAGATCATCGCCAAGCTGAAGGAAAAATGGGGCGAACCCACGGAGATGACATGAGCGAAATCGTCAAAACCTATTTCAATGCGTTCAACGCAGGCGATACCGACGGGATGCTGGCCTGCCTGACCGATGACGTGGCCCATCATGTGAATGAAGGCCAGATTCGCGAGGGCAAGGAGTTGTTTGCGAAGTTCTGCGCCCATATGAGCCGGTGTTATCGTGAAAACCTCACCGATATGGTGGTTTTCGAGAACGGCGATCGCGCAGCGGCGGAATACATCGTCAACGGCACCTATCTGGCAACCGATGACGGCCTGCCTGAGGCACGGGGCCAGACCTATCGCTTGCCGGCGGGGTCGTTTTTCACCCTACGTGAGGGGAAAATCGCGCGGGTGACGACCTATTACAATTTGGCCGATTGGGTGCGCCAGGTGTCCTGATGGAGGTCCGCGCGCTCACCGGTGACGCGCTGGAGGCCGCGCTTGATGATGTGGCGCGGCTGCGGATCGAGGTGTTTCGCGACTGGCCGTATCTGTATGACGGCGATCTGGCCTATGAGCGCGCCTATCTGCAGGCCTATCGCAAAAGCGATCGGGCCATTCTGGTCGGCGCTTTTGACGGGGCGGAGTTGGTCGGAGCATCCACCGGCGCGCCGCTGGCCGAGCACGCCGATGATTTTGCGGCGGCCTTTGGCGGCCAGTCCTATGACCTGAACGACATCTTCTATTGCGCCGAATCCGTTCTGTTGCCCGGCTATCGTGGCCAGGGCATCGGCCACCAGTTCTTTGACCTGCGCGAGGCCCATGCCCGGGCGCTGGGCTTTACCCATTCGGCTTTCTGCGGCGTGGTACGCCCTGACGATCACCCCGAGCGCCCGGAAAGTTACCGTGCGCTGGATGCATTCTGGCGCGCGCGCGGTTATGCTCCGCTGGAGGGCGCGGTGGCGCAATTCTCATGGAAGGACCTGGGTGAGGCGGACGAGACCCTGAAACCCCTTCAGTTTTGGATCCGGGCCCTGTGATTCAATTGCGCGCGCGATGCGCGCATTATTCTCTTTAATATTGGGTATTTAGGGCCAGAAAGAAGCAAGGATTGACAAGATGAAAGTGGCGGCGGCGGCTTATCCCCTGGACGTTCTGAAGAACTGGCAGGCCTATGAGGACAAGATGGCCTCCTGGGTGAGAGAGGCGGCTACGGCCGGGGCGGAATTGCTGGTCTTTCCCGAATATGGGGCGATGGAACTGGCCACTTTGGCGGGGCTTGAGGTGGCGGGTGATCTGGAGGGTTCGCTTCATGCGGTGGCCGAGCGGCTGGCGCAGGCAGATGCTATCCACGCCGCACTGGCGCGGGAACATGGCGTGCATATTCTGGCCGGGTCGGGCCCCGCGGCGGGTGATCCCCGGCCGGTGAACCGTGCGCGGCTGATCACGCCCGAGGGCGTTGTGGCCGAGCAGGACAAGCAGATCATGACCCCTTGGGAGCGCGACCCCTGGGATGTGGCCCCAGGTGGGCCCTTGCATCTGTTTGACACCGATCTGGGGCGGATCGGGGTTTTGATCTGTTATGATTGCGAATTTCCCCTGCTGGGCCGTGCGCTGGTTGAGGCGGATGTTTTACTGATCCCGTCCTGCACCGAAACGCTGGCTGGGTATTGGCGTGTGCGCCTGGGTGCGCAGGCGCGGGCCATGGAAAATCAATGCTTTACGGTGATGTCATCCCTGGTGGGAGAGGCGGACTGGTCCGAAGCGGTGGAAACCAATACCGGCGCGGGCGGCATTTTCTGCCCCCCAGACGTGGGTTTGCCCGCCGATGGGGTGATGGCCGTGGGCCAGATCGGTCAACCCGGCTGGACCTTTGCCGAGCTTGATTTTGCCGCTACCGCCCATGTGCGGGAGAGGGGCGGCGTACGCAATCGCGCCCATTGGGACGACCAAACCCCGCGTCACCAATCGGTCACATCCCTGTCGCTGCGCGCGAAACACCCTTGATAATCGGGCGATTTGCCCCCATTTAAAGCGCGCCCGTAACTTGGCGGGCGGATGAGCAAAGGAGAAACCATGGCCAAGGAAGATACGCTCGAATTTCCCGGTGTCGTGAAGGAACTCCTGCCTAATGCGACGTTTCGGGTCGAGCTTGAGAATGGCCATGAAATCATCGCTCATACGGCAGGAAAAATGCGCAAGAACCGCATCCGGGTTCTGGCAGGCGACAAGGTTCAGGTGGAAATGACACCCTATGATCTGACAAAGGGTCGGATCAATTACCGCTTTAAATAGCGCGCGCAGCATGCGCGCGCAGTGCGGGGTAAGCGATTTGCGACGCAAATTGCGGCCCGTCACCCAGTCGGCGATCTGGGTGATACAGTGACCATGCCCGAACATAAACCGACACTGATCCTGGGCTCGGCCAGTCCGCGCAGGCGGGAGCTTCTGGCGCAGATCGGTGTGCAGGCGGACGATATCTGCCCGCCGGATATCGACGAAGACCCGCGGCCGGGTGAACTGCCGCGCCCCTATTGCGCGCGGATGGCGCGTGAAAAGGTGCAGGCGGTGCAGGCGGGCGCGGAGGACATCGTGCTTTGTGCGGACACGACCGTGGCCTTGGGCCGGCGTATCCTGGGCAAACCGGCTGACGCCGATGAAGCCGCCGCATTCCTGCGGCAGATGTCTGGCCGCCGCCACCGGGTCATAACCGCCGTTGCCGTGCGCCGCGGTGACCGGCTGTGGGAAGTCGATGCGGTCAGCATGGTGCGCATGAAGCGTCTGTCCGAGGTCGAAATCGCAGGCTATCTCGCAACAGGAGATTGGCAGGGCAAGGCGGGCGGCTATGGGATTCAGGGGCCTGCAGGGGCGTTTATCCCGTGGATTTCGGGATCTTTTACAGGAATCGTGGGCCTGCCGCTGGCGGAAACCGCCAATCTGTTGCAAGCCGCTGGGTATCCGTTATGGAGCGCCCCATGACCACACGCACCATCGTTCTGGGCCATATTGGCGAACGCAAAGCCGCCGCATTAATGGAGGGCGGACAGCTTGATGATCTGCTGATCGAGGCCGATGCGCCCGCGCCCGGCACGATCTATCGCGCGGTGGCCGACCGGCCGGTGAAAGGGCAGGGCGGTCTGTTCCTGAAAACACCCGATGGCGCGGCCTATCTGCGGCAAGCCAAGGGGATCGGGCAGGGGCAGGTGCTGACCGTGCAGGTCACGGGCTATGCCGAGCCGGGAAAAGCCATTCCGGTGACCACGCGGGTTCTTTTTAAAAGCCGCTATGCCATCGTGACGCCGGATGCGCCGGGTCTGAACATCTCGCGCCGGATCAAGGATGACGATCTGCGCGATGAGCTGATGGTACTGGCGCATGAGGGGATGGAGGGCTCGGATATGGGGCTGATCCTGCGCTCCTCCTGTGCAGAGGCGGATGCCGAGGATATTGCGACTGACATCACCGATATGCGTAATCTGGCGGAGGCGGTGACAGGGGATCAATCCGACCAGCCCGAGATGCTTGTGGCAGGCGATGACCCCTGGCAACTCGCCTGGCGCGACTGGGTGGAGCCTGCAGATGTGGTGGACACGCCCGGCGGGTTTGATGAACACGGTGTGCTGGATGCCATTGATGCGGCCAAAGCGGCGCATGTGTCTTTGGGGGCGCAGGCCTCGATGTATTTGGAGGCGACACGCGCGCTGATCGCGGTGGATGTGAACACCGGTGCGGATGGGACTTTCGCCGCCGGGCTCAAGGCCAATCTGGCGGCGGCCAAGGCGCTGCCGCGCGCGCTGCGGGTGCGGGGACTTGGCGGGCAGATCACCATGGATTTGGCACCCATGCCCAAGAAGGACCGGCGCAGCTTTGAAAACGCCCTGCGCTCGGCCTTTCGCGCAGATGAGGTGGAAACCGTGCTGGCAGGCTGGACGCCGCTGGGCCATTATGAGCTGCAACGCAAACGCGCCCGTCTGCCTTTGAGTGAGATTTTGGAATGAGCTGCCCGATCTGCCAATCCGACACTGATGCCAAGTATCGCCCGTTTTGTTCAAAACGCTGCGCGGATGTGGATCTGGCGCGGTGGTTCAATGGTGGATATGCGGTGCCTTCCCGTGACCCGGACGATGCCGAAAAGGCCATTGAAGAGATCGAAACTCTGATCGAAGCAGAGCAGCGCAAACCGCATTGACCTTGTGCGGATGCCCCGGACCTGATCCGGGGCCTCCGCTTGGCGCCAGAGGTCCCGGGTCAAGCCCGGGACGCGTGCGTCAGCCCTCTGCCAGGGATGTCAGGATCGGGCAATCCGGCCGGTTATCCCCTGCGCAGGAGCGCACCAGATCAGACAGCGTGTCGCGCATGGCCTCCAGATCCGCGATCTTTTCCTCGATCCGCGCCAGGTGATCCTTGGCAATCGCGCGCACATCGGCACTGGCGCGGGCGCGGTCTTCCCACAAGGCCAGCAGGGCTCGGCATTCCTCGATGGAAAACCCAAGGGCGCGCGCACGGGCCAGAAAGATCAGCTTATGCGCATCCTGTTCGGTGAAGGCGCGATATCCGTTCGCGTCGCGCGTGGGGCGCACCAGCCCGATATCCTCGTAATAGCGGATGGTTTTTGCAGGCAGGCCCGCCCGTTCTGCGACATCTCCGATATTCATTGCGCTCTCCTTACTCGGCCGGTTGCGCCACGGGCGTGGGCGATTGCGGCGGGTTGCCCGCCCGGCTGCGGCCGACATTGCGCAGGCGCAGCGCGTTGGTGACCACAGCGACCGAGGACAGGGCCATCGCGCCGGCGGCCAGCGCAGGCGACAGAAGGATCCCCCAGATCGGGTAGAGCACGCCAGCCGCCACTGGGATCAGCAGCGTGTTGTATCCGAACGCCCAACCCAGGTTCTGGCGGATGTTCCGCATCGTCGCCCGGCTGACGCTGAGCGCGCGCAGCACCGCGTCCGGATCTCCCGACACCAGCACAACATCCGCCGTCTCAATCGCCACATCGGTGCCGGTGCCCATGGCGATACCCACATCCGCATGGGCCAAGGCGGGCGCATCGTTGATCCCGTCGCCCACAAAGGCCACCTTGGCGCCACCCGCCCGCAGGCTGTCCAGCGCTTCGGTTTTGCCATCGGGCAGCACCTCGGCCACCACGTGGTCGATGCCAAGCTGGTGCGCGATGGCCTGCGCGGTGCCGGCGTTGTCGCCGGTGATCATGGCCGTTTTCAGGCCCATCTTGTGCAGTGCGTCAATCGTCGCAACGGCGCTGGGCTTGACCGGGTCAGCCACACCAATCACGGCAACCAGTTCGTCGCCCAATGCGGCATAGAAGGGCGTTTGTCCTTCGGCGCTGATCCGGGTCACGACATCTGCAAAGGGGCTCAGGTCAAAGCCCTCGGCGCGCAGATACCTGTCTGCGCCCACGCGCACGTCCACGCCATCAACTTCTGCCCGGATGCCCATGCCGCGGATCGCGTCGAAACGGGTGACCTCGGGCAAGGGTTGATCGCCTGCAGCGCGGGCAATGGCACGGGCAATCGGATGCTCGGATTGCCCTTCTGCCGCCGCCACAAGGCGCAGAACGCGGGCTTCATCCTGACCGTCTGCCACGTCCAGCGTCACCAGTTCGGGCCGTCCTTGTGTCAGAGTGCCGGTCTTGTCGAAAGCCACCAGGTCCACGCGGGACAACGTCTGCAATGCATCGCCCTTGCGGAAAAGCACACCCAGTTCCGCCGCGCGGCCCGTGCCCACCATGATCGAGGTCGGCGTCGCCAAACCCATCGCACAAGGACAGGCGATGATCAGAACGGCCACCGCGGCCACCACCGCAGGCCCAACACCTGCGCCAAAGGCAAGCCATGTCACCAGCGTCACTGCCGCGACCGCCAAAACCGCAGGCACGAACCAGCCTGTGACCGTGTTGACCAGCGCCTGGATCGGCAGCCGCGCGCCTTGGGCGTCTTCGACCATGCGAATGATCTGCGACAGCACCGTGTCACGGCCCACGCTTTCCGCTTCGAACCGGAAAGCGCCCGTGCCGTTGATTGTCCCGCCGATCACCGTGTCGCCCGCGTCTTTCTGCACCGGCACCGGCTCGCCCGAGATCATGCTTTCGTCAACGTAACTCCGCCCCGCGATGATCCGACCATCCACGGCGATCCGTTCACCCGGGCGCACATGGATCACATCGCCCACGGCGATCTGATCGACTGGCATGTCGGAGACGGTACCGTCCCGCTCCACCTGCGCAGTCGATGGCGCAAGTCCCACCAGCCGCGCCACCGCCGCGCCGGTCTTGCCTTTGGCGCGCGCCTCAAGGAAGCGGCCCAGCAGGATCAGCGTCACGATCACCGCCGCCGCCTCGAAATAGACCGCCACGCGGCCTTCGGGCAGGATGCCGGGCGCAAAGGTCGCGACCACGGAAAAGCCCCAGGCTGCCGTTGTGCCGATCGCCACCAGCGAATTCATATCCGGCGTGCCCTTGACCAGCGCCGGAAAGCCGCGCGTCAGGAACATCCGCCCCGGCCCCAACAACACGGCGGTGGTCAGGGCAAACTGGATCACCCGGCTGGTCTGCATCCCGATGGTGGACATCACCCAGTGGTGAAAGGCTGGGATCATGTGGCTGCCCATCTCCAGCACAAACACCGGCAGGGTCAGCACTGCCGCGATCAGCGTGGCGCGCTTCAGGGCGGTCATTTCCTCGGACGGGCCGTCTTCTGCCGCACGAGGCGCGTCCGGCTCAATCCGCTCCGCTGGATAGCCCGCATCGGTCACCGCCTGAAGGGCGTTTTCCAACGCGTCCGAACCCACCGCGTAGCTGACCCACGCCTCGCCCGTGGCAAGGTTCACATGCGCCTCGGTCACGCCGGGCGTGGCTGTCAGCGTGCGCTCCACGCGGCCCACGCAAGAGGCGCAGGACATGTTGCCAATGCGGATCTGTGTCGTCTCGACCTGCGCGGGATAGCCCGCATCGCTGAGCGCTTTTGTGACATGAGCAAGGTCCGGATCACCCGTGATCTGCGCGGTATGGGTGGCAAAATTCACCTGCGCGCTTTCCACGCCAGGTTCAGCGCCAAGCAGCTTTTCCACCCGCCCCACGCAAGAGGCGCAATTCATCCCATCGATTTTCAGCGTGACTGACGTCATTTGAACGGACCTTTCTGCCGGTACCGCTCTTACATAGGGCTTCCAGTCACTGGAAGGTCAAGGGCGGCCGCGTGAAAGAATGTCGCGGGTCAGGTCCTGGCCCAGGGATGGGCGGCATGATGGCGGGTTTTGAAGGCCGCAATATCGTCGCGATGCTGGATGGTCAGGTCGATATCATCCCAGCCATTCAGCAGCTTGGTCTGCCAGACCGGGTCAATTTCGAACGGCTCAGCGCCCCCCGCGTGGTGCACCACCGCGCCCGCCAGATCGACGCGCAGCGGGCCGTCCAGCAGGTCCAGCGCGTCCTGAGACATGCGGGCCGGCAAAAGCCCGTTATTGACCGCGTTGGAGGCGAAGATGTCTCCGAATGACGGTGCAAGCACCGCCCGGATGCCAAAATCTACCAACGCGTAAACTGCGGCCTCCCGCGAGGATCCACAGCCGAAATTGCGCCCCGCGATCAGGATTTCCGCCCCCTCGGGCAAACGCGCGGCGGGTTCCGTTTCGCGCATGTCATGCAGCAGGAAGGGGCCATAACCTTCGCTGCGCGGGCGCGACATGAACCGTGCCGGGATCAGCTGGTCCGTGTCCACGTTCTCCAGCGGCAGGCGGGCAGGGATGCCTGTGACGTCGGTAAACCCGCTCATGCCTCGCGCCCCTCCAGCAACGGGCGCACATCGGTCAGCGCGCCCGTGACAGCAGCGGCAGCCACCATCGCAGGCGACATCAGGTGCGTGCGCGCACCGGGCCCCTGGCGGCCCTTGAAGTTCCGATTGGTGGTCGACGCACAGCGCTTGCCGGGCGCGACAATGTCGCCATTCATGCCCACGCACATCGAACAGCCCGAGGCGACCCATTCCAGCCCCGCCTGCACAAAGATACGGTCCAGCCCTTCATCCTCGGCCTGTTTCTTGATTTGCGCCGATCCGGGCGACACCAGGCCCGGAACCTTGGCCGTCCGGCCCCGCAACACGGCAGCGGCGGCGCGCAAATCCTCGATCCGGGCATTGGTGCAGGAGCCGATAAAGACCTGATCCACCGCGATCCCGTCCAGCGGTTTGCCCGCCTCCAGCCCCATATAATCCAGCGCATCGCGGGCGGCATCCATGGGGACCATCCCCGTGATCGGCCCCGCCTGATCGGGGCTGGTGCCCCATGTCACGGTCGGCGCGATATCCGCCGCGTTCAGCGTGACCTCCCTGTCAAAGGCGGCATCGTCGTCGCTTTGCAACGATAACCAATGGGCGGCCGCCTTCTCCCACGTGTCGGAGGGCGCAAAAGGCCGGCCCTTCACATAGTTCAGCGTCACCTCATCCGGTGCCACCATGCCGAAGCGGCCTCCGCCCTCGATCGACATGTTGCACAGCGTCAGCCGCCCCTCCATCGACAGTCCGCGAATGGCGCTGCCGGCATATTCGATCGCATGGCCCTGCGCCCCGCCCGTGCCCAGCCGCGATATCCAGGCCAGCGCGACATCCTTGGCCGTCACCCCCGCACCCAACGCGCCGTCCACGGTGATGCGCATGGATTTCGGCCGCTTCTGCCAGATCGTCTGCGTCGCCAGCACATGCGAGACATCCGTGGCCCCGATCCCGAAGGCAATCGCCCCGAATGCCCCGTGGGTCGAGGTATGGCTGTCCCCGCAGACAATCACCAACCCGGGCAGGGTCAGGCCCTGTTCCGGGCCGATCACATGCACGATGCCCTGCCGCGGATCGCCCATTGCGAAATGCTGCAACCCGTGGGTCTGCGCATTGGTCGAAAGCGTCCGGATCATCCCGGCGATATCCTCGCTCGCAGGCTCTCCGCGCGTGGGCGCATAGTGATCCGTCACGCCAAAGGTCAAACCCGGCTCTGCCACCGGCAAGCCTCGCGCGGCCAGTTTGCGGAATGCGTGGTGCGAGCCTTCATGCACAAAATGCCGGTCAACCCACAACAGATCCGTGCCATCCTCGCGCGCATGGATCACATGGGCCGCCCAGACCTTGTCGAACAGACTGCGGCTCATGGCGCCCCTCCGATCACCGGCTCCCAATGCCGGTCATCCTGCCCGCCTACGCGGGTCAGGCTCATATCCAGACGGAACATATCCGGGCGGTAAAGGGCCGACAGATATTCGATGCCCCGATCCTGCTCGTCATGCACCACCCGCGTCAACGCCAGCAAGGCCGATCCCACCGACACGCCCAACGCCTCGGCCACATCCGGCGCGGCCAGCGTTGCCGTTACGCTTTGCCGGGCCGAGGCCACGATGACCCCCGACCGCTCCAGCAGCTCGAACAAGGGCGTGGTGGCCAGATCGGCTTCGGAATAATTGCGCGAGATCTCTTCGGGGACATAGGTCGTCAGATGCGAAAACGGTGTCCCGTCGCTGGAGCGTACCCGCGTGGCCGTCTGCACCCGCGCGCCGTCTGAAAGCCCCAGCGCGTTGCGCACCAACGCAGGCGGCGCGCCATAGGAAAACGACAAAAGCCGCGCCGAGGTGTCCCGCCCCATTTGCACGATCTGCGGGATCAGCGTGGCCATATCCGCAGTGATCGCCCCATCGGGCGCACGCGCCGATCGCACGATCGACCCGGCACCGGTTTTCTTTTCGATCAGACCGTCGCGCGCCAAAGCATCCAAGGCGCGCCTGACCGTGACCCGGGATACTCCGTGGATCTCGGCCAGGCGCTGCTCACTGGGCAGAACCGACCCCTCAGCTTGCTGCCCAGTTGCTATGTCGTCTCTCAGCAAAAGGTAGACCCTGCGGGACTTGCCGCCTTCAGGTAGGTCGGATGTCGCCTGTTCGTGCAAGATGTCCCCCAATTGCGGACGCCAGTCTAGGTGCCTGTTTCCCTGAAATCAAGAATGTATCCTTTCATTCAGCCAAAATCTGTACTATGAAAGATACAAATAACGCGGGGGAGGGGTCATGCCCATTGTCGAAATCAATATCCTCGAAGGCTATGATGCCAGCGCCAAGGCGCGGCTGGGCAAGGCGGTGACCGATGCGGTCCGGTCCGTGGTTCCGGCGGTGCCCGACGCAATCACCGTGATCACCCGCGAAATGTCTCATGACAATTACATGCGCGGCGGTGCGACGCGTCAGGGGGCGCCCGCGCTGCCCGATCCTGTGGCTGCCGTGCGCGATTTCCTCGCCGCGATGGAGGCGCGTGATCTGGAACAGGCGGAGACTTTCCTCGGTGCAGGGTTTGTCATGCACTTTCCTGGCACGGGGCCGATGAACACGCTGCCTCAGTTGGTCGAATGGTCAAAGCCGCGCTATCGCTTCGTGAAGAAAACCTATGAACGTTTCGATCAGGCGATGAGCGACGAGGGCCCCGTGGTCTATTGCTATGGCACGCTGCACGGCGAATGGCCTGACGGAACACCCTTCGACGGAATCCGCTTCATCGACCGCTTCCAGTTCTCCGAAGGGTTGATCGTCCGTCAGGACGTCTGGAACGACATTGCCGAGGTGCGCCCATGAGCGAGATTGACCCAATCACCCTGGCCGTCCTTGCTGGCCGGATGGAGCAAATCGCGGATGAGATGGATGCGACCCTGTTCCGCGCGGCTTTCAACCCGATCATCGCCGAAGCGCATGACGCCTCGCATGGTCTCTACCATGCCACCTCAGGCGACACTTTGGTGCAGGGTAAATCCGGCCTGCCGATCTTTGTGGGCGTGATGGCCTTTGCGGTGAAGGCCGTGATCGACAAGGCCGCCGCCGATGGCGATCTGGCCGACGGTGATATCTATATCTTCAATGACGCGCATATGGGCGGCACGCACCTCAGCGACATGCGCCTTGTGCGGCCTTATTTCCGCGATGGGGAGATGTTCTGTTATCTCGCCTCGGTTGGCCATTGGCACGATGTGGGCGGCGCGGTGCCGGGCAATTACAACCCGTCGGCGACGGATGCCTTTCAGGAAGCCTTCGTGCTGCCGCCGGTCAAACTCGCCCGCGCCGGAGCGATCCAGCAGGACGTCATCGACATCATCATGCGCAACACCCGCCTGCCGCAATCGGCGCAAGGCGATCTGAACGGCCAACTGGGCGCGCTGGATCTGGGTGTTAAACGGCTCGACGCGCTTCTGGACGAATACGGTGCCGACACCGTCCGTGCCGCCCTCGATGCGCTGGGGCATCGGGCCGAGGCGCTGATGCGCTCGGAACTCGACACCCTTCCCGATGGCCGGTGGGAGGCCGAAGACTTCCTCGACAATGACGGCATCACCGATCAGGCCCTTCCGATCCGCGTGGCGCTGGAAATCAAGGGCGATCAGATGACCCTCGATTTCACCGGCACCGCGCCGGTCACCGCAGGCCCCGTCAACATCGCCCTGCCGACTGCGGTTGCGACGGCTTATGTCGCGATCAAACATATCTTCCCCGCGCTACCCGCCAATGCCGGTGTGATGCGGCCCATCGATGTGCGTATCCCCGAAGGCTCGCTTCTATCGGCCGAATTCCCCGCGCCCGTTGGGGGATATACCGAAACGATCCTGCGCATGATCGACGTCATCTTTTCCGCCATGGCGCAGGCCGCACCCGACCGGGTGGTTGCCAACGCCTATGGCACGATCAACGCGCTCTCCATCGCGGGCAAGCGGGCCAATGGACAGCCCTGGGTCATGTTCTCCTTCTTCGGCGGCGGTCACGGCGGGTCGATCGAAAGCGATGGGCTGAACCACGGCAACGCGCCGATTTCGACGGCGACCATCCCGCCCTTGGAAATCCTCGAAGCGGCCTATCCGGTGATGTTCAAGCAATGGGCGCTGCGGCCCGACAGTGCCGGGGCAGGGCAGCATCGCGGCGGTCTCGGTGCGGTCTATGAGATCGAGCTTCTCGAAGAAAACGCCCGAGCGTTCCTGTTCGGTGAACGCGGACGGTTCGCGCCCAAGGGCATCGTGGGCGGCAGTGACGGGGCCATGAACCATTTCGAATATGAACAGGATGACGGCTGGCACGAACCGCCCATGTCCTCGAAAATGCTGGGGATGCAGCTGAAGCGCGGCCAGTCCGTGCGTCTGGAAACCCCCGGCGGGGGCGGCTATGGCCCCGCATCCGACCGCGATCCGGCGGCTGTGGCGCGTGACGTGGCGCTGGGCTTCCTGTCCAGTGATAAGGCAACCGAACTTTACGGCCCCGCCTGGCAGGAGGTGCAGCCATGAGCAAGATGGTCGGCGTTGATGTCGGTGGCACGTTCACCGATGTGTTCATTCTTGATGAGGCGACAGGACAGGCCCGCGTCGCCAAGGTGCCCACGACCCGTCCGGATCAGTCCGGCGGTTTCCTCAATGGCATCGGCCAGCAGATCGACGATCTGAGCCAGATCGCCGTCGTTGTGCACGGCACCACCGCAGGCACCAACGCGCTTCTTGAACGCAAGGGCGCGAAGATCGGCGTGATCACCACCAAAGGCCTGGGCGACGTGCTGGAAATGCGCCGCCGCGACCGGCCCCGCACCTGGGGCCTGCGTGGCGATTTCGAACCAGTCGTGCCCCGCGACAGGCGGCTGGAGGTCACTGAACGCACGTTGGCCGATGGGACAAAACGCACAAAAGTCGATCTGGACGAGGTGCAAAACGCAACAAACACCCTTCTTGAGATGGGATGCGAGGCCGTGGCGATCCTCTTTGCCAATGCCTATGCCAACTCGGAAAACGAGGCCGAGGCCGCCCGGTTGGTGCGCCAGATCTGGCCCAATGACCACGTCTCGGTCTCGTCGGAAATCCTGCCGGAGATCCGCGAATTCGAACGGTTTTCCACGGCGGCCCTGAATGCCTATTTGCAACCCGAAGTGGCTGGATATCTGAACCGGCTTGAGACCGCGTTGAAAGGCGGCGGCTTTGGCGGAGAGTTCATGATCGTGCAGTCAAACGGCGGTGTGATGGGCGTGGATACCGCCTGCCAACTGCCTGTAAGAACAGCACTTTCCGGCCCCGCCGCGGGTGTGATCGCGGCCGGGTACATCGCCGAAACCGCAGGGTTTCCCGATGTGATCACCGGCGATGTGGGCGGCACCAGTTTCGACGTGTCGCTGGTGGCGGGCGGCCAGTCGGCCCTTGCCCCGCAGACCTCCATCGACTTTGGCATGGTCGTGCGGACCCCCATGATCGAGATTGCGACGATCGGGGCAGGCGGTGGCTCTATCGCCTGGGTCGACAAGGGCGGGCTTCTGAACATCGGCCCCGAAAGCGCAGGTTCCGATCCCGGCCCCGTCGCCTATGGCCGCGGCAACACCCGCCCCACCGTGACAGACGCTAATGTCGTGCTGGGCCGCATCGATCCAGACAGCCCCATCGGCGGCATCGCCAAGCTGGATGTGGAGGCCGCAAAAACCGCAATAGATCAACATGTTGGCGCGCCGCTGGGCCTTGACACGATGGCGGCCGCCGAAGCCATCCTGACCGTCGCCAACTCCCGTATGGCCGGCGCGATCCGCCTGGTGAGTATCGAGCGCGGCTATGACCCGAAACGCTTTTCCTACATGCCGTTTGGAGGGGGCGGCGCGCTTCATGCAGGCGCAATCCTCGCCGATGTCGGGCTTGCGCGCGCCATCGTCCCGCGCTTTCCCGGTGTGACCTCGGCCATGGGCTGTGTGATCGCGGATATGCGGCAGGATTTCGTGCAAACGCTGAACGTCATGGCCGATCAGGTCGACGAAGATGCCCTGCGCGAGGTCATGCAAGCCCATGTAAATCAAGGGCTTGCGATGCTGGACGCCGCCAAATCCAGCTTTGAACGGCGCGACACGATCTTCGAGTTGGACATGGCCTATGTCGGTCAGACGCACACTGTCTCGGTCCCTCTGCGAGTCGAGATGGACGGCACCACAGTTGTCGCACCCACCCGTGCGCAGATCGCCGAGGCTTTCGACCAGGCGTATCACGCCACCTATGGCCGCCTTCTGAAGAACGGCACGCGCCGCGTGATGAACCTGCGCAGCGCGGTGATCGGGCGACGGCCCAAATTTGATCTGAAGGCGCTGGCCCCCAAGGACGGCGGCACCATTGAGGCTGCATTGAAAACGCACCGCAAGGTGCATTTCGGCGACAGCTGGCATGAGACGGCCATTTATGACCGTTTGTCCCTGCCCGTGGGCGCGGTCATCCAAGGCCCTGCAATCCTTGAACAATTGGACACGACCATTCTGATCGAACCAGATCTGCAAGGCACGATCGACGCATATGGCAATGTGATTATCGAGAGGCGCGCATGAGTATCGACACGCTGGATCCCAAACGCACCGGTCTGCTGACCATCGACCTGCAGAACGATTTCCTGCACCCCGAAGGCGCCTATGGCCGCGCGGGGCAGGGGGCTGCGGCAATCTCGGCCTTGCCCGCCCGGATCAAGCCGGTGGTGGACGCGTTGCGCGCCAAGGGCGGCACCTATTTCTCGGCCCAGTTCACACTCGTGCCCGGTCCGCGGGGTGAACCGCTGATCGCGCCGCACCTGAAAAAACTCCGCCCGTTCCTAACCAAGGGCGATTTCGCGCCGGGTGGTTTTGGACATGCGCTGGTCGATGAACTCGCGCCTGCCGACTACACCGTGGAAAAAGTGGCCTATTCCGCCTTCTACCAAACCCGTCTGGAATACATCATGCGCGCGCTGGACATCGACACGCTGATCATTGGCGGGATCGTGACAAATGGCGGCGTGGCGTCGACCGTACGTGACGCACATCTGCGCAATATCGAGACGATCCTGCTGTCGGATGGCTCCGCCGCATTCAAGGACGAGGTACATCAGGCCACGCTGACGTCTCTGGGCACCGTCACGCAAGTGATGACCTGCGCCGAGGTGACTCAATTGATCGAGGCCGCGTCATGAGTTTGAAAGCGCGCCTTTCTCAGGACAGGATCCTTGCCGCTCCGGGTGTCTATGACGGGCTGACCGCTGCTCTGGCTGAACAGGCCGGGTTCGAAGCGCTCTACCTGTCGGGTGCTGCGGTGGCTTACACGCGTTTGGGCCGTCCGGATATCGGCCTCTCTACGTCCTCGGAAATGGCCGAAACCATGGCGCTGATCCGTGACCGGGTGGATGTGCCGGTCATCATCGACGCCGATACCGGCTTTGGCA
The DNA here is from genome assembly GCF_001262635.1 of Aestuariivita boseongensis. Taxonomy (GTDB): domain Bacteria; phylum Pseudomonadota; class Alphaproteobacteria; order Rhodobacterales; family Rhodobacteraceae; genus Aestuariivita; species Aestuariivita boseongensis. The sequence continues at coordinate 21,616 of NZ_JXYH01000056.1, forward strand.
ACGCGCTGAACGCGCAGCGTACCATACGGATTTATGAACGCGCTGGCGCCAACGCGCTGCAGGTCGAAGATCAGACCTTCCCCAAACGTTGCGGGCATCTGGCGGATAAGTCCCTGATCTCGAAAACAGAAATGGCCGGCAAGATCTCGGCCATGGCCGATGCTCGCGCCAGTGACGAAACGCTGATCATCGCCCGCACCGACGCCATCGCGGTGGAAGGGTTCGACGCTGCGGTTGAGCGGGCCGAGGCCTATATCGACGCAGGCGCCGATGTCTTGTTCATCGAGGCCCCGCGCACGGGCGACGAACTGGCCCGCGTGGCCGACACTTTTGCGCATCGCATCCCGCTTCTGGCCAATATGGTCGAAGGCGGCGCGACCCCGATGAAAGACACCGGCGAATTGCAGGCCATGGGCTTTTCCATCGCGATCTTCCCCGGCGGCATCGTCCGCGCTTTGGCCCGCACGGCGCAGGCCTATTACGCCAGCCTGCAGGCCAATGGATCGAACCTGCCCTTCAAGGATCAGATGTTCGATTTCGACGGGCTGAACCGCGTCATTGGCACACCCGAAATGCTGGAGGCGGGCCGTAAATACGAAAGCGGGCAGGGCTGAGATGGCCGATATCCAGCCCACCCCCGATGCGTTCGACCTGCATGTGCCGGTCCTGATCATCGGCGCGGGGGCGGCTGGGCTTGTTGCGGCGCTCTCTGCGCATGAGAGGGGCCGCGAGGTGCTTGTGCTTGAGCGGGAGGGGGAGCCGTCGGGTTCGACCGCGCTGTCGGCAGGCCTGATC
>NZ_JXYH01000057.1 GCF_001262635.1 Aestuariivita boseongensis
GCGTTGAACTCGCGGAAGGCGGGTTCCAGCTCTTCGGCCTTCTCCTCGGCTTCCTCGGCCTCTTTCGCCGCGGCCTCGGCGCGCTGCGCCAGGATCTCATAGGCTGATTTGCGATCCACGGTGGCGTCGTATTTGCCCGCAAGATCGGATTGGGCGAGGATGTCTTTCCGCTCGGCCACAGTGATGGGGCCCAGTTGCGAGGATGGCGGGCGGATCAACGTGCGCTCCACGATCCCCGGCACGCCTTTTTTCTGCAGCATGGAGGTCACGGCCTCGCCAACACCAACCTCGCGGATGGCGTCCTCGGTCGAAAAGCGGGGGTTTGCGCGATATGTCTCCGCCGCAAGGCGCAGGTTCTTGCGGTCCTTCGCGGTGAAGGCGCGCAGGGCGTGCTGGATGCGGTTGCCCAGCTGGCCCAGAATGTCCTCGGGCACGTCCGCGGGGTTCTGGGTGATGAAATAGACGCCCACGCCCTTGGACCGGATCAGGCGCGCCACCTGTTCGACCTTGTCGACCAGCGCCTTGGGCGCGTCGTCAAACAGAAGATGCGCCTCGTCAAAGAAGAAAACCAGCTTGGGTTTGTCGGGATCACCCACCTCGGGCAGTTCTTCAAAAAGCTCTGACAGAAGCCACAGCAGGAAAGTCGCATAAAGCCCCGGTGCCGCCATCAGCTTGTCAGCAGCCAGAATATTGACCGCGCCGCGCCCGTCCGGGGCGGTGCGCATCAGATCGGCCAGCTCCAAAGCCGGTTCGCCAAAAAGCCCCGCACCACCCTGGTTTTCCAGCACCAGCAGCCGGCGCTGGATGGCCCCGATCGAGGCGACCGAGATATTGCCATAGCGCAACGACAGCTTGTCACGGTTTTCTCCGGCCCAGACCAGAAGCGATTGCAGGTCTTTCAGATCCAGAAGCGGTAGCCCTTCTTCATCGGCCACGCGGAAGGCGATGTTGAGAATACCTTCCTGCGCCTCGGACAGTTCCAGCAGGCGCGCCAGCAGAAGCGGCCCCATCTCGGACACTGTCGTGCGCACCGGATGGCCCTGTTCGCCGAAGAGGTCCCAGAAGGTCACCGGAAAGGCGCTGTAGGCGAAATCGTCAAAGCCGATGGTGGCCGCGCGTTTCATGAAGGGGTCGTGCAGTTTGTGATCGGGACTGCCCGATTTCGCCAGACCTGACAGATCGCCCTTCACATCCGACAGCACCACCGGCACGCCCTGGGATGAAAACCCTTCGGCCAGGATCTGCAGAGTGACGGTCTTGCCCGTGCCCGTGGCCCCTGCGATCAGCCCGTGGCGGTTGGCATATTGCAGCGCAAGCCCCTGTTTTTCCCCGTAATCCGGCCCGCCGCCCCCAATGAAAATCGCGTCTTCCACCCGATCTGTCCTTTTTTTGTCCTGTCGTCCGGTCTGAACATACAGTCTTAACCATTTGCTGCCAGAGTGATTGTGATCCTCTTCGCCCTGCGAATGGGGATCGACTTCCTCCCTGTCAGACTGGCCGCACCTTCGGGTGCGGCTTTTTTTTGTGTTCATGCATATCAATTTCGATCGTTAACGCGTGAATATTCATAGTAAAAAAGGCGTTATGACACAAAATTCCCCGGATTGGCTGTTGACCGATTGAAAAGCCTTTCGTAACGTCGCCTCAATAACTAAGTCGGCCAGTCCGACGGGGAGAACAAATACGAAAAAGAGGATCGGTTCCGGTCCTCTTTTTTGTTGGCGGATCGCCCGGCGGTTCTTTGCCGTACAATCGCAGCGCTGTGATCAAAATCCGACCTGACACTCTGCGATACACATGATAGAGCACGCGAAAGAAAAACCACGTTCAATGAATGAGAGCCGTATGTTCAAGCATCTGATCCCTTTCTCTGCCGCTGCCCTTCTGGCGCTGGCGACCCCTGTCGCCGCGCAGAACACGGAAGAGACGAACGAAGAGCCGACGACCCCGTCCCAGCTGGATCTGGGTCAGGAAGTCACCGACGGCCCTCAATTGGGGGAACGTTATGCCGCCGAGGAATTCGGCGACTGGACTCTCGCCTGCATCAAGACCAATGCCGAAAAAGATCCCTGTTCGATCCTGCAGATCCTGACCGATGCGCAGGGCAATCCCACCGCCGAAGTGTCGATCTTCCGGCTGGAAGGCGCGGGCCAGGCCATTGCGGGCGGCACGATCGTGGTGCCGCTTGAGACCCTGCTGACCGCGCAGATCACGCTGTCTGTCGATGGCGGGGGCTCGAAGCGGTACAATTATTCGTTCTGCAACCCGCTGGGCTGTGTGGCGCAGGTTGGCTTTACCGAAGATGACGTGACCGCGTTCAAACGTGGCAGCACCGCGACGCTGACCATCGTTCCGGCACCGGCACCGGATCAGAAGGTGGAACTGAACATGTCGCTCTCCGGCTTCACGGCAGCTTTTGACGCAGCGGATGTCGTATCGGCCAACTGACGCGTCCTGAAAGCCAGGCACAGACCGCCCGCGCAGCCGCTGCGCGGGCGGTTTTCTTATATGCGAAGGGAATACGCCACGCCGAAGGCCCCGCACGGACAGCACTGTCCGGCAGGGGGTCGTCGTATGTATTGGGAAGTCACAGCGTCAGGGGGCAGGCCCGCCTGGAATTATGATGGATCTGCCGAGCCGGGTTGTTAATCCGGTCCGGGCAGGATTTCCGCAGAAGACTGTTCCATCTTCCTGATCGCACCACCGGGTGCCAAACCGGCGGCCATGCAGCTACACGGGCAAGGGTATAGCATTCGGGGATTTACGAGATGTTAGGCAAGCGTTCGGAGGGTCGCTGACCCGCGCGTCAGACCTTCCGCAACGCCAGAACCGCGTTCATCCCGCCAAAGGCAAAGGCATTGGACAGCGCCACATTCACCTTCGCTTCGCGCGCCTCGTTCGGGACGACATCCAGCGCGCATTCCGGATCAGGTTCTTCATAGCCGATGGTCGGCGCGATCACCCCGTCGCGCAGCGCCATGATGCAGGCCAGCAGTTCCACCGCACCGGTGCCGCCGATCAGATGGCCATGCATGGATTTGGTGGACGAGATCATCAGATTGTCCGCATGCGGCCCGAACACATCGGCCACCGCCGCGCATTCGGTCTTATCATTTGCCGCCGTGCCGGTGCCGTGGGCGTTGATATAGCCCACCTCGTCCCGGTTCACACCGGCATCCGCCAAAGCGCCCGCCATCGCCCGCGCCGCGCCCTGTTTCGACGGCATGACGATATCGGCCGCGTCCGAGGTCATGGCAAAGCCCGCCACCTCGGCCAGAATATCGGCCCCGCGCGCCTTGGCGTGCTCATATTCCTCGAAGACGAAGATGCCCGCGCCCTCGCCCTGCACCATCCCGTTGCGATTGGCGCTGAAGGGGCGGCAGGCGTCCTTGGACATCACCCGCAGCCCTTCCCAGGCTTTCACCCCGCCGAAACACAGCATGGATTCCGACCCGCCGGTGATCATCACCGGGCTCATGCCGTATCGCACCATCTGGAAGGCCTGCGCCATGGCGTGGTTTGACGAGGCGCAAGCGGTGGCCACCGTAAAGGATGGCCCCTTCAGGTTCCATTCCATCGACACATGGCTGGCCGCCGCGTTGTTCATCAGCTTCGGCACAACGAAGGGGTGAACACGGTTCTTCCCCTCTTCATAGACCAGGCGGTAATTGTCGTCCCAGGTGCTGACCCCGCCCCCGGCGGTGCCCAGCACCACGCCCGAGCGTGCGGCAAGCTCCCCGCTGAATTCCAGGCCCGACTGGCCGATGGCTTCGCGCGCGGCGGTCAGGGTGAACTGGGTGAACCGGTCATACAGCGCCATTTGCTGGCGGTTGAAGCGGCCTTCGGCCTCGAACCCGCGCACCTGACCGCCGATCTTGATCGCAAGCCGGTCTACATCGCGGAAATCCAGCTCTCCGATCCCGCAGCGGCCTTCGCGCATCGCCTCCAGCGTCTCGGCCACGGAATGGCCAAGGGCGTTGATCGTCCCTGCCCCGGTGATCACCACGCGCTTCATGGGATCTGCACCTGCGTCACGGCCATCACGCGGTTTTTTCGGCCATCAGCTTTTCGATGCCCTCCACAATGGCCGCAACATTCGAGATGTCGAAATCGCTGGCCTGCGGTTCATTGGCATTGAACGGGATCGAGATGTCGAATTCCTCTTCGATCGCGAAGATGCTTTCGACCAGACCCAGGCTGTCGATGCCCAGATCTTCCAGGGTGCTTTCCATCGTCACGTCGGATGGCTCCAGCACGGCCTGTTCCGCAATGATCTCGATCACTTTGTCCTTGATGCTCATGCCCCGTCACCCTTGGAGGAATATGGGCGTCATTTAGTCATTCGAACCGGATTTGAAAACCGCCTTTTGAAGCGCCGCGACGTCGCGCAGCAGGCGCGGCAGGCGGCGCGTGGCCTTGTAGATCTCGACATGGCTTTCCATCTTGACCGCCGGATAGCCCAGAACCGCCCGGCCCGAGGGCACGTTGGACAGCACGACCGACCCGCCGCCGGTGATCACATTGTCGCCGATGAAGATATTGTCGCTGACCCCGCTTTGGCCGCCCAGCACCACATTGTTGCCAATCGTTGTGGAGCCGGCGATGCCCGCCTGCGCGCAGACCAGGCAATCACGCCCGATGATCACGTTGTGGCCCACCTGAACCAGGTTGTCGAACTTGGTGCCGTCGCCCACCTGCGTGTCGCGGATCGTGCCGTTGTCGATGGTGGAATTGGCGCCCAGTTCCACATCATCCCCGATGCGCACCGATCCCACGGAATGAATACGGACATAGCTTTGCGCCGTGCCGCCGCTTTGGTCGCCCAGGGTCTGGCGCACCGCCTCGACCTGCGAGGGTTCCGGCGTGACGAAGGAAAACCCGTCGCCGCCGATCCGCGCGCCGGGCTGAGCGATGAACCTGTCGCCGAGCCGCACCCGCGCGCCGACCGATACCTGTTCGCGCAGAAGCCCTCCGGCCCCGATGCGCACATCCGCACCGACAAAGCACAAAGGTCCGATGACCGTGCCCTCGCCCACAACGGCGCGCGGCCCGATCACGGCGTTGGGGCCGACCGACACGCCCTCGCCCAGCTGGGCCGTCGGGTCGATCACCGCAGAGGGATGGATGCCCTCGGCAAAGCCCTGCCCCAGATCCATCATCCGCGTCATCCCCGCCATGGCATAACGCGGCCTGCGCGGCAGGATCGCGGCCTTCAGACCCAGTGCCTGCCAATCGGTGCCGGGCGCCAGGACAGCAGCCTGCGCCCCACCTTGCGACAGGGCCTCCAGATATTTAGGGGCCATCGCCATGGCCAGCTGATCGGGCCTTGCATCGCCGGGTTCAGCCAGGGACGCAATCACAAGGGATGTGTCGCCAAATGCATCGGCGCCAATGGCCTCGGCGATCTGGGCAACGGTGAAGGATGGCATGTCGGGCCTCGGACGAAAGGATGGTCAGAGGCCCGGTTTTATCCCTGAACGCCGCGCAGGACCACCCCTGCATCGCTCAGCGCCTGCCAGATTTTCGCATCCCGCTCATAGACATCGCGGCGGTATTCGATCTGGCCCTTCTCGTCGGTTTGCGCGGTGCGATAGATCAGGTGCACCGGCACCGGCTGTTCAAGGTTCACCTTGGTTTCGGCCCCCGTGCGCAGCACGCTTTGGAAATAGGCCTTGGGATCATCTTCCTGCCTGGCCAGCAGCGCATAGGCAAAGTCGAACGGATCGGCCAGACGGATGCAGCCATGGCTGTAGGCGCGGCTTTCACGCGCAAACAGGTGCTTTTGCGGCGTGTCGTGCAGGTAGATGTTGTACTTGTTGGGGAACATGAACTTCACCAGACCCAGCGCATTGGAATTGCCCGGCGGCTGGCGCATGTCAAAGGGGAAGTTGCGCGTGGAATAGCGCGAGAAATCCACCGCGCCGCGATCAATCCTTTGCCCGCGCGCATCGGTGATCACCAGATGACGCACGGCATTGGGGTTTGCCTTGAGTTTGGGCAGATATTCCTTGGTCGCGATCGAGCGCGGGACGAACCAGCTGGGATTGACGACCATATGCTCCATCACGTCTGAAAATTCCGGGCTGCGGCGGTCCGAGACATTCTTGCCGATGACCGACCGGGTGCGAAAGGTCTCGTGCCCGTCATCAATGATGCGGGCGTGGAAATCGGCGAGGTTGACCAGAATATGCCGCTCGCCCCGGTCGCGGTTCAGCCAGCGCTCGCGTTCCAGCGCCACGGTGACCGCGCGCAGACGCGCCTGCGGATCGACATTGATTTCGGCCAGGGTACCTTCGCCGGCCACGCCATCCTCTTCCAGCCCGTGGCGGGCCTGGAACAGCTGGACGGCTTTCTGCATGTCCTTGTCATAGACGCTTTTGACGTTGCGCTGCATGTATCCCATGGCGATCAGACGATCGCGCAGGGCGACGACCTCGGGGCCCTGATCGCCCGGCTCAAGCGCCTTGGCACGCACCTTGGGGCCCCAGCCGCCATTGGCGATCAGCTGCTCCAGCATCAGTTTGTGTTTCAGCAGCGCGCGGTATTCGGTTGTTGCGGGCACCAGCGTGGCCATGAAGGCATCGGGGTCGTCCGCCCGCGCGAGGCTGGCCAGGTATGACGAGCGGTCGCGGTAGGGGATCTCGCGCACGATGCCCGGATCGATCCGCGAGGGGATCACCGCGCCGGTCTGGATATCGCGGGCATATTGCAGGAAGGCCTGCGTCAGTTCGACTTCCAGAAAGCCCAGATCGCGGGTCGAGCGCGCCGCGCGCATCTTTTGCATCAGCCCGTCGCGGTCATAGCGCGCCGTGGGCAGGCCGTGGGTCTCTGCCGCCTCAAGCGCGCGCATCAGCGCTTTGCGCCGGGCCAGATCGTCTGCATCGCCACCTGTCCAGATCGGATCGAAGCCCGAGCCGCGATAGAACGCCGCCACATCCGCATCGCGCGCTGCGGCTTCCGCCACCGCCTGTTTGAACGCGGTGACCTGCGCAAAGGCAGGCGTGGGCGCGAAGGCCGGCGCTGCCAGCGCAAGCGCGGCTGTCAGGGCAAAAACACGGGACCGTTTAAACAAAGTGGCAATCATTTTGAGTCTTTCTAAGGGCGAATATTCAGCTTGGAAGAAGTTTGGGCGAAGGAATGATGACTGGTCAATTCACATTTGGAACAGGGCAAGCGCCTTGGGTTCGGGTGATGCAGCGCTGCATCGCGTTGCCCGGATTTGTGCAACTGCCCCCTTTTTGCGCGAAATTTCGCCTAAAAATATCGTTACAGAACCGAAACAAAACTGACAGCTTGGCGAAAAGTTCCGCCTATGCCATAAAACCGCATCATCTGGGGATGGCAACTAAGGCGTTCGTAACATCGGACGCAGGCAGGATACAGCGTACGGGAAACGCGGAACTATGATTGAGACATCGGGCGGCATCAGCCGACGCAGCCTTCTGGGCGCGTTTGCGGCTACAGCAATCACAGCAGCACCAACCTTTGCCAACGCGGCAGGTTTCCTGCGCGGGGGCGGCGATATCCGCCGGATCCGGATGTACTCCGGCCGCACGGGCGAGCGGTTGGACATGGTCTATTGGATCGACGGCGAATACATCAAGGACGCGCTGAAAGAGGTGAACCACTTCATGCGCGACTGGCGCACGGGCGATGTTCTTAACATCGACACACGCACCATCGACATCATGGCCGCCGCGCATAACCTGATGGACGTGAACGAACCCTATATGCTGCTGTCGGGCTATCGCAGTCCGAAGACCAACCAGATGCTGCGCAGCCGGTCCCGGGGTGTCGCGCGCAACTCTCTCCACCTCAAGGGTCAGGCCGCCGATCTGCGCCTGTCGTCGCGCAGCGTGAACCAGATGGCCCGCGCCGCGATGGCCTGCAACGCAGGCGGTGTCGGCAAGTATTCCCGCTCGAACTTTGTTCATATGGATTGCGGGCAAGTCCGCAGCTGGGGCGGTTAACCCCAAAAAGACGATCCCTCGTGAAAGATGTCTGGGCCCCTTAATGGGGCTCTTTTTTTGACTTTTCACATGGTTGGACGGCCTCGGGCGCACGCGCATCATCCGGCGCGCGCGTAAAAAGAGGGAACGGCTCAGATGTGATCGCAGTTATGGAAAATGGCGGACCCAAGAGGATTCGAACCTCTGGCCTCTGCCTTCGGAGGGCAGCGCTCTATCCAGCTGAGCTATGGGTCCTGCTGGCAGGCGGTATAGCCGCGACCGCCCTACCCCGCAATCGCAAAATGATCAGGCGAAAAGCTCATGCGCCAGTTCAAGGGCTTCGACCAGCACGTCCACCTCGTCGGTGGTGTTGTACATTCCGAAAGACGCGCGGCAGGTGGCCGTCAGGCCAAGGTGATCCATCAGCGGGCCCACGCAATGCTGACCCGCGCGTACCGCCACGCCCTTCTTATCGAGGATGGTCGAGATGTCATGGGCATGCGCCGCGCCATCCAGCGTGAAGGAAAAGATGGCGCCCTTGTTGTCCGATGTGCCCTGCACCTGCAGCCAGTTCAGACCACCCAGCCGATCGACGGTATAATCGCGCAGGGTCTTTTCATGGGCGGCGATGTTTTCCATGCCGATGCCCATCATGTAATCAAGCGCGACGCCCAGGCCGATGGTCTGCACGATGCCGGGGGTACCGGCCTCGAATTTCATGGGCGGATCGTTGTAGATCACGGTGTCCTTGTGGACTTCCTTGATCATGTCGCCGCCGCCGATGAAGGGGCGCATTTCCTCCATCCGCTCTTTCTTGATGAAGATCGCGCCCGAACCGGACGGCCCATACAGTTTGTGGCCCGTGATCGCATAGAAATCACAACCGATATCCGCCAGATCCACCGGCATGTGGACAGCCGCCTGGCTGCCATCGACAAGCACGGGTACGCCCTTGGCATGGGCGCCTTCGGTGATCGCTTTCACATCGACCACGGTGCCCAGCACGTTCGACATATGGGTCACCGCGACCAGTTTGGTTTTGGGGCCAATCGCGTCGATCACCTTTTGCGGATCCAGATCGCCGCGCGCGTCCACATCGACCCATTTCAGCACAACGCCCTGCCGTTCGCGCAGGAAATGCCAGGGCACGATATTGGCGTGGTGTTCCATCACCGACAGAACGATCTCGTCGCCCGCCTCAAGGCGCGGCATGGCCCAGCCATAGGCGACGGTATTGATGCCTTCGGTGGTGCCGGAATTCAGAACGATTTCATCCTCATCGGCCACGTTCAGGAACTTGGCGATCACACCACGCACGCTTTCGTATTTCTCGGTCGCGAGGTTGGACAGGTAATGCAGGCCCCGATGCACATTGGCATATTCCTGGGAATAGGCCTGCGTGATCGCGTCGATCACCACCTGCGGTTTCTGGGCCGAGGCACCATTGTCCAGATACACCAGCGGCTTGCCGTTCACCTCACGGCTCAGGATCGGGAAATCCGCCCGAATGGCGTTCACATCATACATATCCGCCTCCTACAGCGCCCACGCCGATCATCGACAACAGGATCGACAGCCCCACAACCATGCAGACAAAGGCGGCAATCAGCACACCCGCAGCCTTGCCAAGCGACCCGAAGCGATGCGCCTGATCGACGAAATGCACCAGGATCCACAGGCCCACGAATGCCGCCGCCAGCACCAGAAGCATCGACAGAACCGGGATCGTCAGCAGCAGCACCAAGGCAACCGCCTGCACCAGAACGCGCATGAACTGCAGCCAGGCGATGACGACCATCACGTCTTCCATACTGCCCTGTCCGCCAAAGGCGCGCCCGCCCCAGAAGATCGCAAGAATGGTCAGCACAAGCCCGCCGGCCACCATGAAGAAATAGGCCGCCGGGACGTCGAACAGCCCCGGAAAGGGCGAGGTTCCGGGCAAAAGCAGGTTGTTCAATCCCGCCAGAAGCGTGTTCAGCACGGCCATCAGGAACACGGCCGTCCAAAGCGTGCCGCGATCAAGCTTCAGTGCCATCAGCTGCCGCGCAGCTTCGGCCGGGTCCTGGATCGTCAGAACGACCAGATCCTTGAGAGAGGGGGTCAGGGTCATGCCGCACTTTCCCCGCTGGCGCGCAGGGTTGCAATCCAGAACCACAGGAAAACCGCGACCCAGATCAGCCCCACCAGTTGCAGCGCGGGCCCCTGCCCGATAAATCCGCCGATCAGCCCGTAAAGCAGCATCAGCGGCGTGCTGGCCAGAAGCGACCAAAACAGCGCCAGACGCGCACCATAGCTGGAGCTTTGACGTCCAATCAGCTTGCGGATCAGGTGGGTGGCCCAGGCGATGATGTAGAGCAGCAGCGGCAGGATAAAGACCGACCCCATCAGCGCGCCCGCCATCAGCATCGACAGGTCTTCGCCCTGCAAATGCGCCTGACGCGCCAGGCGGGGCAGCTGCGCGATAAAAGCAATCACGCAAAACCCCATGAGGAAGGCCAGGGCGCGATCTTCGCGTGCGCCCATGGCCATCAGCCTGCGCATGACACGGCCCGGCCCCCGGTAGGTGGCTGCGATATCGGAAGTGACGGGCATGCGAGGTCTTCTTAGCTCCGGCGGTGACGCACCAGCCATTCGGACAGACGCGAGACGATTTCTTCGGCCAGCGCTTCGTCCTCGATCTCTTCCACGGCTTCGGCCAGGAAGGCAAGGGTCAGCAGGTCGGTCGCATCGCTTTCCGGTACCCCGCGCGAGCGCAGGTAAAACAGCGCCTCTTCATCAATCGCGCCCGAGGTCGAGCCGTGTGAACAGGCCACGTCATCGGCATAGATCTCAAGCTCGGGCTTGGCGAGGAACTGGCTGTCATCATCCAGCAGAAGCGATTGGCTGATCTGATAGCCATCGGTTTTCTGCGCGCCTTCCTTCACAAGGATCTTGCCCTGGAACACGCCTGTGGCCCCGTTGCGCAGCACCTTCTTGAACACCTGGCGGCTTTCGCAATTCACCGCGTCATGGGTGACGAAGACCGTGTCGTCATGGTGGAAATCCCCGTCACCGACGCAGGCGCCCGCCACATGGGCCACCGCATCGTCGCCGGTCAGTTCGATAACCACTTCGTTGCGGGTCAGAACGCCATTGGCGGTCAGCGTGAAGGATTTGAACACCGATTCCGTACCAAGCCGCGCGAACATATGGGTCGCCGCACGACGTTCATGGTCGCGGCCCTGCGCGCGCACATGGTGCAGCGTGGCATTATCCGCCAAGTCAATTTCCATGCATTTGTTGAAGCGCGCCGCGGCAGGCCCGTTTTCCAGAACGGTGACCGAAGCGCCGCTGTCGACCTTGATCACATGGTGCAGGATCGCGTCCGAACCTTCATCGGAATGGATATAGATCAGGCTGATCGGCTTCGAGGGCGTCTGTTTGACGTGGACCAGAATGCCATCCGTCGCAAAAGCCGTGTTGAGCGCCGCCAGAGGGCGTTCCACCGGGTCCTGCCCCTTGGCTTCGAGCACACCATAGATGTCTTTAGCCCAATGGATGTCGCTTGCCGCGCTTGTGGCAAGGCGTTCGATCTCGATCCCGTCCAGGCTCAGATCATCCGAGGCCGCGGCATCAAAGACGCCATCGACGAAGACAATCTTCAGGCGGTCGATTTCGCCAAAAATCGGCTCTTCCTGCGCATCGAAGAGAGCGGCTTTCGGAGCGTCAGCATCAACCAGCGTGTCGGGTCGGGTATATTTCCAATACTCATCCCGACGCGAGGGCAAACCCATGGCGCGCACACGGGCCAGAGCATCCGCACGCGCAGCCGAAGACCAGCCGCCTTCCGGCAGGCTCAGCGCGCTGAGGCGCGCCTCGGTTGCGTCCTGTTTCAGTTGCGGCAGTGCCATCAGGCCACCTCCGCCAGGATGTCGGCATAACCGTTATGTTCGACTTCCAGCGCCAGTTCCGGACCGCCCGATTTCACGATGCGGCCATTGGCCATGATATGCACCACATCGGGTTTGATGTGATCCAGCAGTCGCTGATAGTGGGTGATCACCAAAAAACCGCGCCCTTCGTCGCGCAGCGCGTTCACGCCATCCGACACCAATTTCATCGCGTCCACGTCAAGGCCCGAGTCGGTCTCGTCCAGGATGCACATCTTGGGTTCCAGCATGGCCATCTGCAGGATTTCGTTGCGCTTTTTCTCACCGCCTGAAAAGCCCACATTGACGGGGCGTTTCAGCATGTCGGCGTCGATCTTCAGCGCCTTGGCGCGCTCGCGGATCAGCTTCAGGAAATCAGCCGCGCTGATTTCTTCCTCACCGCGTGCCTTGCGCTGAGCGTTCACGGCGGTGCGCAGGAAGGTCATGTTGCCCACGCCGGGGATCTCCACCGGGTATTGAAAGGCCAGAAAGAGACCGGCTGCCGCACGCTCTTCCGGCTCCAGCTCCAGCAGGTCTTCGCCATCCAGCGTGGCAGACCCGTCGGTGACTTCATATCCATCGCGGCCCGACAGAACATAAGACAGCGTGGACTTGCCCGAGCCGTTGGGGCCCATGATGGCATGTACCTTACCAGCCTCAACCGTCAGGTTGACGCCTTTCAGGATCTGCTTGTCTTCTTCTTCAAGTTTGACGTGCAAGTTATTGATTTCCAGCATGATATTCCCCTCTTCGCGCGCTCGCGCCTAGTCCAGAATGACAGCCGTGCCCGACGCACTGACCATCAGCATGTTGTTGATAACCTCGTAATCCAGATCGACGCCGACCACCGCTGTGGCCCCCAACGCTCTGGCCCGTTCTTCCATTTCATCCAGCGCGGTCGCCCGCGCCTTTGCCAGTTCCTGTTCATAAGCGCCCGACCGGCCGCCCAGAATATCGGTGATGCCTGCAAAGACATCGCGGATCACGTTGGCACCCAGAATCGCCTCACCCACGACGATGCCGCGATAGCCTGCGATCTTGCGCCCTTCGACCGATGGTGTGGTGGTGACAATCATGCCTCCTCCTCCACCGGACGGTATCCGTTGAACCACGCCACCAACCGCTGCGTGCCGGATGCAACCGCGACCGACATCATCAAAAGCGCAAACCACACCCAGAACGACGTCAGCGCCAGCGGATGCACCATCGACGCCCCGATAAAGCCCACGATCAACACGATGATGAACACAAGCCCGCCTTCGCGCATCCCGTCTTCGTCGGAGACGACGGGGCGCGTGATCTTGCGCCTTTTGGGCGCGTCATTGGTATCGGACACATGATCAAACATCGGTCTATCGCTTTGGAGCCGGAACCGGCGGGCGGATTGTCAGCCCACCGACCCTTCAAGAGAGATCGCAACAAGCTGCTGCGCTTCCATGGCAAACTCCATCGGCAGCGCCTGCAGCACGTCCTTGCAGAAACCGTTGACGACCAGCGCCACCGCCTCTTCCTCATCCATGCCGCGCGACCGGCAATAGAACAGCTGATCGTCATCCACTTTGGATGTGGTCGCCTCATGCTCCACGCGTGAGGAGTTATTCTTGACCTCGATATAAGGCACGGTGTGGGCACCGCATTTATCGCCAATCAGAAGCGAGTCACACTGCGTATAGTTACGCGAATTCTTGGCCTTGGGATGCATCGACACCAGACCGCGATAGGTGTTCTGCGCCTTGCCAGCGCTGATGCCTTTCGACACGATCCGCGACTTGGTGTTCTTGCCCAGATGGATCATCTTGGTGCCCGTATCGGCCTGCTGATAGTTGTTGGCAATCGCGATCGAGTAAAACTCACCCTGGCTGTCATCGCCGCGCAGGATGCAGGACGGGTATTTCCAGGTCACGGCAGAGCCGGTTTCCACCTGCGTCCACATCACCTTGGCCCGGTCGCCCCGGCAATCGGCGCGCTTGGTCACAAAGTTATAGATGCCGCCCTTGCCGTTCTCATCGCCCGGGTACCAGTTCTGAACGGTGGAATATTTCACCTCCGCGTCTTCCTCGACGATGATTTCCACAACGGCCGCGTGCAGCTGCGAGGTGTCGCGCTGCGGCGCTGTGCAGCCTTCCAGATACGACACATACGATCCCTTGTCGGCGATGATCAGCGTGCGTTCAAATTGGCCGGTGTTTTCAGCATTGATGCGGAAATAGGTGCTAAGCTCCATCGGGCAGCGCACGCCCGGCGGCACGTAAACGAACGACCCATCCGAAAAAACAGCCGAGTTTAGCGTGGCATAGAAGTTGTCCGACACAGGCACGACCGAGCCGAGATATTTCTTCACCAGCTCGGGATGTTCTTTGATCGCCTCGGAGATCGAGCAGAAGATGACGCCCGCTTTCTTCAGCTCCGCCTGGAAGGTCGTGCCCACCGACACAGAGTCAAACACCGCATCCACAGCCACCTTGCGGCCCTCGGCAGGCGCGTCTTCGGCCCCTTCGACGCCGGCAAGGATCATCTGTTCCTTCAGCGGAATGCCCAGCTTTTCATAGGTCGCCAACAGCTTGGGGTCGACCTCGTCCAGCGATTTGGGCTTCACTTCCATCGATTTCGGACGGGCATAGTAATACTGGTCCTGGAAGTCGATTTCCGGGTAATCGACCATTGCCCAGTCGGGCTCTTCCTTCTGGAGCCAGCGCTCATAGGCTTCCAGACGCCAGTTGGTCATCCACTCCGGCTCACCGTTCTTTTCCGAAATCAGGCGCACGATATCGGGGGTCAGGCCCTTGGGCGCGTACTCCATCTCGATCTCGGTTTCCCAGCCGTATTTGTACTTGCCGGCCTCGCGAACGGCGTCCACCGTTTCCTGATCGACGCCTTCTTTAACCTGGGTCTGGTCCAACGCTGCCATCGGGTTCTCCATCCTGATCACGCCGCGCGGGCGCGAAACTTCTCTTCTTTGCTCAGCCACGCCTCGGCGAAACGCAGCACCTCGTTCTCGGTCGTCTCGGGGCCCAGTGACACGCGCACGGCGCTTGCGGCCTGGCCTGCATCAAATCCCATTGCGCGCAACACCCGGCTTTCGCGGACCTTGCCGCTGGAACATGCCGATCCTGCGCTGATGGCAAATCCGGCAAGGTCCATCTGCATCACCTGGGTTTCGCCTTTCCACCCGTCGGTGATGAAGCACGAGGTATTGGGCAGGCGCTTCCGATCTTTCCCGACAAAAATAGTCTTCTTTGCGGATGCCTCAAGACTTATTTCTAGAATATTTCTAAGTTTCTCAACCCGGTCCCAGACACCATCAGCCAGATCTCGCGCTGCTGCTTCAATTGCGGCCCCGAACCCCGCGATTCCAATGATATTTTCGGTCCCCGACCGGCGGCCCATTTCCTGTCCGCCACCCAGGGACAACGCCGGGATATCCAGCCCGCGCTTGACGATCAGCGCGCCAACGCCCTTGGGACCGCCCAGTTTATGGGCCGAAAGCACGGCCAGATCGGCCCCGCTCCACGAAAAGGCGAAGGGGATTCGCCCCGCCGCCTGCGTGATATCCAGCATCAGAAGATCCGCAGTCAGATCCCCGATCCGCCAGCCCGCGTCATCGCGCAGCGGAGTATCCAGAATCACGCCGGTTTCGGAATTGCCCACGCCCATCGCATACACCGACGGCGCGCCCTCGCCCGGCTTGTGATGCGCCCATAGCGCGTCATGTGCCGTCGGCTCCACCGTAACATTTGAAAACCCGCTCAGAACGCTGGCCGCCTCGGTCGCGCCCGAGGTAAAGACCACCTCCGCCACCTGGCACCCCACGGCTTCGGCCACCTGGGCGCGGGCGGTCTGCACGATCCCCAGCGCCGCGCGCCCTTCGGCATGCACTGATGACGGATTGCCCACCACATCCATCGCAGCGATCATCGCAGCGCGCGCCTCGGCCCGCAGGGGCGCGGTGGCGTTATAATCCAGATAGACCCTCACGCGGGCGCCCCCTGCTTCTTCTTGCTCCAAATACGGTGGGGAGCGCGAGGGGCAACGCCCCTCGCAACATCAAGACCGCACCGCATCACTCTGAATCCACGACAGAAAACAACCCCGGCACTGCCGGGCACGGAGCCAGATCATTCTGCACGATATCCGAGAGCCGAGTCTGGTGCAGAAACACATAGACATGCGCGCTCAGGCTTTCCCAAAGCCGGTTTGTCAGTGATTGCGCCCGGCTGCCCGACAGCCCGCCGGACGCCCCCGCCCCCTTGTGCATCGCATCCACTGTTTCGTCGACGGCGGCCAAAACCTCCACCACGCGGATCTCGGACGGGGCGCGCGACAGGCGGTAGCCGCCACCGGGTCCACGCACAGACACAACCAGATCGGCCCGGCGCAACTTGACGAACAGCTGTTCCAGATAGGGAAGCGAGATCTGCTGACGCTCGGCGATATCACTGAGCGTAACCAGCTGATCGGAGGGCTGAAGGGCGATGTCGCACAGCGCCACCATCGCATACCGGCCTTTGGTTGAGAGTTTCACGCGCGATTGCTCCCTTTTGGTGACGCCCTGACAGCGCAGCCGCGCGAAAACATTGACGTTTCCGCCGTCTGCGCCTATGTCGCGAAGACCCGGCGCAGTGGCGCCAGGCCCGTATTTAGAACGGTTCTAAAATAGCATAGGGATTTTGTCAACAATCCCACGCAGAGCGGACCGACACCCGAACGACAAGAACAGGACCATATATGCCTGAGGTTATTTTTCCCGGCCCCGAAGGCCGGCTTGAAGGCCGCTACCACCCGCAGAAGGAAAAAGACGCGCCCATCGCCATCGTGCTGCATCCGCATCCGCAATTCGGCGGAACGATGAACAACAAGGTCGTCTACAACCTGCATTACGCCTTTTACAACATGGGCTTCACCGTGCTGCGGTTCAATTTCCGCGGCGTGGGGCGCAGCCAGGGCGAATATGACCAGGGCATTGGGGAGCTGTCGGATGCAGCCTCGGCCCTGGATTACCTGCAGTCGATGAACAACAACTCCAAGCATTGCTGGGTTGCGGGCTTTTCCTTTGGCGCGTGGATCGGCATGCAGCTTTTGATGCGCCGGCCCGAAATCACCGGGTTCATCAGCGTGTCGCCGCCGGCGAATATGTATGACTTCTCGTTCCTGGCGCCCTGCCCGTCTTCGGGCCTGATCATCAATGGCACCGCCGACCGTGTGGCCCCACCTGCCGATACGCGCAACCTTGTGCAGAAACTGCATGAGCAGAAAGGCATCACCATCACCCATCAGGAGATTGAAGGGGCCGATCACTTCTTCAAGGATCCGCATATGGACACGATGATCGGGAATGTCACCGAATATGTGAAGCGGCGGCTGACGGAAAACACCCGCTAGGCCGGAGGATCGCATGGGACTGGCGGAGGAGCTTGGGGATAAGCTGGCCATTGACGTTCTGAAGGTCGTCGAAAAGCTGGGCGACGATCAGCTGATCGCCGAGGTGGCCAAGGTTCTGGCCGCAAGCTCCACCCCCACGGAAGAGGCGTTCATGTCCGCGATCCGTGTCCGTCAGGCCGAAGCGCGCGCCCGCGCCTTCCTGCGTGAACATGTCAAGAAAGAGCTGGCCAAACAGGCCAAGAAGCCCGACGCCTGAATTTCCAGCGGGCGGGTCGCGCGTCAATTCGCCCTGCCCGGACTTCGGTATACATCTGCATACAATTCTTTCTGAGCGGCGCAGATTGCGCTACACCACCGGTAGTCACCCGGCACGGAAGGAGCCCCCATGAGCAAGATCAAGGTCGAGAACCCCATCGTCGAAATGGACGGGGACGAGATGACCCGCATCATGTGGGATTTCATCAAGAAAAAGCTGATCCTGCCTTATCTGGACATCGACCTGCTGTATTACGATCTGGGGATCGAGGAGCGGGACAGGACCGAAGATCAGGTCACCATTGATGCCGCTGAAAAGACAAAGGAAATCGGCGTTGCGGTGAAATGCGCCACGATCACGCCCGATGAAGCGCGCGTCGAGGAATTCGGCCTGAAAAAGATGTGGCGCAGCCCCAACGGCACGATCCGCAACATCCTCGGTGGCGTGATCTTCCGCCAGCCGATCATCTGCCGGAACGTGCCCCGCCTGGTGCCGGGATGGACCAAGCCGATCGTGGTGGGCCGCCATGCCTTTGGCGATCAGTACAAGGCGACCGATATGAAGTTTCCCGGCGCCGGCACTCTGACCATGAAGTTCACCGGCGAGGACGGGACCGAGATTGAACACGAGGTCTATAAGGCCGACGGACCGGGCGTCTTCATGTCCATGTATAACATCGACGCCTCGATCTATGACTTTGCGCGGGCGTCCCTCAACTATGGCCTGAACCTGGGCTGGCCGGTGTATCTGTCGACCAAGAACACGATCCTCAAACAATATGACGGGCGATTTCTTGAAATCTTCCAAGAGGTTTACGAGGCAGAGTTCAAGTTACAGTTCGAAGAGAAAAAGATCTGGTACGAACACCGCCTGATCGACGACATGGTGGCCTGCGCGATCAAGTGGAACGGCGGGTTTGTCTGGGCCTGCAAGAACTATGACGGCGATGTGCAGTCAGACGTGGTGGCGCAGGGGTTCGGGTCATTGGGCATGATGGCCTCGGTCCTGATGACGCCGGATGGGAAGATCGTGGAATCCGAGGCCGCCCATGGCACGGTCACACGCCATTACCGCCAGCATCAGAAGGGCGAGGCGACCTCGACCAACTCGATCGCGTCGATCTATGCCTGGACCGGCGGGTTGAAGCATCGGGCCAAGCTGGATGACAACGCGGCCCTGATGAATTTCGCCGAAACGCTGGAACGGGTGATCGTGGAAACGGTGGAAGCGGGCCACATGACCAAGGACCTGGCGCTTCTGGTGGGCCCGGATCAGGGTTGGCTGACCACGATGGGGTTCCTCGAAAAGATTGACGAGAACCTGAACGCCGCGCTGGCCGGGTAACGCATATCGACCGACGCGGCGCCGGCTGGGCCTGCTTATTCCGCCGGAGCCGCCGCAGGCACGCCACGATATTCGATCCGCGCGTACATCTTGCGGATCAGCCGGCTGGCGGTGGTCTTGCACAGCCCCGGGATCACCGCATGGATCAACGCGGCCAGACCGGCGGCAAAAAGAAGGCCCGCAAAGCTGGCCGCGAACCACATATGTTCGAAATAGCCCTCGTCGACCGAAGCCGGGTGATCAATGAACAGTTTTCTCAGCATCGCTCGCTCCTGATTTGAATTGATCCCATCTTAACGGCGGGTGCATGGGAGATTTTCACAAAGATGTGCTGAAATGGCCTTACATTGTGATTTTTTCCCACATATCCTTGCGAGATGGAGACGATTGACACACTTGACCGCAAGATCCTCACCGTTCTGCAACGCAGTGCCGACATGCCGCTTGAGGCCATCGGCGATCAGGTGGGGCTGTCGCGCAACGCGGTCTGGCGACGGATCAAGGCGCTGGAGGCTACCGGCATCATCCGTGCCCGGCGGGCCGAGCTGGACGCGGGCAAGCTGGGGCTGGGACTGATGGTTTTCATGCAGATCCGCACCCACAGCCATGATCCCGATTGGCAGGGCACATTCGCCAAAGCGACGCAAACGATACCGGGCATTCTGAACGTTTATCGCATGACCGGGGATCTGGATTACCTTATCCGCGCGCGGGTGGCGGATATGGCGGATTACGACCGGCTCTATCAGCAGCTGATCAAACGCGTTCCCCTCTCGGATGTGGCGGCGAGCTTTGTTATGGAGGAGATCAAGGACGATCCCGTCCTGCCCCTCTGACCCGGACGGAGCTGCCATGCCTGTGCATTACATTTACCTGATCGTCGCCGTGATGTTCGAAACCGTGGGCACCACCGCACTGCAGGCCAGTCAGCAGTTCACCCGCGCGGGGCCAACCGTGGCGGTGGTTCTGGCCTATATCTGCGCGTTCTTCTTTCTGGGGCTGGCGCTGAAATACATCCCCGTGGGCGTCGCCTATGCGATCTGGTCGGGGCTGGGGATCGTGCTGATCGCGGGGATCGGCTTTGTTGTCTTTGGCCAGCGGCTGGACCTGCCTGCGGTGCTGGGCCTTGCGATGATTATCGGCGGCATTCTGGTCATCCACCTGTTTTCAAAATCGGCCACGCATTAACGCTGAAAAGGGCTGGCCTTCTGCAGCGCGGCGCTGTATCGCCCCGGTCAACTCCCGCACAAAGGCTGACCTTATGGACCTGCGCAACATCGCAATCATCGCTCACGTGGACCACGGCAAGACAACGCTGGTGGACGAGCTTCTGAAACAATCCGGCGCGTTCCGGGAAAATCAGGCCGTGGCCGAACGGGCGATGGACAGCAACGATCTGGAACGGGAGCGCGGGATCACCATTCTTGCCAAGGCCACGTCGGTCGAATGGAAAGGCACGCGGATCAATATCGTAGATACACCCGGCCACGCCGATTTCGGTGGGGAGGTGGAGCGGATCCTGTCGATGGTGGACGGTGTGGTCCTTTTGGTGGATGCCGCCGAAGGGCCGATGCCGCAGACAAAATTCGTGACCTCCAAGGCGCTGGCGCTGGGGCTGCGGCCCATCGTGGTGCTGAACAAGGTCGACAAGCCCGATGCGGAACCGGACCGGGCGCTGGACGAATGTTTTGACCTGTTCGCCAATTTGGATGCCAATGAGGATCAGCTGGATTTCCCGCATCTTTATGCAAGCGGACGCAGCGGCTGGGCCGATGCCGAGCTGGACGGGCCGCGCAAGGACTTGCATGCGCTGTTCCAATTGATCGTGAACCACGTCCCTGCGCCCCGACAGATCAAACACGCGGATGAGGATTTCCGGATGCTGGCCACCACGCTGGGTTCAGACCCGTTTGTGGGCCGCATCCTGACGGGGCGCATCGAATCCGGCCGGGTGAAAGTGGGCCAGACTGTGCAGGCGCTGAGCCGCATTGGCCAGAAGATCGAACAGTTCCGCGTGACCCGCGTGCAGGCCTTCCGCGGGCTGGCGCAGCAGGATATCGACGAAGGGGTTGCGGGCGATATCGTGTCGCTGGCGGGGATGTCGAAGGCCACCGTGGCCGACACGATCTGCGCCCTGGCGGTGGATGAGCCACTGGATGCGCAACCCATCGACCCGCCGACCATCACCGTGACCTTTGG
Source organism: Aestuariivita boseongensis (assembly GCF_001262635.1). Taxonomy (GTDB): domain Bacteria; phylum Pseudomonadota; class Alphaproteobacteria; order Rhodobacterales; family Rhodobacteraceae; genus Aestuariivita; species Aestuariivita boseongensis. Next base: position 21,036 of record NZ_JXYH01000057.1, read on the forward strand.
GATCAACGACTCGCCCCTGGCAGGCCGCGACGGCAAGAAGGTGCAATCGCGCGTGATCCGCGAGCGGCTGATGAAAGAAGCGGAATCAAACGTCGCCATCAAGGTGGCTGACACCCCCGGTGGCGAGGCGTTCGAGGTCTCGGGCCGTGGTGAACTCCAGATGGGCGTGTTGATCGAAAACATGCGCCGCGAGGGGTTCGAGCTGTCGATTTCGCGGCCCCAGGTGATCATGCGTGAGGTGGACGGCCAGCAGATGGAGCCCATCGAAGAGGCCACGATTGACGTCGATGACGATTACTCCGGCGCAGTGATCGAAAAGCTGACCGGGGCGCGCAAGGGCGAACTGGTGGAGATGAAACCGGCCGGCGCGGGCAAGACGCGGATCATCGCCCATGTGCCGTCACGCGGCCTGATCGGCTATCACGGCGAATTCCTGACCGACACGCGCGGAACCGGTGTGTTGAACCGCGTCTTTCATGGCTGGGCTCCACATAAAGGGCCGATCCCGGGGCGGCGCGCGGGTGTGCTGATCTCGATGGAGAACGGGGATGCGGTGGCTTATGCCCTGTGGAACCTGGAAGAACGCGGCCGGATGTTCGTGGGCCCGCAGGAGAAGGTCTATACCGGCATGATCATTGGCGAGCATAGCCGCGACAATGATCTGGAGGTGAACCCGCTGAAGGGCAAGAAGCTGACCAATGTGCGCGCGTCCGGGTCGGACGAGGCGGTGCGGCTGACGCCCCATGTGCAGTTTTCGCTGGAAGAGGCGATTGCCTATATCAACGATGACGAGTTGGTTGAGGTCACGCCCAACGCGATCCGGCTGCGCAAGCGGTATCTGGATCCGCATGAGCGCAAGCGGATGTCGAAAGCCGGCTGATGGACTTGGGGGGCCAGCCCCCCAAAC
>NZ_JXYH01000058.1 GCF_001262635.1 Aestuariivita boseongensis
CACGCCGGCCACACCGGCAAAGGCAATCGGGAACATGGTGAACACACCCCAGCCAAAGGCGTAATACATCCCCGCCGCCGACAGCAGCAGAAGAACACCGCCCCAAAGCGCCCGCGCCCGCGCCATCGCACCCCCTGCAATCGCCAGAAGCGGCGCGATCAAAGACATCGTGCGCACCAGTTCCACATTGGCCACCTGTTCGGCGATGCCCTCGATCTCGCCAAACCGGTCGACGGCAGCGGTATAGCCATAGCTGAAGAACCCGATCACCATGCCGATCAGACCGGCGACAATCCCAAGCGTCAGGGCTGCATTGCGCATTCACGTGCTCCTTTTGATCGTGACCTTATCCACCTAAGCACCCGGTCACGCAACGCCAAGGGCTGCACGGGTGGCCGCTGTCCAGCCCAGATGCATCTGTCCGCCCTCCTCCACGATCAGCGGGCGCTTCATCAGCGTGGGATGGGCGCGCAGCAGATCCACCGGCGCCCCTGCGCGCTCCTCCTCCGACATCCCGCGCCAGGTGGTAGAGCGGGTATTGACCAGCGCATCCCCGAACTGCGCAAGCGCCGCCTCCAGAACATCGCCCGGAACCCCGTCCGCGCGCACGTCCACGAACTGCGCCCCCTCCAGCGATTTCAGCGCCTTGCGGCAGGTGTCACAGCTTTTCAACCCGTAAAGATGCATCGTTTTTTCCCTTTTTTCAGCGGATAACCGTCATTTGAGGACGATTCCGGGCGTTTTTCTTGATTTTTGCTTGTGCCGTGCGATCTTGAAAGAAGGAATACCCAAAGTTCAAAGACCCGACTGCCTGTTACAAGGAAGGAAGATGTCCTGAACTCTGGACAATTCCGGATTGGGTCTTGCCCGAAGCAGAAGATCGCGTCTGGGCGAGGTTGGAGCAAGGCAGAAGGAGACACGGGAGATGCCGACAGGCACCGTGAAGTGGTTCAACAGCACCAAAGGATATGGGTTCATCGCACCTGATGAAGGTGGCAATGACGTTTTCGTTCATATCTCGGCGGTGGAGCGGTCAGGGCTGCAAGGTCTGACCGACAATCAAAAAGTCTCGTACGAGTTGCAGGACGGTCGCGACGGCCGCCCCATGGCCGGGGAAATCAAGGCACTCTGACGCAGGTCTCCCGGCGCGCGGATCCCGTGCGCCGGATCAAGGCGCTTAACCGCAGCCTTTGACGCCCGGCGGGCAATCGGCCCGGGACGATGCCGCGCGGTAGGACCGTTTGTGCGACCCGGATTGCTGCATCATCGACTGATAACTTTGAGACTGGTTCGGCGTGCCGCAGCAGATCACGCCCGAAATGGTGACAGGCTGCAGACCCTGCGGGCAGAAATTCTGTTTCGATGCATAGGGATAGATCTTGGCATCCATCGCCATGCCGGGCACCGCACCCAGAACCGTGGCGACAAGGGCCGCCGAAAGAACTCGTTGAAAACGCATGTGGCTTTCCCCCGTTTGGTGGGGCAAGCATGCAAAGCGGGTGCGGGGCAAGTCCAGCACTTTCTGGATTGGAAACAGATTGTTTCCGGGTTTCGCAGCCACCCGACGCTTGCTGCGTTCGTGGCCTAAATGGAGGCATAGGCCGCAGCGGCTGTCGAAAGCTGCTGTAGGGTGGGTGTGAACCCACCATGGCGCGCGGTGGTTGGTTTTGGTGGTGGGTTGGCACCCACCCTACTCTTGGTACCAAATCAGTTCACTTCGCAGTGTCCGCCTTCTTCTGCAGCGCAGCATTTCGGTTTACCGCTCCTTCACGCCTTTGGGTTAGGCTGAAGTCACAGCTTGAGTTCGCGCGTTCTCGTCTTTCGCCCACCTTGATGGAGGATCCGATGACGGAATTTCTCAAACTCCTGGCGGTCTATTACATGTGTGATCATGCCGCCGCCCTGCGCCCTCTCAGCCCCGAAGAAGTCATGGGCCGCCAGCGCACCTATGAGGCCGTGAAGGTCTATTTCACCGGGCTGGACGTCCCGTCCGACCCAACGCTTGCCCAGATTGCGGCGCGCAACCAGGCGGCCTATGCCGGGTTCAAGTCGTGGGAGGCGGAGAATGCCGGGCTGGTGGCCGAGATGAAGGCCGAGGCCGCGAAAGCCGTGAGCGGTTAGCCCGTAGGGTGGGTGCCAACCCACCATGGCGGAACCTAGTTACCGGGAAAGGTGGGTTGGCACCCACCCTACGGTTGCTCTATGCGAAATCCATGTTTGTAAGGAGCAAGGCTATCATCGCCGTCGCGAGAGGCAACAACAGGTACCAGCCAAAAACAACTATCTTTGCCATCAAGCTTACATCGCGAAATCGAGTTGTTAACTCGTTGGCGAGGTTTGTAAGCTCTTCGAGACCCAAGTTCGAACTTTGAAACTCCTTGGCAGCTTTTGCCACTTCTTCCTTAATCGATGAGAGTGTTTGTTCATCACCGTTTTCCAGAGAACTCTGGCTTCTACTTCGCAGGATTCGCTCGAACGAGTCTACTTGCCGAAGCATTCTCGAATGAGCCCCCTGCAAACGGCGAAGAAAACTCTGAAGCGGCGTTTCTGTAGCGTCCAAGGGACCAATCGCTGCCATTGTACCGATTTCTACTCGGTTAGACTTAAACCATTTTTTGAACGCTACAAAATCGGCTGTCCAGTGCACAATTAAGGCCAAAACGAGATAAACAATCAGAACTGTTATGGCGATTGAGTACACTTCTTTGTCTACTTGCCCGCTCAACAAATTCCAGTCTTCTGGCTTCAGGTCTTGCCATTCTACAAAGACTGCAACGCTTGACACAGCCAAACATGATCTCGAACTGGTCTGAGTGAGGCGCGATATCAGTTCCGAGCCGTTGAGTCTCACCCCTCAACAACCTCCATAAACTCCCGCCATTCGCGCTTGGTGAGCCCCGACGTCTCCTGCGTCACCGTCTCACCCTTCAGCATCCGGCGGGTCACCTCCACCATCTGCGCGCTCAACGATACAGCGCCCAGGCGGTAGTCCTCGAACGCCTTATAGGCAAAGGGCACCCAGTCGGCGACGACCTTGCACATCTCTTCTGCGTAGACCCGGATCTCGTATTGCGCATGGGCGTCGGCGCGCAGGCGCAGGAAGTGGAAGAGGTTGTGCAGATCCACCTTCCAATACCACTGGGTATAGATGTTGGCGGGCAGGTTCATCCGCGCCAGTTCACGCGCCAGACCCTCCTGCCCCTCGTCCGAGATCATCGCCTCGTAATTGTCATAGCACCGCGCTGAATCCGCCTTGAGGATTTCCAGAACCCGCGCCGCCTCTGCCCCTTCCAGAACGCCGCCGCGGCCCTGGTTGTTGACCACCGATTGCGCGTTCACATGTTCCGGCGCGGGGATATAGAACTCACGATCCAGGATCGAATAGCGGGCGGAATATTCGTTCACATTCGCCGTGCGGTGCCGGATCCACTGGCGCGCCACGAAGACGGGCAGTTTGACGTGGAGCTTGATCTCGCACATCTCGAACGGCGTGGAATGCCAGTGGCGCATCAGATAGCGGATCAGCCCCTCGTCATTCTGGACCGATTTGGTGCCCTTGCCATAGCTGACCCGCGCCGCCTGGCAGATCGCCGCATCATCGCCCATATAGTCGATCACCCGGATGAACCCGTGATCCAGAACCGGCTTGGCGGAATACAGATGCTGCTCCATCCCCGGGGCGACCACGCGAAGCGTCTGCTGCGGGTGTGACCGTTGCTCTTCGATTTCGGCCAGTTGCTCGGGCGACAGGGGCATATGCGGCTCTCCTTGGCTGCGCAGAATCTCTTGGGAGATTAGACTATATCTTGAGGATTTGGCTTCGCAAACCGCTATATGCAGGTCACTTACAAGACACGATTTATCCACAGGAGGCGCAAATACATTGACTTTTGCCCAGAACCCCCGGATTTTACCTGAAAAAGACCCAAAAAAATAAAATTTGAGGTTGAGGCAGATGAAATATGTTTGGGCGGGTGCCATCGCGGCGACCCTGTTAGCCGCATGTGGCGGGGGAAACCCCTTCGTTGACGACAGCACCACCCCCACCACGCCGGGGACCGGTTCGTCGGCGGTGCCGGCGGCGGTTGAAGGCAATCTGGGCACGTTCACTTTCAACACGACCACGGGCGTTCTGACCATCGAAGGCGTGGCGCTTGAGGCCGATGCTCTGAACGCCACATATGTCCGCAAGCCCGCCTTGGACCGGGGCGGATATCTGGCCTATACCTCGCAGGAAGACGGGCTGTCGCGGCACTCCACAGCTTATGTCCGCGACATCAACGGCACCCGCGCCCTTGTGGTTATGACGGGCCCGCAGGCCGGTTCGGTCTTTGGCGGTGCCAGCTACTCACGCGCGGGCGCTTACGATCCGGTGGGGTCCAATGTGACCCCCAATGGCGGTCTGGTGACCTATCTGGGCAACTACGTGGGCCTTCTGAACGGATCGGGCAGCAGTGAAGACCTGATCACACCGCCCCCCGGAACACCGCCGTCGCTGGCGCCAGGACAAGCCGCGGAGATCACCGGCTTCGTGCTGCTGAATGCCGACTTCACCGACAACAAGGTCAACGGCCGGATCACCAACCGTAACATTCCCGATTTCGGCGGCGTCACGCCGGAAGACATCGATCTGGCGCCGACCGACATCTTGGCCGACGGCACCTTCACCGGAACCGTCGAGCAGAACAACAACGCCCGCGGGACATATGGCGGTATCTTCGGCGGGGTCGAATCCGCACAGGTCGCGGGCGGCCTGTTTGTCGAGGATCATATCAGCCAGCTGAGCGACGAGGAAGAACGCGGCATTTTCGTTCTTGTGCAGTGTGGTCAGCCCGGTGACGACCCGCTTTGCCCCTGATCTGATCCTGGGCGCAGTCCGAAAAGGCCTTCTGGCGCTGATCTGTGCGCTTGCGCTGCCCTTGGCGGCGCAGGCCGAAAGCCCAGGCAGCAGCGACGACATCCAGCTGAGCGCAGAAGAGGTGCGCCACCTCGCCGCCGGTGCGCTGCGGGCGGGCGACAATGCGACCGCCATCCGGATCGCGCGCGGATTGCTGAAGGCCGACCCCGAAGATCCGATCGCCTATTTCATCCTGTCCATGGCCCACGCCGCCCTTGGAGAGACCACGCTCAGCCGCAAGGCAGCGCGGTATGCGTTCCAATACGCCGATGATCCCGGCGATCGCGTGCGCGCTGGGCAGCTGGCGGCGAAATCCGCCGTGGCCGAGGAACGCTACAGCCTCGCGCAGCTCTGGCTGCGCCGCTCGGCGATCCACGCAGTCAGCGATGCTGAAAAAGCGGCCATTGCCCAGGATTACCAGGCTCTGCGCCGTCTCAACCCGTGGAGCATGCGTCTGAATCTGGCGCTGCGGCCGTCCAGCAATGTCAACAACGGCTCGGAAGACGCGCTGCAGATCATCGACGGGGTGCCCGTGACGGGGATCCTTTCGGGCTCGGCCCAGGCATTGTCGGGGCTGATCGCCACGGCCGATCTGTCCCTGCGCTATCGCTTTCAGGCCAACCAGACCAGCGCCACCTATGCAGGTCTGCGGCTTTACACCAAGCATATCGCACTTTCCAGCAGTGCTAAGGCCAAGGCGCCGGGGTTGCGCAACAGCGATTTGTCGCAACAGTTCCTCGAAACTTCGGTCGATCATGCGCGAAAGCTGCGCGGCGGTATTCTGGGCGGCACATTGGCCACCGGCCAGTCCTGGTATGGCAACAATCCGACCTATCGCTTTGTGCGCGCCTCCGCCCGGCGGGTATGGGAGCTGGGCACAGGCAGCTGGATCGGCGTGTCCGGTACCGTGGAAGACCGCAACAGTGTGACTGGACAGCGATATGATGCAACGGCACAAAGCCTGACGGTTTTCACCGGGCTTGAGATGGGCAACGGCGATCAACTGACCATGACGCTGGGCCTGCGCGACACCGATGCCTGGTTCATCAACGACCGCAGCCAGGCCGCCAGCCTCCGCGCCGCCTATGCGTTCGATCAACCGATGGGGCCGGTCAAAATGGATGTGGCGCTGACATTGGGATATGCGGATTATCCCGATTATCGCTCGGGCTTCATCGTGGTGCCCGGGGGGCGGCAGGACAGATCCGTCTATGCCGATGTCAACCTGATGTTCGATGATTGGGATTATGCGGGCTTCTCCCCCTCCCTGCGGATCCGTGCGGGGCGCACCTCGTCTAATGACAGCCGGTTCAAGACGCGCGAATTTTCTGTCGGTCTGGGGATCGAGTCAAAATTCTGAGACCACGCCGCCTTGGCACTGGCCCCTGCTGACAGGGGCGCTAGGATCAGCCACAAGATCAATGGAGGATCCGCATGACAATTCGCTATCTCCACACCATGGTGCGTGTGGCCGATCTGGACAAAACCATCGCCTTTTTCGAATTGCTGGGGCTGACCGAAACCCGCCGGTATGACAATGAAGCCGGGCGGTTCACACTAGTTTTCATGGCCCCGCCGGGGCAGGAAGACTGCCCGGTCGAGCTGACCTATAACTGGGACGGGGACGAGGGCCTGCCGTCTGACAGCCGCCATTTCGGGCATCTGGCCTATCGCGTCGACAATATCTACGACATGTGCCAGCACCTGATGGACAATGGGGTCACGATCAACCGTCCGCCGCGCGATGGGTACATGGCCTTTGTGCGTTCGCCCGACAATATCTCGGTCGAGCTTCTGCAGGCGGGCGACCGGCTTGAGCCGCAAGAACCCTGGGCCAGCATGGAAAATACCGGCCATTGGTAAGACTGGGCGGCATTCTGGGCGCGCTGGCGCTGGCGGCCTCGCCGCTGGCGGCGTCGGAATGCCGGCTGGCGCTTGTTCTGGCGATTGATGTGTCTTCCTCGGTCGATGAGGCCGAGGATATTCTGCAGCGTGGCGGCCTTGCCTCGGCCCTGATCGCGCCCGAGGTGGAGGCCGCCGTCTTCGCAGCCCCCCTTCCCGTCGCCATCGCCGTCTACGAATGGAGCGGCCGGTACAATCAGGAACTGCTCGTCGACTGGACGCTGCTGGAAACCCGCGCCGACCTGCTGCGCGTGGCCGAAACCATTGGGCGATCCGAACGCAGTCACAATGATTTTCCCACGGCCATGGGATACGCGCTGGGATATGGCGCGGGGCTGTTTCAACGCGGGCCGCGCTGCCATTTTTCGGTCCTAGACATGGCTGGAGATGGGGAGAATAACGAGGGCTTTCCCCCCTCTGCGGCCTATGCCGAATTTCCCTTTGCCAGCGTGACGGTTAACGGGCTGGTGGTGCAAGCCTCTGATTATCAGGCGGAAATCAGCCTTGTGGAGTATTACCAGAAAAACGTCCTGCACGGTCCCGGCGCATTTCTGGAAGTGGCGCGCGGCTTTGACGATTATGAACGCGCCATGCGGCGCAAACTGGAACGCGAACTGACGCCGCGGGCGGTCGGCGCATTGCCCCCGGCGACCAAAGTTCCGCCGGGATGAGCGCGGGCGGCACAGGTTCCGGCTCCGCCAGGAATGAGAGGGCCGGGCATCGCTCAGGCACCATCACGCGTCTGGCCTTTCGACTGAGCTGGTTTCGTAAAGACCCATGTCGGGATGACGCCAACCTGCCTGCCAGATACGCGGTGGCGCGGCGACCATGTGGTTTGTGCTCTGAATGGACGGCTGGGTTTGGGGCCGAAGCTCTGCGCCGGTTTCTGGTGCAAATGGGCGGATCGCTCCCAGCCCATGCCGAACGGCCGCGCGGGCATCTTCCTGCCTCACCCGCCTGTCATGACCGCAGCATCACCGTTGCGGGCTCGCTTTACAGCGCAGGGCGCGGATGGATGGGTTACTGGGCGGACATGTGCCGGATTGTGTCCTTCCTTCCTGCCTGCCTGCGCCGTGACAAGGGCACGCCCCCAATGCACGGCACCGCTGCATGCAAGGAAGCCCGCGCGAATGCTCTTTCCACCACGGGCAAAGGGGCGGGGATATCGCGCATCAACCACCCATTGCCCAAAGAAACGCGGCACGCCCGAACGGGTCACCGCCCGTATCATCTGCGCATGGACGCAGAGGGGCGGAGCCTTGCCGCTACATGGGCGCCTGACCCGCGGGCCCCACCCCTCTCCGCCTTACGGCCACTTCAACGCTCAGGGGCTTTTGCAAGCATCGATGCAATGCCTGACCCTGTGTCGCACGGCAAAAGGGTGACGCATCCACAAACCGGCTCAGCCATCGCCGCAGGGTTGTTCCGTCTTGGTTGCATCACTTTGGCTCTGGCGCTTGCCGGGACCCTTCCATCGGCCGCCTCTGCCCAATGCCGCCAGGCACTGGCGCTGGGGCTGGATGTGTCCGGGTCCATCGACACGGGCGAATACCGGCTGCAGATGGATGGGCTGGCTGCGGCGCTTCTCCACCCGGAGGTGCTGTCCTCCCTCCTCGCCATGCCCTCCGCTCCGGTGGCGCTGTCGGTTTACGAATGGTCCGGCCCACGCGATCAGAATGTGCTGGTGAACTGGACTGCGATCCGCGATCGTAGCGACGTGGAGCGGATCGCCCGTGTGCTCAACAGCGCCGCGCGTCCCGGCGGATCGGTTGGCACCGCCCTGGGCACCGCCATGCGCACCGGCCACGACCTGCTGATGCAGCGGCCCGATTGCTGGAAGCGCACGCTGGATATCTCGGGCGACGGCAAGCGTAACCTGGGCCCCCGCCCGCGCGAGGTAAAGCCCGAGCTGGAACGCGCTGGCATCACTGTCAACGCGCTGGTCATCGGCGCAGATGCCCCGCGTCTGGGCGATATCCGCCTGATGGATATCGCCGAGCTGTCCAGCTATTTCCGCGCCAATGTGATCGTCGGCCCTGATGCCTTCGTGCAGACCGCCCTGGGTTTCGAAGACTATGAGAATGCCATGGTCCAGAAGCTCAAACGCGAGCTTGAAGGACTGGTCCTGGGCCGGCTTGAGCCCACGAGGCAATCGGGCCGCTAAAGCCAGCCGGCCAACAATGCCACCATCCGTCCCGGATCAATAGATATACCGGATCTGATCCGTCCAATACCGCTCCATCCGTTTCAGGGCCGAGGTGATATCCTCGATCCCCGCCAAATCCAGCACGCCCTTCTCCTCAAGCCCCGTGGCGTGATTGGCAAAAAGCGCGGCGATGATCTGCCGGATATCCCGGCCCTTTTCGGTCAGGCGCACACGCACCGACCTGCGGTCAATCTCGCAGCGCTGATGGTGCATATAGCCCATATCCACCAGCTTCTTTAGGTTATAGCTGACATTGCTGCCCTGATAATAACCCCGGCTTTTCAGTTCGCCTGCAGTGACTTCGTTGTCGCCGATATTGAACAGCAACAGCGCCTGTACCGCGTTGATCTCCAACACGCCGACCCGCTCAAATTCATCCTTGATCACATCCAGCAAAAGCCGGTGCAACCGCTCCACCAGCGCAAGGGATTCCAGGTAACTCGCCATGAAATCGCGTGGCCTGCCCATCACGGGCTGCGCGTCCATTTTCATCACGCTCTCCGACTCGTTCTGCTCTCGCCCAAAGCATGAGCAAAAAAACCGAAGATAAGGTTAAGCCTGATTTCCGTTATTTCTGAAAGGTTTGCGAGATGTCGTGCACCAGGTCCGTATAGGCTGCAGGCGCATCGACCTGCCCCGTGACCCATTGATACAGGTCCTGATCATTCTCCTGCAAAAGCGCGTCATAGAGCGTCAGACCCGCCTCATCCATTGCCTCAAGATTGCGCTCCGCATAGGCCTGCAGGATCAGATCCATCTCCTTGATCCCGCGCCGCATCGACCGCATCTTCAGGCGCTTGATGCGCGCCTCATGGCTCTCGCTCATTCGGATGCCTCTCCGGCCAGCTTGGCAATCCGCGCCTCCAGCAGGCCCGCGCGCTGCTCCGCCGCGGCCAGTTCGCTGCGCAAATGGCGGATATCGGCAAGAACCCCGCTCAGATCGCTGCCGGACAGGGTCTCGGGCGGCGGTGCGCTCATCCCCTCGCCTTCACCGGTCAGAAGCCACATGATCGACACGTTCAGAACACCCGCCATGGCCGACAGCTTGTTGGCGCGCGGCTCCGACCGGTCTTCTTCCCAGGCCACAACCGTGTCCTTGCGCACACCCAGCGTCCGCGCCAGCTTGGACTGGGACAGTCCCGCGGCCTCCCGCGCGCCGGCCACCCGGTCGCCAAAGGTCGCTGTTTCGGGTCCGTACCAATCGGTCGCAGTCTCGGCCATGGATTTGCCTCCGGGAAAGGGGTGATGTTGCTTGAACGGGTGCGGGCTGCACCCTATGACATGGCACCGGGATATACAAACGGGGTGAACCATGGCCTTTCTTTCTGCGACGCTCGACCGGGTGAAACCGTCACCTACCATCGCGGTGACCAATAAGGCGCGCGAACTCAAGGCCGCAGGGCGCGATGTGATCGGCCTGGGCGCGGGCGAACCCGATTTCGATACCCACCAGCACATCAAGGATGCCGCCATCGCGGCGATCAATGCAGGGCAGACCAAATACACCGCCGTCGACGGCATCCCCGAGCTGAAACAGGCGATCTGCGCCAAGTTCAAGCGCGACAATGGGCTGGATTACACGCCTGCACAGGTCAGCGTGGGCACCGGCGGCAAACAGATCCTTTACAACGCGCTGATGGCGACGCTGAACCCGGGCGATGAGGTGGTGATCCCCGCGCCCTACTGGGTCAGCTATCCCGACATGGTCAAACTGGCCGGAGGTGAACCTGTCGTAGCAGCGGCCACGCTGGAAAACGCGTTCAAGCTGACCCCCGAACAACTGGAAGCCGCGATCACGCCGAAAACCAAATGGCTGATTTTCAACTCGCCCTCGAACCCCACCGGCGCGGGCTACAGCCGGGAGGAACTCAAGGCCCTTACCGACGTTCTGATGCGCCACCCGCATGTCTGGGTGATGACGGACGATATGTATGAACACCTGGCTTATGACGGCTTCGAATTCTGCACCCCGGCAGAGGTGGAACCGGGCCTTTTTGACCGCACGCTCACCTGCAACGGCGTCTCCAAGGCCTATGCGATGACGGGCTGGCGCATCGGCTATGCGGCCGGGCCCGAACCGCTGATCGCAGCGATGCGCAAGATCCAGTCGCAATCGACCTCGAACCCCTGTTCGATCAGCCAATGGGCCGCGGTCGAGGCACTGAACGGCCCCCATGATTTCATTGCCGCGAATAACGAGGCGTTCAAGCGCCGCCGCGACCTGGTCATCGACGCGCTTTCGCAAATCGACGGGATCACCTGCCCGGTGCCGGAAGGGGCGTTTTATGTCTATCCTTCCATCGCAGGGTTGATCGGGAAAACCACGGCCGCGGGCACCGTCATCACCGATGACGAGGCCTTCGCGACCGCATTGCTGGAAGAGGCCGACGTGGCCGTCGTCTTCGGCGCGGCCTTCGGCCTCTCGCCCAATTTCCGCATCAGCTATGCCACCTCCGATGAGGCCTTGACCGAAGCTTGCCGCCGCATCCATGATTTCTGCGCAAAGCTGAGGTAAGCAGACCCGATGTCAGGCGATCTTCCCGACTATTTCTTTCGCGTCCGCGAAAACGGCGCGCTGGTGTTCCGCGTGGACACCGAAAACCGCCAGAGGCGGATCGAGATGGACCAGATCGCCGTCGTGAATATCCGCAATGGGGAAATCAAACCCCATGGCGACCGGACCCTGTCAGAGACGGATCTGGATACGATCAAATCCTGGATGGAAGACCGGATCGAACTTCTGGCCCATCGCGATATCGACGACATCCTGCGCGCGGTGGATCATCTGAACCTGACCAGCCAATGGGCCCAATCCAAGGCCACGGATGACCAGCTGGAAGCGGTCACCGATGACCTGCTTCTGGCGATGCACGATCTGCGCTCGGTCCTGGTGCGCAAGAAAGCCGACCGGCTGATGAAGGCGCAAAATACCAAATCCGAGTAACCGGCGCGCCTGCGGCGCATTCTTGTTCTTCAGCGAGGCTCCGCCTCGCGCTCCAGGGTATTTGAGCCAGAAAGAAGCAGGACAAAAGCGAACAGGCTTCTTTCTGGCTGGAAATACCCCGGGGGAGCCCGAAGGGCGGGGGCAGAGCCCCCTCTGAGCCTCACGCCCGCGCAGGCGCTTCAAGTCGGGACAGCCCGGCGCCCCAGAACCGCATCATCAGCAGGATGCCTGCACAGGCCAGCCCGAGAACCAGTCCCAGCCACACGCCGATCCCTCCCAGCCCCATCGGAAAGCCCAGTATGTAACTGGCCGGGATCCCCACGGCCCAATAGCTGAGCGCGGCGATCACCATGGGCCGCCCTGTGTCCTGTATGCCCCGCAACAGGCCCAGAGCGATCACCTGCGCACCATCCACCAGCTGGAACAGGGCCGCCATGGCCAGAAGGCCGATGCCAATCGCGATGATTTCCGCGCGTGCGGGATCGTCCGGCTCCAAAAAGGCCGAGATCAGAAGCTCGGGCATTAGCAGGAAGGCAGCAATGGTGAACAGCGCAACCAACAGCGACAACCCGATCACCGTCCAGGCACCCCGCGCCATGTGTTCTCGGTCACGGGCGGCGAATGCCTGGCTTGCGCGGATCGTGGCGGCATTGGACAGGCCCATATGCAGCATGAAGGTGGCGCTTGCGAGCTGAACGGCCACGCCATGTGCGGCCAGCGGGATAGTCCCCAGCCAACCCATCATCAGAGCCGATGCCGCGAACAGCGACACTTCAGACAACAGCGTCAGCCCTATGGGCAGGCCCAGAACAAGAACCTTGCGGAACATCTCCCAATCCGGCCGCCACAGGCGCTGGAACAGCGCATGTTCCGGCAACACGACAATCGCATAGATCATCATGCCCACCATCGCGATGGATTGCGTGATGACCGAGGCAATGGCCGCACCCTGCAGCCCAAGTTCCGGCATCCCCCAGTTGCCGAAGATCAATGCATAATTGACCACCACATTGGCAAGTGCCGCCAGAAGGGTCATCCACAGCACCACCTGCGTGCGCGACAGTGCCGCCAGATAGGATTTCAGCACCATCATCACCAGCGCAGGGAAAACTCCCCAGCCCGCCACGCGCAGATATTCCGCCGCATCGGCGGCCACCGTGGGCTGTTGCCCCAAGACAAGAAGGATGGGCTCCGACCACCATAGGAACGGCATCGACAGCGCGGCAAAGCCCACCGACAGCCACAGCCCCATCCGGGTCGCGCGGCGCACATTGGTCTGATCGCCTTCGGTCTCATAGGCCGCCACCATGGGCATCACCGCCCAGGCAAAGCCCGCCCCCATCAGGAACAGCACATAGAAATAGGTCGCGGCCAGCGTGACGGCGGCCAGCGCTTCGACCCCGTACCAGCCCAGCATGATCGTATCGGTCAGCCCGATGGCAAACTGCGCCAGATGCCCGCCGATCAAGGGCGCGCCCAGCGCCAGCGTCGCGCGAATATGTGCGCCATATGTCAGGGGGGTCCGGGTCATGCGCCAGCCCTAGGGCGATTGCGCGCCCCGGGCAAGGGCTCAGATCAGCGACAGCGCCAGTTGCACCGCGACAAGGGCGATGACCAGCCCGGCCAGAAGCTCCAACGCCGCCGTGGCACGCAGCGCTGTCGTCCCCTGCAGACGCATCAGCGAGCTCTCGCGCAGCGACACGGCGGCAAGCGCCACAGCCACGGTCACGCAGGCGGTACCCAGTGCCATGGCGAAGGCCGCGGCGATTCCGGCTGCGGCGATGCCCATCTGCCAGGTCAGGATCAGCACGAAAATCGCCCCCGTACAGGGCCGCACGGCCACCGCACCGATCACCACAAGCGCATCGCGCAACGACCGGACCGAGGCCGCCTCCTCCACGGTCGGACCATGCTTGTGCCCACAGCTGGAACAAACGCCATCCTGGCCATGATCATGCGCGTGATCATGCACATGCCCACCCTGCCCACGCGCGGCCCGAAACCGCCTGAGCCCGCGCAGCGCCAGCCACGCGCCCACCAGCGCGATCAGCCCGAAAGACAAGGGCGCCAGCACATCCTCGGCCACGCCCACCATCTGCTGACGCCCCCAATCCAGAACCATCAGCGCGCCATAAACCAGCGCCACCGCTGTGATCGCCTGCGCCACGGAAGACGCCAGCGCCAGACCCGACAGCCGCAGCATCGGCACCCGCTGCGCCATGCCATAGCCGCCGATGACCAGCTTGCCATGCCCCGGCCCGGCCGCGTGGAAAAAACCGTACGCAAAGGACAACCCCAGAAGCGTCGCGATGGCGCCGGGCTCCCCGCCACGCAGCGCGCGCAAAGCGCCCGCCATGGCCTGTTGCGCCTCTCTCTGACCGTTGGCGGCGGCGCGCATGATCTGATCGGCCCCGCCCATGCCCCAAAGCCACACGGCCAGAGCGACGACACCTGCGGCCAGCGCCCAGATCAGTCGGTGCATTGCAGCACCACCGTGTCGGCAAAGGCCTCGCCCACTTCGGGGAAGGCATCTTCCTGCTGCGACGCGGGCATCGCGTAAAGCATCTCTTCGACCAGCGTATAGGCTTCATCCAGATTGGCGGGCGTTACCTCGACGGCGCAATCCCCGTCCACGTTCACACCGCGTGTCAGATCATAGGCGGTGTAAAAAGTCGGATCATAGGCCCGCAGGATCACGCCGCTTGCCGCCACGGGCTTGACCAGCGGACGGTAGTGCGTGGTGACGATCCGCGCGTCCTCGATCTGCAGACCGCGCCCTTCGGGCGGGCCCAGCGCGATGGGCGCGCCGGAGGCCTCAAGATAAAGGTCACCCTCGAACCCTTCGACCCAGTTCAAATCAAAGCCGGTCAGAAACCCGATCTCGGCCTCGTTCAGACGGCCGTCATAATCGCTGTCCAGCCCCATATCCTCGAATGTGAGCATGGAATAGAGCGCGTCATAGGCCCAGCTGACCTCGACCCCCTGCACCTGGCCCTGGTCGTTCAGGATCACCTTCAGCCCGGTATCCACGAAAATATGCGGATGGGCTGACACTGCCACGGGCGACAGCATCAGACCGACAAGGCCGAATTTCACAAAGGATCGCATCTGCCCCAACATGGCGCGAATGTAGAAACGCCCACCCGATCAGGCAAGAGCCCGCATCCCGCCAATTCCCCGATCAGCGTCTAGCCGCGCAGAGATGCCGCGTGAATATGGTTGGTCCCATGAATGACATGATGCGCCTGACCCACGATCAGCGGATCGGGCGTGCCGACGATGTCCGGGTCCTTGTCGGGATAATCAAGGCTTGCCAGGAAATGGCGCATGCAATTGATCCGCGCGCGTTTCTTGTCGTTCGACTTGATCACCGTCCAGGGCGCGTCGGCGGTGTCGGTGTAGAAGAACATCGCCTCTTTCGCCTCGGTATACTCGTCCCATTTGTCCAGGCTGGCCTTGTCGATCGGGCTCAGCTTCCACTGTTTCAGGGGGTCGGTCTCGCGGCTGGCAAAGCGCCTGCGCTGTTCGGCCTGCGTGACGGAAAACCAGTACTTGTAAAGCCGGATGCCCGACCGGGTCAGCATCCGTTCAAACTCGGGCGTCTGGCGCATGAATTCCAGGTATTCATGCGGCTCGCAAAAGCTCATCACCCGTTCCACGCCCGCGCGGTTGTACCAGCTGCGGTCATAAAGAACGATCTCACCCGCCGTGGGCAGATGTTCGACATAGCGCTGGAAATACCACTGGCCGTGCTCCTGTTCGGTGGGTTTGTTTAACGCCACGACCCGCGCGGTCCGGGGATTGAGATGTTCGGTAAAGCGCTTGATCGTGCCGCCCTTGCCTGCCGCATCGCGCCCTTCAAAGATCAGAACGAATTTCTGGCCCGTCTCCTGTGCCCAAAGCTGGACCTTCAGAAGCTCGGCCTGCAGCTTGGCTTTTTCGGCCTCGTATTGCCGCCGCCCCATCCGGCGCGAATAGGGGTACTTGCCACTTTCGAACGCGCGGCGGACATCTTCCGGAGAGGGTGATCCGGACCCAGGGTTCCCGTCTGGCCCGTCCTTGATGACGGGGATGTCCTCCGCAACGCTCATTCTGCTTCTCCTGTTTGGCTTGGACGAATTCTGTCACATCTTCAAACCTCGCGCTTTGATCGCGATCAAACCCTGTGCCGTTGCGTGACGCTTGCCTTGGACGGATTGCCGGACAAGGGTAAGGCCATGAAAGACCACTGGCACAGCACAGCAAATGGTCCGGTTTACGCCCGTCACTGGGGTGACCCGGATCTGCCGGTATTGCTGATGCTGCATGGCTTTCCCGAATATTCCGGCGCGTGGAGCGATCTGGCCCCGTATCTCAGCACCCATTTCCACTGCATCGCCCCCGATCAGCGCGGCTATGGCCAGACCGGCGGGCCGGACGATGTGACCGCCTACGCCACCGGCGCGCTGACCCGCGACATGGCCGATCTAATCACCGGGCTTGGCCGCGGACCGATCACTGTTCTTGGCCACGATTGGGGCGCGGCAGTCGCCTATAACCTTGCCATGCGCAGCCCCGATCTGGTGGACAGGCTTATCATCGCCAACGGCGTCCACCCAGTGCCTTTCCAGACAGCGCTGGCCGCAGGAGGCGCGCAATCGCAGGCCTCGCAATATATCGACTGGCTGCGCGCAGAGGGGTCCGAGGACGTGCTGGCCGCCGACAACTATGCCAAGCTGCGTGCGCTTTTCGCCGCCCATATGGATATGAGCTGGCTCTCGGGCGATACGCTTGAGGCCTATGTCACCGAATGGTCCCGCCCCGGTCGACTGAAAACGATGGTGCACTGGTACCGCGCCTCTCCGGTTCAGGTGGCCAAACCGGGCCAGCCCATCATCGGCCTGCCGGATTATCCCATCGACAAGCTGACCGTGCACCAGCCCCACCTGCTGATCTGGGGCGAAAACGACACTGCCATCCTGCCCGAAGCGACCGAGGGACTTGAAACCTACGCCCCCCACCTGACCCGCGTGTCCCTGGCCGAGGCTGATCACTGGCTCGCCCATCAAAAACCGGCCGAAGTGGCCCGGATCATTCTGGAGTGGACCGGGGTCAGGAATACCTGACTGGTTCAAATCGCTCGTCACACGCAGACTGACGGCATTTGATCACAGGTTTTCTCATGTCCCGTTTCGCCATCGCCATTTGCACCCTCGCCCTTGCCCTGGCTCTCTTGTCGACCGTTTAGGTGGCAGGTTTGGCCATGCGCTACCAGACATCTGTATTGAGACCATAACCGCAGGTGCCAAGGCTTTTCGAAAAGCCTTTTTCAAGCAAATTCGAATTTGCTTGGCCAAGCGCCTTCGAAGGCGTTTTCATCCGTCCGCACCTTATTCACTGGCGGAACAGCCAAGCAAACTTCCGTCCCCCGCGATGACCTTTCGGCCATTCGAATGGCCGCTGCGAGCCCTATGCAGACGGCTTCCAGAGCTGGAATTCACAGCAAGTTCGGCTCGACTTCGGAACTCTCCGGGTTTTGATCGGGATTAAAGCGTGGATATGAATCCTGTGCAAAACTGCGAAAAGTTTCATTATTCGAGGCGCAGATCATGCCTGAAAACGTAACGAATTCACAGCACCTTATCGTAGGCGGGGGTATCGCAGGACTGTCGGCTGCGGTGTTGCTTTGCCGGGACGCAGGTGTGCGCGGCAAGGACATACGCATCTACGAACAACTCGGCGTTGCCGGTGGGTCACTCGACGGGGCAGGGGACTCCGATACCGGCTACCTAGTTCGAGGTGGTCGCATGTTCGAGGAACACTTCGCATGCACTTTTGATCTGCTCGACAGTATTCCACTTACGAACGATCCGGCGAAATCTGCCAAGGATGATATCTTCGAGTTCAACCGAATGGTGCCCGGGTCGTCCAATTGCCGCCTCGTTCGAGATGGAAAACCGGCAGAAGATCGTTACGATCTCACACTCAGCGCGCAGGATATTGTCGATCTTAACCGACTGCTTTTGCACCCGGAAACCGGATTGGGCGCGCAAAGGATTGATGACTGGTTCCAGACCGCCTTCTTCGACAGCAACTTCTGGCTGATGTGGTCCACGATGTTTTCCTTTCAGCCTTGGCATTCGTTGGTCGAGATGCGGCGATACTTGCGTCGATTCATCCATCTATTCCCTGGCTTTACCCGCATCGCCGGCATTCTGCGGACACGATACAACCAGCACGACTCGATAATTGCCCCGATCCAGACTTGGCTGCACGCCCGTGGAGTTCGGATCGAGACTGATACATGCGTTACGGACGCGACGATCGAAGGCACCCATCAGGACCGTCACGTCACCTCTCTGACTCTTGACGACGACAGTACGGTTGAGGTCGGCCCGGACGACAGTGTTTACCTTACACTGGGTTCCATGACGGATGGGTCGGTGCTTGGATCCGCCGACCGCGCACCGAAGCTCGCGGAACACGTCGCAGGTGGCTGGAGCCTCTGGCGTAAGTTGGCGTCGCGACACGAAGGCTTTGGCAAGCCTGAAGTGTTCAGCAGTGACACTGGAAAGACCGGCTGGAACTCGTTCACAGTGACGATGGACGGCGCCGACTTCTTCGAATTCATGGAGGATTTCACCGATAACCGCACCGGTACAGGTGGCTTGGTGACATTCGCCGATTCCGGTTGGACGCTGTCTATTGTGCTGTTCCATCAGCCACATTTCAGGGGGCAAAAACCCGGCACTTACACCTTCTGGGGCTATGGATTGCGAGGTGACCGGAAAGGCGATTTCGTGAAGAAGCCGATGTGGGAAGCGACCGGGCTGGAAATCATCGAAGAACTCTGCGGGCATCTGCATCTGTCGGATAAGCAGCGAAAATGGTTCGAGAGTGCGAAAATCATTCCATGCCGTATGCCCTACATCACCAGCCAGTTCATGCCGCGTCAAGTGGGCGACCGCCCCGATGTGCGCCCGCATGGGGCTAGCAACTTCGCGGTGATTGGACAGTATTGCGAACTTCCTCGGGACTGTGTGTTCACGGTGGAATACTCGGTTCGTTCTGCGCGAACCGCGGTCGCGAGTTTGACAGGTCGTGCAGACCCGCCACCCCCCGTGGCACGTACCGACCTAGACCCAAGAGTGCTCATTCGCGCAGCTCGTGTTCTTCTTGGAGTATAACGTACCAGGGATCTCGCCGTGTCTTGCCTTAGAGGCAAAGGGAGCGCCAGGTCGCTGTGTAATCGGCCCTCTGCGTACCAGCCAGCCAAAGCCGCCTTCGACATCACGTCCGGGTTTTGCTCTGAAAAAGCGGAAAAACCATGCCCCGTCATCCCCGCCCGGCGTTCCGCAATCAGGCTCATGAAGGCATAGGTGATGGTCAGGTTGAACTTCTCTGGCACCCCGGCTTGGGCAGCGATGGCCTGCAAACCCCTCGCATAGATCGCGGATGCATCAATGAAATCATGCGCCTCCAACAGATCAAACGCGACCTGCACATGCTCCGCATGGTGAAACGAACCCGGATCCACCCGACGCGCCACAAACGCCTGGGTCAGTTCGGAGATCGGGCCGGTCATTCCTCCTCCTTGAACCGGTGACTGTCCTCCGCCATCCAGTCCAGATCATAGACCTCTTTCAACTGCGCGATCTTGCGCAGCGTTTCGGGTTCAAAAGGCGGTTTGTTCTCAAAACTGTGCAGCGCGATCCCCTCGATCAGGTCGCCCAGCGTCATATCCAGGTGCTCTGCCACGCCCTTGAGCACTTTCAAAAGCCGCTTCTCTACCCGGATCCCAGTTTGCACACGTTCAATCTTGCTAATCTATGTATATATGTATCAAGGTACCACATAAGTCAATCCGATCCCCGTGCGTGACCTCTTCCCCAGCGCCGCGCCCCCTGCCATAATGTCGCCCAACAAACAAAAGCAGAGCAGCGCGCATGGCCAACGATCTTCTCACCGGCACCTCCCCAGCATATGACGCCTCCTCCATCGAGGTGCTGGAGGGGCTGGAACCTGTCCGCAAACGCCCCGGCATGTATATCGGCGGCACTGATGAACGCGCGCTCCACCACATGGTGGCCGAGATCCTGGACAACTCCATGGACGAAGCGGTGGCCGGTCACGCCAACCGGATCGAGGTGGAACTGCACGACGACTACGCCCTCACCGTCCGCGACAACGGCCGTGGCATCCCCATCGACCCGCACCCGAAATTCCCCGACAAATCGGCGTTGGAGGTCATCCTCTGCACCCTCCACGCAGGCGGCAAGTTTTCCGGCGACGCCTATGCGACCTCCGGCGGTCTCCACGGCGTGGGCGCATCGGTCGTCAACGCGCTGTCGGATTCCATGGTCGTGCAGGTCGCCCGCGACAAAACTGTCTATGAACAACGCTTCTCCCGCGGAATCCCGCTGGGCCCGGTCGAAAAAGTCGGCCAGACCCAGAACCGGCGCGGCACCACCGTGACCTTCCATGCGGATGAAGAGATCTTCGGCCACCACCGCTTCAAACCGGCCCGCCTTTTCAAATCCATCCGCTCCAAGGCCTACCTCTTCTCCGGCGTCGAAATCCGCTGGAAATCCGCCATCGACGACGGCGAAACGCCCCTTGAAGCCACCTTCCACTTCCCCGGCGGCCTCTCCGATTACCTGTCGGAAACCCTTGGAACGGCCAGCACCTACGCCGACCGCCCCTTCTCCGGCACCGTCGATTTTCAGGAGAAATTCGGCAACCCCGGCAAGGTCGAATGGGCCATCAACTGGACCCCCTCCCGCGACGGCTTCATCCAATCCTACTGTAACACCGTCCCCACCCCCGAAGGCGGCACGCATGAGGCGGGTTTCTGGGCCGCCATCCTCAAAGGCATCCGCGCGTATGGAGAGCTTGCGAACAACAAAAAAGCCGCCTCCATCACCCGCGACGATCTGATCACAGGTGGCTGCGCATTGGTCTCCTGCTTCATCCGCGAGCCGGAATTCGTGGGCCAGACCAAAGACCGCCTCGCCACCGTCGATGCCCAACGCATGGTCGAAAACGCCGTGCGCGACCATTTCGACAACTGGCTCCCCGCCGACACGAA
>NZ_JXYH01000059.1 GCF_001262635.1 Aestuariivita boseongensis
CGATCAGGCGCACCCGTGCCCCGCGCCGGGCGCAGATCCAGGCAATCGACAGGCCGAAAATACCCGCGCCCCGGATCGTGATATCGCCCATTGCCAAGCTGCTTTCCTTTCGCCAGTGTCGCGCGCATTGCAGCCTTCATAGGGATCTTTGCGATGCAGGGCCAGCGGGCCGAACTGGACTGGCGGGATGGGGGCGTACCGGTGTCGGTGCGCTTTGACGATCCGTATTTCTCGCTTGATGATGGCCTGGCCGAGACGCGTTATGTTTTTTTGGATGGCAACGGATTGCCGGACCGGTTTCGCCCCGGTTTTCACGTGGCCGAGCTGGGGTTCGGCACAGGTCTGAATTTCCTGGCGACCTGGGCGGCCTGGGACGAGGCGGGGCTTGAGGGTGCGTTTCACTTCACCTCGTTCGAGGCCTTTCCAATGACCCGCGATCAGATGGCCCGCGCCCATGCGGCGTTTCCCGAGCTTGCCAGTCTCTCGCAACAGCTGATCGAGCTGTGGCGACCCGAGGGCGGGCTGTTTGATCTGGGCAAGGCGCAGCTGACGGTGGTCGCCCGCGATGCACGGGAGGCATTGACGGATTGGGACGGGCAGGCGGACGCTTGGTATCTGGACGGGTTTTCCCCCGCCAAGAATCCCGAACTGTGGGAAAAGGCGCTGATGGCGGACGTGGCGCGTCACACGGCACCGGGCGGCACCATCGCCACCTATACCGCGGCCGGTTTCGTGCGCCGCGCGCTGGAGGCGGCAGGCTTCACCGTCACCCGCCGTGCGGGATTCGGGCGCAAGCGGCATATGACAGTGGGGGTGCTGGCATGAGCGCGAGCAACAACACGCGGCTGGGCATCCTGCTGATGATCGCCACCACGGTGGTTTTTGCCACGCAGGACGCGATCTCGCGCCATTTGGCAAGCGAGTATAACGTGCTGATGGTCGTGATGATCAGATACTGGTTCTTCGCGGCTTTCGTGATCACCGTGGCGGCGCGCAAGGCCGGGGGCGTGCGGGCGGCGGCGCAGACGGAACAACCCGTCGTGCAGATCATTCGCGGCGCGCTTCTGGCGCTGGAGATCTGCGTGATGGTGGCGGCCTTCACCATTCTGGGGCTGGTGGAAAGCCACGCGGTCTTTACTTGCTATCCGCTTCTTGTGGCGGCCCTTTCCGGTCCGATTCTGGGCGAGAAGGTGGGCTGGCGGCGCTGGGCGGCCATTGGCGTGGGGTTCATCGGAGTGCTGATCATCCTGCAGCCGGGCGCAAGCGTGTTTGATCCGGCCGCGCTGATCCCGCTTTGCGCGGCGCTGATGTTCGCGCTTTACGGGCTCTTGACCCGCTATGCCGCGCGCAAGGACAGCACGGCGACCTCGTTTTTCTGGACGGGCACGGTGGGCGCGGTGCTGATGACGTCGCTGGGTGTGTGGTTCTGGGAGCCGATGAGCCAGCCTGACTGGGGCTGGATGGCGACGCTGTGCGTGACGGGCGCGCTGGGGCACTGGCTGCTGATCAAATGCTATGAAACCGCCGAGGCCAGCGCGGTGCAGCCTTTTGCCTATTTCCAGCTGGTCTTTGTGTCGATCCTTGGGCTTTTGATCTTTTCCGAAGCGATCCGCACGAATGTCGCGATCGGCGCGGCGCTGATCGTGGCGGCGGGGCTGTTTACCTTCTGGCGGGAACGGCAGGTGGCGCGGTAACAGGATTTTCGAAAATCCTGTGGCGCGGGACGGTGACGTCCGGGCGCCAAGACTTTTCGAAAAGTCTTGGCCCGCTCAGTTCGCAGGCCAGCGCAGGGTGGAGCCGATCAGCTCTTGCCGGAAGGGCACCGGGTGCGGGTCTTTGCCCAGCCGCGCGCGGTACACGGGCAGGCTTTCGGCCACGCGCATCACATAGTTGCGTGTCTCGTTGAAGGGGATGTGTTCGATCCAGTCGACGATATCCATGCCGCCGCGCCGTGGATCGCCGCGATCCTCCATCCAAGATATCGGACGGCTGCGCCCCGCGTTATAGCCTGCGGCCATCATGATGACATTGCCGTCGAACGCTTCTGCCAGCCCCACCAGATAGGCCGCGCCCAGCTTGGCGTTATATTCCGGGTCGCGCGTCAGCCGTTCGGTGCTGTGTTCGTCGCTGACGCCCAGTTCGCGTGCCACCCCTTCGGCGGTACGCGGCATCACCTGCATGAGACCGCGCGCCCCCGCGCCCGAGACGACCGAGGGGTCAAATTCGCTTTCCCGACGCGCGATGGCGAGGTTCATTTCCGGGTGCATGGGCAACCCGTCCTCGATCATCGGGTGCAGCGGATAATAGGCGGCCGGGATCACGATGGCGCGTTGCGCGACCCGCTTGCCGATCATCACGGCCAGGTGCGGCTGTTTCAACTCGATGACCGCGGCGCCCAGCTGCGCGGCCTGGGTTGCATCCAGCGATTCCGCCAGATGGGTGAGGAAGCGTTCGGCCAGATCCAGCTCTCCGGCGGCCAGAAGGAGAAGGCTTGCCTTGAACACCGAGCTTTCGGTGAAGGCCGCCTCGCGCCACGGCGCTACCTCGGCCTCACCTGCAAGGCTTTGGTCAAAGGCCACCCCGCCGCTTTCAGCGGCCAGCAGCCCATAGAATGACGTTTGATGCTGCGCCCCCGCGGCATAAGCGGTCTGCGCGGCCTCGGGCTGTCCAAGCGCCTCATGCGCGCGACCGATCCAATATCCCGCACGACCTTTGGAGATCGGGGTGAAGACCGCACCATCAAAGCGTTCGAAATGTTTCAGGGCTAGCGCCGGGTCTTTCAGATAGGTCAGCGCCAGATAGCCGGACAGCCATTCAAGATCGGCAAAGGAAGATCCTTCGACCAGATAATGGGTCGACGCGATCTGATAGGCGCGCACCGCATTGCCCGCCCGCATTTCCGCACGCGCCAGATTGCGGCGGCGCGGGGCCCATTCTTCGGGCTGGCCCAGATCTGCGGCGCTGGTAGACCGCTCCAGCAGCAATTCGATGGCCGAAGCGTCCCGCCCTTTGCGATCGCGCCAGACAAAGCGCTCATAGGAAAGACCGGGATGGTCGGCGAGCGCCTCGGGAACCGCCTCGATCAGGGCGTCCACACCGTCGGCCTGATCGTGCAGCGCAATCCGCGCGGTGGCGAGCGCTTTCCATGCGTCATCCACCAAAGGCAGCGCGCGGCGGGCGCTGGCCATGTCGCGCTGCCAGATCATCTGGTCCAGCCGCGCACTGTGGTGGTTTTTCAGAAGATGGTGATGGCGTTCAAGATAGAGGTCCTGCACCTCCTGCGGCATGGGCAGTGTGCGCCAGGCCAGCACGATAGCTGCGTCCGCCTCGCCCTTGCGGTTCAGCTTTGCCAGCGCGTCGGCAAATTCATAGACACCCAGCGCGGTCTGAGGCGGATGCGTGTCGAAGAAGCCTGCCAGGCGGTCTGCTGGCTGGTTGGCGAAATTTTCTTCATTCTGGCGGATCAGCCAGCCGAGCCCCGGCCAGTCCCCGCGCCGGTCCAGAAAGGCGCTGACGCTGGCGAAATCCCCAAGCCCCGCGCGCAGCCGGTGCCATTCGACAATGTCCTGCGCCACCGCGTTGCTGACCGCGTCGCGGGCACCCTCCCAATCGCCTTCGCGCATCTCGTCAAAGGCGGTGGCCAGCTGGTCCGTCCCCTGTGCGCTGGCCACACGTGGCAGGCTCAGAAGAAAGATCAGACCAAGACGGATCAGAATACGCGACATCTCTTGCTTTTTCGCCACCAACCGGGGATAGAGCCTGACACGATAACCCGTGCCCGGGCGCTTTCAACTCACAATCCCGGCACGTCTTTCAGCACCGGCAGGCAATCGCCTGTCAGACCAGATAAAAGGAGCGTGGTCATGTTTAAAGGCTCAATGCCAGCACTCGTCACGCCGTTCCAGGGCGGCGAACTGGATCTGGAAACGCTGAAGAAACTTGTGGAATGGCATATCGGCGAAGGATCGCACGGGCTGGTGCCTGTGGGGACCACGGGCGAAAGCCCGACGCTGAGCCATGAAGAGCACGAAATTGTCGTGGCCGAGGTGGTGAAAGCTGCCGCGGGTCGCGTGCCTGTGATTGCCGGGGCGGGATCGAACAACACGCTTGAGGCGATCCGGTTTGTGCAGTTTGCCGCCGAAGCTGGAGCCGATGCCGCGCTGGTCGTGACGCCCTATTACAACAAGCCCACGCAACGGGGTCTGATCGCGCATTACACCGCGCTGCATGACTGCGCGGAGATCCCGATTATCATCTACAACATTCCCGGTCGGTCGGTGATCGACATGACGCCCGAGACGATGGGTGAGTTGGCGAAACTGCCGCGCATCGTCGGCGTGAAGGATGCCACGGGCGATCTGGCGCGCGTCTGCGATCAGCGCATGAGCTGTGGGACGGATTTCATCCAGCTTTCGGGCGAGGATGCGACGGCACACGGATTCAACGCACAAGGCGGCGTGGGCTGTATTTCGGTGACGGCAAACGTCGCGCCGAAGCTGCTGAGCCAGATGCAGGAGGCGTGCCTTGCGGGCGATTACGCTACTGCGCTGGAGATTCAGGACCGGTTGATGCCGCTGCACAAGGCGATCTTTACCGAACCCGGTCTGGTGGGTGCGAAATACGCCATGTCGAAACTGGGCCTGTGTTCGGACGAGGTGCGCCTGCCGCTGGTGGGGCTGTCGGATGGCACCAAGGCGAAGATCGACGCGGCGCTGGAGTTTGCCGGCTTGAAGTGAGCGTTGGTGCGCCCCGGACCTGATCCGAGGCCTCCCGTTCCGCCGCGAGGTCCCGGATCATGTCCGGGACGCATGCGCGCCGTAATAAAGACCCACAACATGCTCCGCCTCGGCAAAGAAAAGCCAGCGGGAGACCAGAACGCCCGCGACATGGCTGAGAACCGCGACAGCGGCCAGCATGTGATTGAAGGGCAGTGTCAGTACGAAGATCGGGACGGCGAAAGCCAACAGGACCGCCACGAGGCGTAAAAGCTTCGCATGCGAGCGGCCGACGACAAAGACCATCTCGCGCGTGAGGTAATTGGTGCCGGTATGGGGTGGCTCGAACGCGCGGGGGCTGCCGATATGGCCCAGGCCTGTGGCCGAGGCCAGACTGGTGCCGGACCGACGCAGGGCGGTTTCTCCGGTGATCCACCATGCCAGCTGGATCGCGGCCGCCAGCGCCAGAAGCACGCGCGCGGTTTCGATCTGGCCCGCCAGCAATGCGCCACCGGCTGCGGCGAAGGACAGAAAGAGCATCGGCGTCAGCGCCGTGTTCCAGCGCGGCACCGTCTTGAGCTGCGTATAGATCATCGAGGTGGTCAGCACTGTGGCTGCGCAGAATGCCGCGCCCAGCCAGCCAAGCGCGGTCCAGTGGGTGTCGAAGAAGACCCGGCCCAGGCCGACAACCCCCATGATGACAAGGGCAAGAACCGCACACCATGCCTCACGCGAAAGCCAGCTTGAGCGCCATTGGGTAAAGGCCTTCAGCGCGCGTTCCGGGTGACCCAGATGGAAGGTTGACGCCAGAAGCCCGCCCACCGCCAGCAGATAGGCCAGCGCGAAGAAGACAAAGGCGACCCAGCCGGTTGAGCCGGGATACCCCAGCCCAAGGAAGAACAGCAGGCCAAAGCCCAGACCCGAAAGCGAAGTGAAGAAGATAACCGATGGTGCCGGGTGCATCAGGCGCCCCCTGTCTTTTTGCCGTCAAGCTTGCCCAGGGCGCGGTCGATCCAGCCCAGGAAGCCTTGCGGTTCTTCCGCCACCGGCGCCAGCAGCGGGGCGAGGATGTCGATATCTGTGTCCAAGGTGTCTTTGGGCCGGGGCGGCAGGTATTTGTTCACGGGTTTCGTGCCTTGTTCGGGCATCAGGTCCATCCCGCCGCGTTCGGCGGTGAGCTTCGACACGTTGCTGTCGGGATCCGCAAAATCGCCGAAATGGCGCGCTCCTGCGGGGCAAGTGCGCACGCAGGCCGGTTCGCGGTCTTCCTCGGGCAGGTTTTCGTTATAGATCCGGTCGACGCAGAGGGTGCATTTCTTCATCACCTTCTCTTCGCCATCCATCTCCCGCGCGCCATAGGGGCAGGCCCAGGCGCAGAGGCCGCAGCCGATGCAATCTGTCTCGTTCACCAGAACGATGCCGTCTTCGGTGCGTTTGTAGCTTGCGCCTGTCGGGCAGACGGTCACGCAAGGCGCGTCTTCGCAATGCAGGCAGGATTTGGGGAAGTGGATCAGTTGCGGCAGGCCCATCTCGGGCTGCACTTCGAAACTGTGCACGCGGTTGAGGAAGGTGCCGGTGGGATCCGCGCCATACGGGTCCTGATCAGACAGCGGCGCGCCGTAGTTTTCGGTGTTCCAGCCTTTGCACGAGATCACGCAGGCATGGCAGCCGACGCAGGTATCGAGGTCGATCACAAGGCCGAGTTTCTTTTCGGTGTGGTCGGGCAAAACTGTCATGCGATCTGCCTTTGGTTGTCGTGGTCGCCGCCCGTATTTGGAAAGAGAAGAAGGGGGCTGCGTTCTGAAATGGTCGGGCGTTCGCTGGGATCCCATGTGGCGACGAACCAGATGAAACTGCCCAGCATGACGGACACGAGGAGTGCGATCAGCAGGAAGGTGCGTTTCATTTGCCCACCTTCCATTTCAGCGTCTTTGGTCCGGTGCCGACCGGGGATTTGATCGGTGGGAAGGCGGGTTGTGCCTCGGCCGGGGCGTCGGCCTTTTCGATCTTCACCTTCAGGTCGAACCACGCGGCCTGGCCCGTGATCGGGTCTGAATTCGCCCAGCGCAGGCCATCGCCTTTGGGCGGCAGAAGTTCGTGGATCAGGTGGTTGAGGAGGAAGCCCTTGGTCGCCTCGGGCGCGTCGTTTTCCAGCGCCCAGGCGCCCTTGCGTTTGCCGATCGAGTTCCACGTCCAGACGGTGTTTTCGTTCAGCGCGGCCATGTGCATGACCGGCACCGTGATCTCTCCATGAGGGGAGGTGACGCAGGCCCAGTCGCCATCTTCCAGATCGTTTTCGCGCATCAGATTGGTGGGCAGGTAAAGCGGGTTGCGGCCATGGAGTTGGCGCAGCCAGGCGTTCTGCGTGCCCCAGCTGTGATACATCGCCATCGGGCGTTGGGTCAGGGCGGTGATGGTGAACTCACTGCCTTTGTTATCGGGCGCGGTGTCGTACCAGATCGGCAGCGGATCGAACTGCGCCTTGATCCGCTCGCGCAGGTGGTCTGGCGGTTGGCGGTCGCCATGGCCTTCGGCGGCCAGTTGGAAGCGACGGAGCGGCTCGACATAGAGGTTGAAGAGATAAGGCTGCGGGCTGTCATAGAGGCCCATGCCTACGGCCCAGTCTTGGTATGCGGCGTTCCACGGTTTGTAGTACTGCGCGTGGTCGGGGATGTGGTTCACCCAGAAGCCGCCGTTTTCGATGTATTTGTTCAGCTGTTCGGGGTTTGTGTCCCCGCGCCCCGCTTGCGTGCCATCGCCGCGCCAGCCGGCAAGCGGGCCGATGCCGGGCTTGCGTTCGTGGTTCACGATGTAATCGGCGTAGTTTTCGTATTTCGCGCTGCCGTCTTCGTTGGTGAAGCCGGGCAGGCCCATCTTGTTGGCCAGTTGCACCAGCACCGTCTGGAAGCCGCGCACGTCGCGGTCAGGCTCGATCACGGGCCAGCGGATGGCGTCCGCCGCCGCCTCAGCCTCGCAAATCGGGCGATCCAGCAGTGAGATGCAATCGTGGCGTTCCAGATAGGTCGTGTCTGGCAGGATCAGATCGGCATAGGCGACCATTTCCGAGCTATAGGCATCGGAATAGATGATGCGCGGGATGACATAGTCGCCGTTCTCATCCTGATCCGTCAGCATCTCCATCACACCTTTGGTGTTCATGGAGGAGTTCCACGACATGTTCGCCATATACATAAATAGCGTGTCGATCTTGTACGGGTCACCCGCATAGGCGTTCGAGATCACCATATGCATCAGCCCGTGGGCCGACATCGGGTTTTCCCAGGTGAAGGCCTTGTCGATCCGCGCGGGGGTGCCGTCTTCTTTCAGGGCCAGATCGGCGGGGCCATGCACGAAGCCTAGGTGCGGGCCGTCCAGAGGCGTGTCGGGTGTGACCTTGCAGTGGGGTTTCGGGTGCGCCTCGGGCGGTTTGGGGTAGGGCGGTTTGAAGCGGAAGCCGCCGGGCGCCTCGACCGTGCCGAGGATGATCTGCAGCACATGCAGCGCGCGGCAGGTCTGAAAGCCGTTGGCGTGGGCCGAGATCCCGCGCATGGCGTGGAACGACACGGGGCGGCCGGTCATGGTCTTGTGGGTTTCTCCCCGGAAGTCGGTCCATTCGCGGTCAAGCTCGAACGCTTCGTCAAAAGCCACGCGCGCCAGTTCGGCGGCGATGGAGCGGATGCGGTTTGCGGGGATGCCGCAGCGGTCGGCGACGGCTTCGGGGGCGTATTGGGCGTCGAGGTATTTGTCGGCCATCAGGTGGAAGACCGGGCGGTGGGTGATGCCAGCCTTGCGGTATGTCGCCGACAGGTCGGGGCGGACGCCCTTTTGGTCGAACGGGGTCAGCTTGCCGGTGACGCGATCCATGACCAGCGTCTTGTCATCGTTGTCGCGCAACAGCAGGCCGTAGTCCGGCGATTTCGGGTCGGAGTTCACCAGACAGGGCGCATTGGTGAACTGGGCCAGATACTCAAGGTCGATCTTGCCCGCCTGCGTCAGGCAATGGATCAGCGACAGGATGAAGAGGCCATCTGTGCCTGGCGTGATGCCGACCCAATCATCGGCCACGGCGTTATATCCCGTGCGGATGGGATTCACGCCGATCACCCGCGCGCCGCGTTCCTTGATCCGGCCAATGCCCATCTTGATCGGGTTGCTGTCATGGTCTTCGGCGACGCCAAACAGCATGAAAAGCTTTGTATAATCCCAGTCGGGCTGGCCGAACTCCCAGAATGCGCCGCCCATGGTGTAGATGCCGGCGGCGGCCATGTTGACCGAACAGAAGCCGCCATGGGCCGCGTAATTCGGCGTTCCGAAGTTCTGCGCCCAGAAGCTGGTGAAGGACTGAGACTGATCGCGGCCCGTGAAGAAGGCCAGCTTTGACGGGTCGGATTTGCGAATGGGCTCAAGCCACGAGACTGCCAGATCCAGCGCCTCGTCCCATGAGATTTCCTCGAACTCGCCAGATCCGCGCGGGCCTACCCGCTTCAAGGGTTTGCGCAGGCGGGAGGGTGCGTTGACCTGCATGATGCCCGCAGAACCCTTGGCGCAGAGAACGCCCTTGTTCACCGGGTGGTCGCGGTTGCCTTCGATATAGGCCACCTTGCCGTTCTTGAGATGCACGTTGATCCCGCAGCGGCAGGCACACATGTAGCAGGTGGTTTTCTTGACCTCGTCCGACACCTTGGGTGACAGATCAAGCTGTGGTTGGCTGTGCGCCATTCTTTCCTCCCTCGTCCGACTGCTTTTCGCGGATGCGGACGTTTGCGCAACCTTATCGCGGGCTGCGACGCTTCTCTGGAATTCTGACTTTCAAATAAAGGAATGCGAAGAACAACCCTTCTTATCCGCCAAAGACAAGGCGCAGGATGCCGATGGCGGCCAGACCCATCAGCAAAGTAAGGCAGAAGGGTTTGTAGAAGGGTTCCCATTTCGGCACGAAAAGCGCCTTGCCCACGAAGACACCGGCAAGGGTGGGAAGGATCAGCGCCATGCCGCGGGTTGCGGCCTCGGCCGTCATGGTGCCGACCAGCAGATGCACCACCAGCCCAATGATACCGCCGCCCAGAAGATAGATGTTCAACGTGCCGCGCATAGCGCGTGCGGGCAGGTCGCGCGCCAGGGCATAAAGCGCGATCAGCATGCCGCCCGCACCCGCGAAACCGGTGATCATGCCCGCGCCGAAGCCCGCTGATGCGGTGCCGGGGGTGGTGGCCAGAAAAGGCAGCTTGAGCCGGCTGAGTTGCAGGATAGCCAGCACGATCAGCATGCTGAGCGCGGTAAGCTTGGCGACATAGGGATCAAGCTGCATCGACAGCGTCAGCGAAATCGGCAGACCCACCCCGGCGGCGATCATCAGGATGAATGCCGCCTTGCGGTCCGCATCGGCCCAGCCGCCCTTCATCAGAATGACGGAGGCCGCCATTTCCAGAAACCAGAAAACCGGGATCAGCTGAATGGGCGGGATGACCGTGGCCAGAACCGCCATGGCAAGAGCTGACAGCCCAAAGCCCGAAAAGCCGCGTACCGCGCCTGCCGTGAAGCAGGCCGCAACCGCCAGGGCGGCGATGCCGGGAGAGAGGCCAAGCAACTCTCCCATCAGCGATGCGCGTGCCGGATCACGCGGTTTGCGGGCGCATGTCGGCGGGGTCGATCCCGGCCACCTCGACCGGTTTCTTCATCGCGTCGCGGCGGAAGGGCTCGCCCAGTTCCTGGTTGATCATCGCCTCGATCAGGGTGGTTTTGCCATGCTTCATCTGGTCTTCGATGGCCTGGTTCAGTGCGGCGGTCAGTTCGTCCATCGTGCGGGCGACAACACCCTTCAGGCCGCAAGCCTGTGCGATCCCGGCGTAGGACACCTGCTCATCCAGTTCGGTGCCCACGAAGTTGTCGTCGAACCACAGGGTGGAGTTCCGCTTTTCCGCGCCCCACTGGTAGTTGCGGAAGACGATTTGCGTGATCGCGGGCCATTCGCCTCGGCCGATTGCGGTCAGTTCGTTGACCGCGATGCCGAACGCGCCGTCACCGGCAAAGCCCACAACGGGCACATCGGGGCAGCCGATCTTGGCGCCGACGATGGAGGGCAGGCCGTATCCGCAAGGCCCGAAAAGGCCGGGGGCCAGGTATTTGCGGCCTTCGTCAAAGGACGGGTAGGCGTTGCCGATGGCGCAGTTGTTGCCGATGTCGGAAGAAATGATCGCGTCCTTCGGCAGGGCGGACTGGATCGCGCGCCAGGCCATGCGGGGGCTCATCCAGTCGGGCTTGTCGGCGCGGGCGCGCTGGTTCCATGTGGTGCCGGGATCGTCGTCTTCGTGATCCATCGACGACAGCTGCTGCGCCCATGCGGATTTGGTTTGGGCGATGTGTGCTTTGCGTTCCTCACGGCCCGCGTCGCCTGCGCTGTCAGAGAGGTTGGCGAGGATGCCATTCGCCACCTTCGCGGCGTCACCGACGATGCCCACGGTGACCTTCTTGGTCAGGCCGATCCGGTTGGGGTTGATGTCGACCTGGATGACTTTCGCATCGGCTGGCCAGTATTCCATGCCATAGCCCGGCAGGGTGGAGAACGGGTTCAGACGGGTGCCAAGGGCCAGCACGACGTCGGCGTCCTTGATCAGCTCCATCGCCGCTTTGGACCCGTTATAGCCCAGAGGACCCGCGAACAGAGGGTGCGATCCGGGGAAGGCGTCATTGTGCTGATAGCCCACGCAGACAGGCGCGGTCAGCCGTTCGGCCAGCGCTTGGGAGGCTGCGATGCCGCCATCGGACAGGACCACGCCTGCGCCGTTCAGGATAACCGGGTTCTTGGCTTCGGACAGCAGCTTGGCCGCCTCGGTTACCGAATTCTCACCACCGGAGGACGGCTCAAACGCGATGGGGTCGGGGATCTCGATATCGATCACTTGCGTCCAGAAGTCGCGCGGGATGTTCAGCTGCGCCGGACCGCAGAGGCGCTTGGCCTGGCTGATCACACGCGTCAGCACTTCGGCCACGCGGGAGGGATCGCGCACCTCTTCCTGATAGGCGACCATGTCTTCGAAGAGTTTCATCTGCTCGACCTCCTGGAAACCACCCTGACCGATGGTCTTGTTGGCGGCCTGCGGGGTGACCAGCAGAAGCGGTGTGTGGTTCCAATAGGCGGTCTTCACGGCGGTGACGAAGTTGGTGATGCCGGGGCCGTTCTGCGCAATCATCATCGACATCTTGCCGGTCGCGCGGGTGTAGCCATCCGACATCATCCCGGCGCTGCCTTCATGCGCACAATCCCAGAAAGTGATGCCCGCCTTGGGGAACAGATCGGAGATTGGCATCATGGCCGACCCGATGATGCCAAAGGCATGTTGGATCCCATGCCGCTGGAGGGTTTTCACAAAGGCTTCTTCGGTGGTCATTTTCATTGGAACTCTCCTGCGGAAAAAGGCGGGGCTGAATGCTTGTACGGCCCCGGTTGGGGGGAGTTTAGGGCCAGTTGCCGCAGCGGGATAGGGCCAGCGGGATCAGGCGCTGTTGATCGCCTGGGCGATGCGGGCGATGCCCTCGTCAATCCGGGCTTTGGGGATCGAGGAATAGGCCAGCCGGTAAAAGCGCTGCGGTTTGTCCATCCCCTGGAAAAAGGGCGCGCCGGGTTCGATCAGCACGGACTGGTCGCGCAGGGCGGCGGCCACGCGGGTCATGTCGGTGCCCTCGGGCGCTTCCATCCACAGGGAACTGCCGCCATAGACGCCGCGCCCCGCGATGGTCAGGCCGTGGTGGGCTATCGCGGTCTCCATCGCTTCGCGCCGTTCGTGCAGCGCCTTTGCGGTGCGGCGGATCTGCGCGTCGTAATGGCCCAGCGACAGGAAATAGGCGGCGGTGCGCTGGATATGGCCGGGCGGGTGGCGCAGGACCTGGGCACGCAGCGCGCGGGCCTCCCGGATGAACGCCTCGGACCCCACGAGATAGCCCAGGCGCAGCCCCGGAAAGAGCGATTTGGAGAAGCTGCCGACATAGATCACGCGCCCTTCGCGATCGAGCGATTTCAGCGCGGGCGAGGGCGGGCCGAGGAAGGACATCTCGAATTCGTAATCATCCTCGACGATCACGGCACCGGTGTCGCGGGCGCGGGCCAGAAGCTCTTTCCGGCGGGCAAGCGGCATGGTGGCCGTGGTCGGGGCCTGATGGCTGGGGGTGACAAAGATGACATCGGTGTCATCCGGGATCAGCGCGGGCGGAAGCCCGTCGGCATCGACCGGCAGAGCGCTGGAGGTGCAGGGCAACGGGTCGATCACATCGCGCAGCGCGTAATAACACGGGTCTTCGATTACGGCATGTTTGCCTTCGCCCAGCAGCATATGCGCCGCCAGCCAAAGGGCGTTTTGCGCGCCAAGGGTGATCAGGATTTCCTGTGGCCCGGCGCTGATGCCCCGGCGGGGCAGGGTGTGACGGGCGATGAATTCGATCAGCAGCGGGTCGTCCTGATCATAGTAATCCGTGGTCAGCGCGGTGAAATCCCGCTGCCCCAGCGCGCGAATGGCACAAAGCCGCCAGTTGGCATGATCGAAAAGGCTTGCATCCGCCTGGCCATAGATGAACGGGTATTTGAAGCCCTGCCAGTTGTCGGGCTTGCGCGGCGTGTCGCCCCCGGTGAAACGGCGCACGAGGGTTGCGTCCCAGTCCACCCGGTCGGTGGACGTGACCGAGGGCGCATAGGCCGGCGGCACCGGCGCATTGTCGGACACGAAATAGCCCGAGCGCCCCTTGGAGGTGATGTAATCGCTGGCCACCAGTTCGGTATAGGCCAACGTCACGGTGATCCGGCTGACCCCGAGATGCGCGGCCAGTTTGCGCGAGGAAGGGAGCTTTTCCCCCCGGTGGAAACGGCCCGACAGGATGCCTTGCGCGATCATCTGCTGGATCTGCGCTTGCAGGGTGCCTTGTGCATCGGGGGCAAGGAAGAAGGTGTCGACAGAAACCGCCATGCCGCCCGTGATAGTCTGGATATAAGGCGGGTGCAATCTGGACCGATCAGGAGCGGATTGACGGCGGCTAATAAAACTATAAAACTAGTTATATCGAATCAAAAGAGGTGACAGATGACGTGGGAAGAAGCAGCCGCCGGTTTTTCGGCAATGGGGTCAGAGGCACGGTTGCAGGTGCTGCGCTGCCTGATCCGGGCGGGTGAACCCGGTCTGACAGTCGGGGCCATTCAGGAGCGCACCGGCATCGCGCCGTCCACATTGGCGCATCATCTGAAATTCCTCACCGGTGCCGGGGTGATCCAGCAGGAACGCGAGGGGCGCAGCGTGATCAATCGCGCCGATTTCAAGCAGCTGGAGGCCCTTGCAGGGTTCATCCTGAGCGAATGCTGCAGCGATCAGGTTCGGAAGGTGGCCAACAATGGTTGATATGTCTCAAACGGCCCGCGCACGGCGGGTGGTTCTGCCTGCGCTGAAGACACCCTGGGCGGTGATTGCGTGTATCCTGGCGCTGGTGGCGCTTCTGGATCCGGACAACCTGGCCGGGACGATCCGATTTGCCCTGAACGCGCTGGCCCATACCGCGCCTTACATCGCGTTCGCGGTGACGCTGCTGGCCTATCTCAAGGCGACGGGGGCCGAGGTGATGGTGGCACGTGCCTTTCAGGGGCGCGAAGTTCGGATGATCTTTCTGGCGGCCGTGTTCGGAGGGCTGGCGCCCTTCTGTTCCTGCGAGGTGATCCCTTTCATCGCCGGTCTTCTGGCGCTGGGCGCGCCCCTGTCGGCGGTGATGGCGTTCTGGCTGGCCTCGCCCCTGATCGACCCGCCCACGCTCTTGATCACGGCTGCGGCGCTGGGCTGGCCCTTTGCGATCGCCAAGGCGGTTTTCGCGGTGGCGCTGGGCCTGTTCGGCGGCTTTGCCGTCTGGGCCCTGACGGGGCGAGGTGTATTTGCAGAGCCTTTGCGGGTCTATCAGCGCAGCGGGTGTTGCGGCGCGGGCCCCAGGCTGGACGGCACGCCGGTCTGGCGGTTCTGGACGGAAAGCGCACGCCGCACGCATTTCCGGGCCGAGCTGGTGACAAACGGGCTTTTCCTGCTGAAGTGGCTGGCGTTGGCCTATGTGCTGGAGGCGTTGCTGGTCACCTATGTGCCTGCCGAGGTGATTGCAGGCGTGGTAGGCGGTGACGGGGTTCTGCCCATTGCCACGGCGGCCCTGGTGGGCATGCCGGCCTATCTGAATTCCTATGTCGCGCCTCCTTTGCTGGCGGGTCTGATGACCCAGGGGATGAGTGCAGGCGCCGCCATGGCCTTCATGATCGCGGGCGCGGTGAGTTCGATCCCGGCGATGGCGGCAGTGTGGTCGCTGGTGAAACCAAGGGTGTTTGCGGCGTATCTGGGGCTGGGCGTGACAGGCGCGATCGCGTCGGGGATCGTGTTTCAGGCGATCTTGTGACCGACCGTCCCGGACGTGATCCGGGATCTCTCATCAGATGCCGGAGGCCCCGGATCAAGTCCGGGGCGTCTGCGCATGTTAGCCCGCGCAGCGATGGGCGCGGCGCAGGCGGTGGCTGATCTCTCCGGTTTCGCGGTCGCGGCGGCGTTCGAGGCAGGCCACATCCGTCAACTCGCGTGAAATCGCCCCTTCGGTTTCGGTCAGCTTGAGGACCTCGCCTTCGGGCAGGCGCACATCGACGAAGACGCCGGAATTGATGTCCTGGGTCAGGGGCGTGACCTCGACCACCTCGACGCGGAGATAGGCGATATGCTCCATCCGGTCGGGATCTGATGCGGTGACGATAAAGCCGAACACCGCGAGGAAGCCGAAAAACAGCGCAACGGGGATCCAAAAGCGGCGTATCACAACATAAACGCTGACCGCGCGCTGCGGGCCGAAGATCTTTGCCAGAAGGTCAAGCATCGGACAGGCTTAGAGATTGTCGTATTGCGGCATGCCAAGCACGTGGAACCCGCCATCGACGCGGATGATTTCGCCGGTGGTGCAGGCGCCCGCATCTGACACCAGATAGACCGCCGTGCCGCCCACGGCTTCGAGCGTGGCGTTGCTGCGCAGGGGGGCGTTCTGGTCGGTGTGCTTGTAGGTCTTGCGCGCCCCGCCGATGGCGGCACCGGCCAGCGTTTTCATCGGGCCGGGGCTGATCGCGTTCACGCGGATGCCTTCGGGGCCCAGATCATTGGCCAGATACCGGGTGGCGGCCTCAAGCGCGGCCTTGGCCACGCCCATGACGTTGTAATTGGGCACAACGCGGTTCGAGCCCTGATAGGTGAGCGTGATCAGCGTGCCGCCATTGTCGACCATCAGGGGATGGGCACGGCGGGCGACTTCGATGAAGGAATAGGCGCTGATATCCATGGAGTTCTTGAAATTCGCGCGCGAGGTGTTCAGGAACCTCCCCGTCAGTTCCGACTTGTCGGAAAAGGCGATGGCGTGGATCAGGAAATCGATCGTGGGCCAGCGGGCGGCCAGCTGGCTGAAAGCCGTGTCCAGCGAGGCGTCATCGGTGACATCCACATCGACCATGAAATCCGATCCGACGCTTTGCGCCAAAGGCTCCAGCCGTTTGCCGAACGCCTCGCCCTGATAGGTAAAGGCCAGTTCCGCACCCGCCTCGTGCATGGCCTTCGCAATGCCCCATGCAATCGACCGGTCGTTGGCGACACCCATGACAAGGCCGCGCTTTCCCTCAAGCAGTTTTCCCATCTTCCCCGTCACCCCAGATATTTCGACAGCACCATCGAGCCGTTCGTTCCGCCAAAGCCGAAGCTGTTTGTCATCACGCTGTCGAGGCCAGCGTTTTCAACATAATCGGTCGCGATCTCTGCCGGGTTCAGGGCAGGATCCAGCGTTTCCACATTGATCGAGCGTGTGATGAAATCACGATCCAGCATGATCAGCGAGAAGATCGCCTCCAAAGCGCCTGCAGCGCCCTGAGCGTGGCCGGTCATGGATTTGGTCGAGCTGATGGGCGGTGTGGTACCCTCGCCGAAGACGCGGCGAACGGCTTCAACCTCGCCGACATCGCCCACCGGGGTGGAAGTGCCGTGGGCGTTGATATAGCCGACCTTGCGCCCTTCGGGCAGGGTTTGCAGGGCAAGGCGCATGGCGCGTTCGCCGCCTTCGCCAGATGGCGCCACCATGTCATGACCGTCGGAAGTGGCGGCATAGCCTGTGACCTCGGCATAGATCTTGGCGCCGCGGGCCTTGGCGTGCTCCAGCTCTTCCAGAACAACGATGCCGCCGCCGCCGGAGATGACGAACCCGTCGCGATCGGCGTCGAAGGCACGGGAGGCGCGTTCAGGGGTGTCGTTGTATTTCGAGGACATCGCGCCCATCGCGTCGAAGAGGCAGGAGAGGGTCCAGTCCAGTTCCTCTCCGCCGCCTGCGAACATGACGTCCTGTTTGCCCAGCATGATCTGTTCCGCGGCGTTGCCGATGCAGTGCAGGGAAGTCGAGCAGGCCGACGTGATGGAGTAGTTGATGCCCTTGATTTTAAAGGCTGTTGCCAGGTTCGCGCTGACGGTGGAGGACATGCATTTTGGCACCGAAAACGGCCCGATCCGCTTGGTTGCGCCAGTGCTGAGAACCGTCTGATGGGCGGTCAGCATGGCGGAAGTCGACGGGCCGCCGGACCCGGCCACAAGGCCGGTGCGGGGGTTCACGATGTCGCCCTCTTCCAGCCCGGCATCGGCGATGGCCTGTTGCATCGCGATATGGGCATAGGCCGCACCGGGGCCCATGAAGCGGAGCGTGCGTTTGTCGATATGTTCGGCGGGATCGATATTCAGCGTGCCCGAGATCTGGCTGCGGAAGCCATGTTCGGCCATGTCGGCATTGGCGACGATCCCGGATTTCCCTTTGCGCAGAGAGGCTTCGACCTCTTCCACATTGTTTCCGATCGACGAGACAATCCCCATGCCTGTGACGACGACGCGACGCATATGAGCCATCCTTTGCTGTTCCCGGTCTCATGTATGACAGCCCCTAGGGCCTGCGCAACCAGTTAGAGCCAGGCCGACCTTCGGTCAAAAAGGTTAACGCCCTTGTTTTGCGGGGCGAATCGGCCGGACGGGATAAAGCAAAAGCACTTGACGGAAGACGGCAAGCCACGGCTGGACTGCGTTGGCTTTTGGGGACCTGCCGTAAATTCGGGAGAGATCTTCACCGTGCAGCCCGCGCAACCCTGCCGGGCCGCGCGATCAGAAGCAGGGTCGCAAGGTTTGTGCCCAAAGCCTTACGTCAAACACCCGTATGGGGCGGGTGTCTGGCTGGGCGTTGTCGCGACAACGTGTTTGGTTCGATCAGGCTTTGGCCTCGCGTTCCATGCGCGCGGCCCAGGCATCGGCAAGATCGGCGAGAACGGCCTTGAACTGCTGCTTGGCAGCCAGTTTGAACAACGCCCGGGTCAGAAAGCTGCCCTTTGGCTTTGCCTCGATTTGGATTGTGAAACTTGATCCGCTTTCTTCGCTTGAAACGGACCATTCGCCGTGCAGATCGGAAATTGGATAGGGATAATCGGGTGCATCCGTGTGGATACGGAACCCATATGCGCGACCATCTTCAAAAAGATCGCAGGTTTCCAGCCAGTTTTCGCCCTTTGGGCCATAGCACCTGCGCTGCATACCAAGGCCGTCGCCCTGTACGACCTCGACCTTGGACAGGTTGGCGGCGACATCGGCATAGCCGGCATGATCGTTCATTACGCGCCACACCACGTCTTCCGGCGCTTTGACGGTGCGGCTGACCCGGGCAAGGATTTTGTCACCGGCAGCAGTCACCGAAGCTTTGCTGAGGGGCGGGACAATGGTTTGCGCTCCGGCATACTGTCCAAGTGCAAAGATAGCGACCAGGCCTGCAACTGCGGCGACAGCGGCCTGACCGAAGGAAGAAAACAGGCTCCCGGCGGCGAACAGGAGAATTGCACTTCCAACGACCCAGCCGATATCCATCGTCGTTATCAGCATCACTTGTGCTTTCGAAAGAAAGCGGTGTTTGGCTAGAAGGATCAACGCCATCCCAAACAAGAGCAGTCCGACGCCCAGAAGGCGCAGCGATATGGGCTGCCACCAGGCAGGCTGAGCAAAGAGCAAGCCGGCAGCAGAGGCAGGGGCCAACAAAAGGCCCGCAGCGATGGCGAGGGAAAACACCGCGTTCATTGCCAGGAATATTCGAGCGGTTCTTGCGTGTTCCATGATGCAGACATCCTTGTCACTTTGAGGTTGCCTACAATCAAGGTGGTTGCCTGTCTGAACTCAATTACGTCGCAGGTAATCGACCTGCATCCGTCTTTCTGGCAAGATTTGACATGCATATTAATCCGAACCTGTCCAACCCGGCCTTTCCCGTCTTTCTGAAAACCTGGCGCACGCGCCGCAGGTTGAGCCAACTTGAGCTGTCGCTGCAATCGGGCATGTCGCAGCGCCATATCAGTTTTCTGGAAACCGGGCGGTCCCGTCCCAGCCGGTTTGCCATTTCACAGCTGGCCGAGGCTTTGGAGATGCCTGCGGCAGAAGTCGACGCCATGTTTTTGTCTGCTGGATTTGCAGCGCGATCATCGCGTGAGGCTTGGGATGAGCAGACACAGCGTGCCATCGACGCGTCGATCGATCACGTTCTGCAGGGCCATGCGCCATATCCGGCGGTGTCGATTGATCGGATCTGGACGCTGGTGAAGGCCAATGCACCTGCCCAGAAGTTCTTTGCCCTTGCCGGCGCGCGGGGGGACAGCAATCTCATGCGGGAGATACTGTCGCCCGGTAAATTGCGGGACAACATTCTGAATTGGGAAGATACGGCGCGATCCTTATTGCGCCTGATGGAGTTGGAAGTCGCCCGGCGCCCTCATGATGCGGAAGCGCATGCGTTTCATGCCGAGCTTCTGGCCCTTGATGGTGTGCAGCAGGTGATGGGCGCGCCGACAAATGGATCAAACGCGCCGGTGCTTGCGGTCAAGATCCGTATCGGAGAGGCGTTGCTTGAGTTGTTTTCGTTAATCGCCACGGTCGGGATGAGCGCGGATGCAAAGCTTGACGATCTTCGGATCGAGACGCTTTTGCCGGCAAATGATGCAACACGCGCCTGGTTCGATCGCCATTTTACCTGACCAGGATGGATTGCCCGCGCGCTTGCGTCATCGGCGTGCGGGCCTTTTCAGTCCCTTCAGCTTTCGCTGAGCGCCACTTTCATGTCCTTGACCTGATAGATCAGCTCGCCGTCCGCCTCGACCCGGCCATCGGCGACGCCCATGGTCAGGCGGCGGGTCTGGATCGCCTTGGTGAAATCCACGTAATAGGTCAGCATCTTGCGATCAGGGCGGACCATGCCGGTCAG
Source organism: Aestuariivita boseongensis (assembly GCF_001262635.1). Lineage (GTDB taxonomy): Bacteria > Pseudomonadota > Alphaproteobacteria > Rhodobacterales > Rhodobacteraceae > Aestuariivita > Aestuariivita boseongensis. Next base: position 20,013 of record NZ_JXYH01000059.1, read on the forward strand.
TTTGACCTCGCCCACGCCCAGCGCATAACCGCGTCCCTGCCAGCCGCGCCAGCCCAGGTTGAAGCCGGTCAGTTGCCACAGGCCATCCAGCCCCAGACACCCCGGCATGATCGGGTTGCCGGGAAAGTGGCAGTCGAAGAACCACAAATCAGGCTTGATATCGAATTCGGCGACCACATGGCCCTTGCCGTGTTCGCCGCCGTCTTCCGAGATATCGGTGATCCGGTCCATCATCAGCATCGGAGGTTCGGGCAGTTGCGCGTTGCCGGGGCCGAAAAGCTCTCCGCGTGCGCATTTCAGCAGATCGTCCTTGTCAAAGCTGGTGGGGTACTGGCCCATGCCTGTGTGCCTCCTTAGGGGGTGTGGTCTTCTTGGCTTTAGCCCGTCTAACATCGCGCCCGCGCCAGGCGCAAGAGACGCGGGATAGTGACGTAACAGGCTGTTTTGGGGTCACAGATGGCCAGTTGCGACTCAATTTCATTTGTAATTTAGTAGGTGTGCCCTCTATATAATGCATATCGGCTTGAAACGAGAGACTGCGATGACCGCGACACCAACAGAGATTGCAACCGAATGGCTGGGCCAGGCGGGGCTGCGTCC
>NZ_JXYH01000006.1 GCF_001262635.1 Aestuariivita boseongensis
CCGCGTTCGGCGCAAGGCTTTACCGTGTTCTTCACGGGCTTTTCCGGCTCGGGCAAATCCACCATCGCCAACGCGCTTATGGTCAAGCTGATGGAAATGGGCGACCGGCCCGTGACTCTTCTGGACGGCGATATCGTGCGGAAGAACCTCAGTTCGGAACTGGGTTTCTCGAAAGAGCACCGCGACCTGAACATCCGGCGCATTGGCTATGTCGCGTCAGAGATCACTAAGAATGGCGGCATCGCCATCTGCGCGCCGATCGCGCCCTATGCCACCACCCGCCGCGCGGTGCGTGAAGAGATCGAGCAATACGGCGCCTTCGTCGAAATCCACGTCGCCACCTCTCTCGAGGAATGCGAACGCCGGGACCGCAAGGGGCTGTATAAGCTGGCGCGCGAAGGCAAGATCAAGGAATTCACCGGGATTTCAGACCCTTATGACGTACCGGACAACCCTGAACTGCGGGTGGAAACGGAAAATGTCGAGGTCGACAACTGCGCCCATCAGGTGCTTCTGAAACTGGAAAGCATGGGTCTGATCGCCGGATAAGCCGGAATGTGACACACATTCCGGCCGGAAACTGACGCAGTTTCCGGCGCTGCCTACAATTCGTCCAGAATGGCCTGCGCTGCGCGCTTTTCCAGATCGCCCAGCGCATCCATGGCCGGTTTGATGGCCTGAAGATGGGGCAGACGCTCCTGATAGATCGCGTCGGACGCAGTCTCAATCGCTGCCCAAAGTTCCGCTTCTGTGTTGCAGCGAATGATACCGCTTGTATCGCAAAACTCTTCAAGGTTCGGACAGCCCCAGTAAATGGGGACCGTGTCACACAAAACAGCATCCAGAAGCTTCTCGGTGAAGTAGTTCTTCTGTTGCACGTTCTCGATCACCACTGAGAATTTATAGGGCGCCAACCCGTCTGATTTCTTCTCAAACGGTGCGTATCCGTGGCCCATCACGTCCACGTCAAGGCCTGCGGCACGGGAGCGCGTGACCATCTCGTGACGAAGCGTGTGGCCCGGCGCATGGTTCTTGCCGGACGCGATCAATGACATGTGGCGCGTCTTTGTGAAGTCCAGATCACGCCAGTTCGGAACCCAGGTTGTGGCATAAGGCATCAGCCTTGCGTTGGGCAGGCGGTCCAGAAGTTCCTGATGAAAGGTGAAGATGCGGTGAAACCTCCGCCAGGTGTATTTCAGCAGGCGGATATGTTTCGCATGCCAGATCGCCGGTTCTCCCATGACCCAGGAAATGCGGGCGCGCGTGCCGAAAGATGGCAGGTAATGCAGCTTGGTCTTGGGATAGACGATCAGGTGGTCACTGCGCGTCAAATCTCCAAGCACACCGCCTTTCAGACGCTCGGGCTGGCCCAATGGCCAGTTCAGAGCGTTCAAGGGCAACTTCGCCTGTTTCGGCCCCAAGAATGTCCCGTAAGGCACAACGGCAATTGCAGGATCTGACATAGCTTTGTCCGCATCAAATGGCTTGGTGCCGCACATAACCATTCACCAGGGCCTGGCACCAGCAGAAAGCCCAACATGAAAGGCATCGATACCCTACAGATGCAGATCCCCTGACATCAGCCTCCAGGCCTGCCCCGCAACGCGAATGCCGTCCATCGCGTCAGCAGGCCCCACACGCGTCACCCGCGCCTGGCCGGGCCGGCCCATCCAATGGCCCTGTTCCGCCAGGAAGCTGTCCTTTCTCATCAGCCCATACCGCCACAGATAGGCCGCCATTGCCCCGGTCGCCGATCCGGTAAAGGGATCTTCCGGCGGGCTGGGCGGGGCCAAAAGCAGGCGTGAGAACGTATCGCCCTGCCCCGTCGCGCCTGAAAGCGTGACCAGAAACGGCTCCATCAGATCGGTGCCGTCATGGCCCAGGCTTTGTGCCAATCGCCTCAACGCTTCGGGGTTCAGCCGCGCGCGACGCAGCGCTTCGTGATCCTTCAGGACGGTGATGACAAATGGCAATCCTGTCGACACAAGCTGCGGCGGCGCGATGATGTCGCCTGCATCCAGCCCCGCCACATCAGCCACCAGCGCCACATCCGGTTGCGGCCCGAACTGCGGCGCAACCTGCGTCATCTCGATCCAGCGATCGCGCAGGACCACCGGCACCAGACCCGCGCCCGTCTCAAGCGTGACGCGGTCGCCCGCCATCAGCCCGCGCGCCTTCAGCGCGGCGACGGTGGCCACTGTGGGATGTCCGGCAAAGGGAATTTCGCGGCTGGCCAGAAAATACCGCACCTTCACATCCGCCACATCGGATGGCCCCGTGAAGGTACATTCCACCAGCGAGGTTTCGCGTACGAACCGCATCGCGGTCTCGTCGTCCAACTCGGCCCCGCCATGGACAACAGCGCAGCCATTCCCGCCGAAGGGCGCATCCGTAAAGGCGTCGACCCAATCGACGGGAAAAGTTCGTGTCATCGGGATTTAGTGCACCGTCATCGGCGTCATGTCATGCTGGCGCGCCAGCACGAAGGCCAGCTTGCGGTCAGCCACCAGCGCCAGTTGCTGGCCATCGGAATCATGCACCGCATAAAGCTGCTCAAGCCCATCGGCCGAGGCCTGAACCTCATCGGGCAGATCGGCCACCTGAACCGCCTTCACATAGACGACCCGGCCACCCAAGGCTTTGAAATCATATGGCGTATTCATAGCTCTCACCCCTTCTTGATGTTGATCGTTTGCACAATTGTCTCGGGCACGGATCGGGTCAGGTCCACATGCAGCAGACCGTTTTCCATGATCGCTTCGCCCACCTCAACGCCATCGGCCAGCACAAAGGTCCGCTGGAACTGGCGCGCCGCAATACCGCGATGCAGGAAGATGCGCCCATCGCTGTCATCCTTCTGGCGGCCGCGGATCACCAATTGGCGGTCCTCCACGGTGATGGCCAGATCATCCTCGCCAAACCCGGCCACGGCGAGGGTGATGCGATAGGAATGATCGGATGTCTGTTCAATGTTGAAAGGGGGATAGCCCTCGTTGCCCGACTTGGCGGTGCGTTCCAGAAGGCGTTCCAATTGCTCAAACCCCAACAGGTGCGGGTACGAGCCCAAGGTCAATTTCGACATATCCTCGTCCTTCAAAGGCACAAGCGATGATCTGCGCGGCCCCGTTATGGCAACCGCATCTGCATCAGAATATGGGAAGAAAACCCATGGATAACAAGGGGTAGGCGTAACGCTCTTTAAAGCTTATTCTACGACTCTGCCACGAATTGACCGAATCGAGCCTGCATATGAACGCGCCCTATGATTTCGCCATGAAGACAGAAGAGGTGCTGCGCGTGGAACTCGAAGTGTTCAAACGCGAACACCGCGACCTGGATGAGGCGATCACCGCCCTGCAAGACCGCGGCACCGCCGATCAGCTGACGATCAAGCGTCTGAAAAAGCAGAAACTTCGGCTAAAAGACAAGATCGCCATCATCGAGGATATGCTGACACCGGACATCATTGCCTGAGCGGGCGATTTGGCTATAGTGCGCGCTCTTTCGACGGGATAGGGGCGCGGCAGGCATGTCCGACATATCGGTAGGGATCATCATGGGAAGCCAGTCAGACTGGCCCACGATGAAGGAAGCGGCGCTCATCCTTGATGAGCTGGGCGTGGCCTATGAAACGCGCATCGTCTCGGCCCATCGCACACCGGACCGGCTGTGGGACTATGGCAAGACCGCCGCCGAACGCGGGTTGAAGGTGATCATCGCCGGTGCCGGCGGGGCCGCGCATCTGCCGGGCATGATGGCTTCGAAAACGCGGGTGCCGGTTGTGGGCGTTCCGGTGCAGACCAAGGCGCTTTCGGGTGTCGACAGCCTCTATTCCATCGTCCAGATGCCCAAGGGATACCCCGTGGCCACCATGGCCATCGGCGCGGCGGGTGCCGCCAATGCCGGCCTGATGGCGGCAGGCATCCTCGCCACCTCCGATCCGGCGCTGGCCGAACGGCTGGATGCCTGGCGTGCCGCGCTGTCCGCCTCCATCCCCGAGGCGCCCAGCGATGACTGACGCCCTCGCCCCCGGTGCCGTGATCGGAATCCTTGGCGGTGGCCAGTTGGGCCGCATGCTATCGGTGGCCGCCAGCCGTCTTGGCCTGAAAACCCATATCTATGAACCCGGTGCCAATCCGCCCGCCGGCCAGGTGGCCGATCAGGTGACCACCGCCGCCTATGACGATCACGCCGCCCTGATCGCCTTTGCCCAATCGGTCGATGTCATTACCTATGAGTTTGAAAACATCCCCACCGACGCGCTGGACGTGCTTGAGACGCACCGCCCCATCCGCCCCGGTCGCGAGGCCCTGCGCGTCAGCCAGGACCGGCTGGTCGAAAAGGACTTCCTGCAGGGGCTTGGCCTGAAAACCGCGCCATTCGCCGATATCACCGATCTGGCCAGCCTTCAGACCGCGCTGGCCGACATGGGCACCCCCGCCATCCTGAAAACGCGCCGCTTCGGCTATGACGGCAAGGGTCAGGTGCGCATCAACGACGCGTCTGACGCGGAACAGGCGCTGGCGGAAATGGCCGGCGCGCCCGCGATCCTCGAAGGTTTCGTGAATTTCACACATGAGGTCTCTGTCATCGCCGCGCGCGGCCTCGATGGATCGGTGGCCAGTTTCGATCCCGGCGAAAACGTCCATCGCGAGGGCATCCTGCGCACCACCACAGTGCCTGCGCGGCTGTCAGCCTCGCAACGCACTGATGCGGTGCTTCTGGCCGCCAACATCCTGAACGCGCTCGATTATGTGGGCGTGATGGGGGTTGAGCTGTTCGTCACGGCCGAAGGTCTGATCGTGAACGAAATCGCTCCGCGTGTGCACAATTCCGGCCACTGGACGCAGAATGGCTGCACCGTCGATCAGTTTGAACAGCATATCCGCGCGGTCGCGGGCTGGCCGCTGGGCGACGGGCAGCGCTATGCCGATGTGGTGATGGAAAACCTGATCGGCGATGACATGGACCGCGTCCCCGGACTCACGCGTAACGCCAACACCGCGATCCACCTTTACGGCAAGGCCGAGGTCAAGCCAGGCCGCAAGATGGGCCATGTGAACCGGATCGTCTCCACAGGCTAAAACTCTGTAAAATTTGAGCGATTGTTTCGCGCGCGAAACATTTTCGTCCGGGCGCTAACGCACGAAGCGCGCCGCGATATCGCCATTGATAAAGCTGAATCGCCCGCCCGCCATGGTGGCGGCCACCCGCCGCGTCTGCGCATCCAGGATCACCAGATCCGCCCGCAAACCCGGCTCAAGCCGCCCGCGATCGTCCAGCCCCATCAGCCGCGCAGGACCGGAGGAAACCAGCGCCCAGGCCTCGGCCAAAGACAACAGCCCGCCATCCGCCAACAGTAGCGCCGCCCGGCGCAGGCTGGGATAATGGTAATCCGAGGCCAGCGCATCACACAGCCCCAGCGCCACCAGTTCCATCGCGCTGGCATTGCCCTTGTGCGATCCGCCCCGCACCACGTTGGGCGCGCCCAGGATGATCCCGTCGCCCCCTTGCCGTGCGGCCTCTGCCGCGTCCTGCGTTTCGGGAAATTCGGATATCCGCGCCCCGCGCGCGGCCCATTCCGCACGATGGCGGGCGGTGTTTTCATCATGGCTGCCGATCCGCACGCCCTGCGCCTGCAAGCGCGCGGCCAGCGCGTCCAGCGCGGCGGGAACTTCGGAGGATCGTCCGTGCATCTCAAGCATCATCTCGAAATGGCGGTCCGGATTGCGCGCCGCCTTCAGCGCCTGCGCCACCAGCCGGGGCGGGCGCTTGCCTTCGGCCAGTTTCGCATGGGGCAGATGATCGTTGAAAACGATGTAATCCACACCCCAACCCGCCATCAGATCTGGCAGGCGGTCGAAATCGTCCAGCATATGCGTCTCGAACCGCAACTGGCCGCGCAGATCGGTGACCAGACTGCCCCGCGTCTGCGCTAGCGCGGTAAAGACGCTGTCGGCAAAATCCGGGCCGCGCAGCCCGCCCTCCCAGCTGTAGAACTGCGCCAGATACGCGGTGGTGATCCCGTTGGCCGCCAACTCAGCCTCGGTGGCGACAAGCCCCTCGGACCGCTCCTTCATCGCGCCCCGTCGCGGGGCCAGGTGACGCTCGAACGCATCGCCATGCACATCCACAATGCCGGGCAGGATCATGTACCCGCTCAGGTCCACGGGCTTCCCACAAGGCGTATCTGCAATCACTCCGCCAGCAATCGCCAGATCGCCCGCGCCCAGCGCCTCTGGCCACAGGATCTGCGCGCCCGTCAGGGTCAAGTCCAACGCGCTCATTCCTGACCCTCTTCCCGGCAGGCAACTTCATCGCAATCGCCCGGCAGGATCGTCCCGAACACCGCCTCCATCCAGGTGATGTCCGGATCGAAGCGCCCGGTTTCCAGGAAATAGACCGTCTCGGCGATGACACGGGGGCTGTTCATCATGAAGGTATGGGTCACAGGCAGTACCATGTGGCCCGCCATGCCATCCACCCGCGTCTCGGACACCGCGACCTTGCCGTCGTCGGGCCCTTCGATCATGCCGGAAAAGATAGGGTTCAAAGACTGGCTGCCTGCAATCACGCCCACCGGGTAATCCACCGGCGGCAGGCGGCGCGGCAGGCTTGTGGGGCCAGTGCCCAGCTGCTGACCCGCAGGACCGTTCAGCCAGCCGAACACCTCCAGATCGTCCAGCTGATCCACAAGCTGGCTCCCCTGATTGGGCGTGCCCAGCATCACCACGCGGCCCAGATCAATCGGCCGGTCGCGCAACAGCCAGTACCGCACCAGAATGCCGCCCATGGAATGGGTCACGAAATGCACCCGTACGTCACCGCATTGGGCCACGGCGGCGGGCAGTGTCTGATCGACCAATTGCTGGATCGGCGCTGTGGTCGACGGATATCCGGGCCGCACAACCTTGTACCCGCGCTGTTCCAACACCTCTTCCATGATGGCAAAGGACGCCTCGGTCCGCGCCAGCCCATGCAGCAGCACCACGCATTCCGCCCGCAGGGGCGACGCGATCAGGGCAAGGAAAAGGGCGAATATCAGGCGCATGGCGTTGAAATAAGCGCCGCGCGCGGATTACTAAAGAGGACTTTGCAAAGAGGTGCCAAAAAGTGAAACCCCGCCTCGCGGTACGCGCAGTTTTGCTGCATGAAGACCGGCTCTTGCTGGTCAATGCCTGGGCCGATCCCAAAAGCCAGCTGTGGTGCGCGCCCGGCGGTGGGGTTGAACTGGGCCAATCCCTGCCCGACAACCTGGCCCGCGAGGTGATGGAGGAAACGGGCCTGACCATTTCCGTGGGCCCGCCCTGCCTGGTGAATGAATTTCACGACCCCGAGCGCGATTTTCATCAGGTCGAGCTGTTCTTCCGCTGCAAACTGATCGCCGGAGAGTTGCGCGACGATTGGCAGGACCCCGAACAGATCGTCAGACGCCGCGCCTGGTTCACGCAGGACGAGGTGGAGGAGCTGTACCTGAAACCCTCAAGCCTGCCGCAGGTCGCCTGGAACCGGGGATTTGGCTATGACCCGCTGGAACGGATTGTCTTCTGACGCGGAATGACCGACGCGGCGACGCCGCCCAAGACAACCAAGGCCGGCAGCACGACGTCCCAGGTGATGGGTTCGGCCAGAAAGATCAGCCCACCGGTCATGGCGATCACCGGCACGGTCAGTTGTGCGACTGCGGCAACCGATGGCGCCAGCTGCGGCAGCACGCGGTACCAAAGCGCATAGCCCAGCCCGGATGTGACCGCCCCCGACAGGATGGCCAGCAGGATGCCCCATGTTGACAACGCCCCTGCCCCGGCAAAGAGGATCAGCGCAAGCGCGATACCGAAGGGCGCTGCAAACAGGAAATTCGCCGCCGTCGCCCGCAGCGGGTCCGTTGCGCCGCGCCCGATCAGGGAATAGATCCCCCAGCCGATCCCTGCCGCCACCATGAACGCGCCGTGCAAGATGCTCACCGCGATGCCCGCACCGGGCCACAGAAGCCACGCCAACCCACCAAAGGCCAGCACCGCCCCGACCCAACGCTGCACAGGCGGACGCTCCCCGCCCCACAAGGCACCTGCGAACATGGTGATCTGCACCATCCCGAACAGGATCAGCGCACCCAGCCCGGCATCCAGCGCGATATAGGCAAAGGAAAACCCGAAGATGTAAACAAAAAGCGCCGCCGCCGCGCGCCAATCCCCGCTGCGCTCGATCCGCCCGTTGCCGCCCGCCATGGCCAGGATCCAAAGCATGGCGACACCCGCTGCCAGCCGCACCGCGCCGAAAGACGCAGGATCAATGCTGCCATCCACCAGCGCCAGACGGTTCAGGACGGAATTGGCGGCAAAGGCCACCATGGTCAGCGCGGTCAGAAGAAACAGGCTCATGCCACAGGCCTATCGGTCCGCGCGGCGGCCTGCCAGACAAAACCGCGCTCCTGCTTCTTTCTGGCTGGAAATACCCAAAACCATCGGCAACAAAAAGCACAGCGCAAAAAGAAAAGAGGGCCGCGCGTGGCGACCCCCTCTCATCTTTTTTGCGGTGTGGGCTCTCATTGCTTTTCGTTGAAAAGCAACCGCCGCTTACCAGCACCAAGGATGGCGTAGCTGTGGCTCTCGGCGTTTGGCCCGTGGGCCAAACACCTGTCGCCACCAGATCAAATTCGCGATGCGAATTTGATCTTACATCATGCCGCCCATGCCGCCCATGTCGGGCATGCCGCCGGCGGGTGCGCCTTCTTTCGCAGGCTTGTCCGCCACCATCGCTTCGGTGGTGATCAACAGGCCAGCGACCGAAGCTGCGTCTTGCAGTGCGGTGCGCACAACTTTCGCAGGGTCGATCACGCCGAACTTGAACATGTCGCCATATTCTTCGGTCTGCGCGTTGAAGCCGAAGGATGCGTCGTTCGACTCGCGGATCTTGCCGGCCACAACCGACCCGTCCACGCCCGAGTTCTCGGCGATCTGGCGCAGAGGCGCTTCGATCGCTTTGCGCACGATGTTGATGCCGACGTTCTGGTCGTTGTTGGCGCCTTCCAGGCCTTCCAGCACTTTGGCTGCCTGAACCAGAGCAACACCACCACCCACAACGATACCTTCCTGCACGGCAGCGCGGGTCGCGTTCAGAGCATCGTCCACACGGTCCTTACGCTCTTTCACTTCCACTTCGGTCATGCCGCCGACGCGGATCACGGCAACACCGCCTGCCAGTTTGGCAACGCGCTCTTGCAGCTTTTCACGGTCGTAGTCGGAGGTTGTTTCTTCGATCTGGCCACGGATCTGGGCAACACGTGCTTCGATCTCGGCCTTCTCGCCTGCGCCATCGATGATGGTGGTCTCGTCCTTGGTGATCTGAACGCGCTTGGCGGTGCCCAGCATGTCCACAGTCACGTTTTCCAGCTTCATGCCCAGATCTTCGGAGATGACCTGGCCGCCGGTCAGGATCGCGATGTCCTGCAGCATGGCTTTACGACGATCGCCGAAGCCCGGTGCTTTGACAGCTGCGATTTTCAGGCCGCCGCGCAGTTTGTTCACAACCAGAGTTGCCAGCGCTTCGCCTTCGACATCTTCTGCAATGATCAGCAGGGGTTTTTGCGACTGGATCACCGATTCCAGCAGCGGAACCATCGGCTGCAGCGACGAGAGTTTCTTCTCGTGCAGCAGGATCATGCAGTCTTCCAGCTCGGCCGTCATCTTGTCGGCGTTGGTCACGAAGTAAGGCGACAGGTAGCCGCGATCGAACTGCATGCCTTCGACAACATCGGTCTCTGTTTCCAGACCTTTGTTTTCTTCGACGGTGATGACGCCTTCGTTGCCAACTTTTTGCATCGCGTCGGCGATCTGACGACCGATTTCCGCTTCGCCGTTGGCCGAGATGGTGCCGACTTGAGCAACTTCGTCGCTGTCGGTCACGTCGCGGGCGGCGGCTTTGATCGCTTCAACGACTTTGGCGGTTGCCATGTCGATGCCGCGCTTCAGGTCCATCGGGTTCATGCCAGCGGCAACCGATTTCATGCCTTCTTTGACGATGGCTTGCGCCAGAACGGTTGCGGTGGTGGTGCCGTCACCGGCTTCGTCATTGGTGCGGCTGGCGACTTCTTTCACCATTTGCGCGCCCATGTTTTCGAACTTGTCTTCCAGTTCGATTTCCTTGGCAACCGACACACCGTCCTTGGTGATGCGCGGTGCGCCGAAGGATTTGTCCAGAACCACGTTACGGCCTTTGGGGCCCAGGGTTACTTTGACGGCGTCGGCCAGGATGTTCACACCCTTTAGCATCCGGTTGCGCGCGTCGGTATCGAATTTGACGTCTTTTGCAGCCATTTTCGTATTCTCCGTTCAGATTGTTGCGTTTTTCTCAGACGATCCGGGGCGTTCAGGCCGCTTTGGCCGCCGCACCTGCTTCGATGATGCCGAGAATGTCGCTTTCTTTCATGATCAGCAGCTCTTCGCCGTCGATGGTGACCTCGGTGCCCGACCATTTGCCGAACAGGATCTTGTCGCCTTCTGCGACAGCCATTGCGATCAGCTCGCCGCTGTCCTTGCGGGCGCCTTCGCCACAGGCAACGACAATACCCTGGGCAGGCTTTTCTTTTGCGCTGTCGGGGATGATCAGACCGCCAGCGGTTTTTTCGTCGCTTTCCACACGGCGCACCAGCACCCGGTCATGAAGTGGTTTGAATGCCATCTTTGCAGCTCCTTAAGGCTCAAAGTTTTCTCCCTAAAGGGCTGGAGTGTTGCCAGCCCTTATTAGCACTCACTCGCTTCGAGTGCTAACGGCGTGGAGATAATGAGGGTGCGTCAGGCTGTCAACACGGCTCCGTGAAGATTTTTCGCGAAAAATCTTCCGCGCGCTGGGGGGCGCTGCCCCCGTCCCTTCGGGACTCCCCCGCCGTATTTGACGCAAGAAGAAATGCGGGGATCAGGCTTCCCAGCTATAGGCCCAGTGTTTCAGACCTTCAGCGCCTTTTGGTGTCAGACCATAGACGCCGGTGGTCACACGTTCGAACCAGCCATAGTGGTTGTCCGCCATCACGCGCGTGGCCTTGGCCACGCCGGTTTCGCGCGCCACAACGGCGCCTTTTGCAGGGCCGTGCTCGGCCAGATACGCGGCACAGCGCAGTGCATCCTGACGATAGGCGGTGACGATACCATAGCGCGTGGCGCCGCCATCGTTGGGATCGCCCTGCAGCCGGTCGAATTCCCGAAGCAGCCGCGCCTGCTTCTTGTGCGACTTGCGCGGCGCGTAAGGCCCCGGGTCGCATTGCACATCCGCGCGGCCTTTTGCATCAACCAGGATCAGCCCCAGCCCAAGCCTGCGGCACAGCGCGGTGTTGTCCCGGATCGCGCGGCGCGCCGTCTTTCCCGTGGGGCGCGGCACGGCGATGTAGACGTGATCGGTGATGCTGAGCCGCGCGACGGCCTGATGGAACAGCGACAATGAGAAGCGCAGTTTCAGCTCGACCAGCACGGGAGGGTCGTCGCCGCGCAGGGCCATGACATCGGCGGCGCCGACCTCTCCTTTCACGGTATAGCCCTGACGCGTCAGTAGCGCCTTGATCGGGGGGTAGAGGTCACGTTCACGCTCCATACCGCACCCTAGAAAGCGCGGGCCACCGCTTCAAGCGGGGTGGTTGTGCATGGGGCGTGGCAGACATAGCTTGGCGTCAGGTCACGATGGCACGAGGTTGCGATGATACGTTGGATTTTGTCCCTTTCCCTTCTTCTGGCAGGCAGCGCCGCGCAGGCGGCCTATTGCACGGGTGCGGATCTGCGCGAGACGCTCAGCGCCGGGGAACAGGCGCAGATCGCCCAGGCGATGGGGGAGACGCCCTATGCCGCGGGCAATCACTGGATTGCGCGGAAGGGCGATCAGACGATCCATGTGATGGGCACGATGCACCTGGACGATCCGCGCTGGGACAGCGTTCTGCCCGCGCTTTTGCCGGTTGTGCAGGCCGCCGATCTGCTGTTTGTCGAGATGACGGACGAGGAACAGATGGCCATGCAGGCCGCCCTGGCTGAACAGCCCGAAAAGGTGTTCATCACCGAAGGCCCCACCCTGCCCGAACTGCTGTCGGAAGAGGATTGGGAGCGCCTGGCCTCTGCCATGCGCGAGCGCGGGTTGCCCGGTTTCATGGCGGCCAAGATGCAGCCCTGGATGCAGACACTGATGCTGGGCATGCCCGGTTGCGCCATCGCGAACCCCGAACTGGCCAAGGGCGGGCTGGACATGCGCCTGATGGAGGCGGCGCGGGATGCAGATGTGCCGGTGCGGTCGCTGGAAGGGTTCGAGGAGCTTTACGCCCTGATCGCCGATGGCACTGTGGAGGAACAGCTGCAGATGCTGATGGCGACGCTGCCTTTTGCCCATGACAGCGAAGATCAGTTCATGACCACCTCGTATTTCTATTTCGATGAACAGACCGCCGCCGCCTGGGAATTCGCCCGCGTGATGTCCCATCGCCGGTCAGAGCTGCCGCCCGAGCAGGTTGAAGCGCTGCTGGAGGAGTTCAAGACGAAGCTTCTGGACACGCGCAACCATGCCTGGATGGACCCGATTCTGAGTGCGCGGGAAAGCACCATCGTCGTGGCCGTGGGCGCGCTGCATCTGATGGGGGAAGACGGTGTGCTGAACCTGCTGGATCAGGCGGGATACCGGCTGGATCGGGCGGCGTTCACGGGTCAGCCCTGACCTGTCGCCGCAGGCGGTAATTGGGCGGGTGACAAGACCCGTGCGCGGCCATATAAGGCGCGCGACCCGATTTTACCCAAGGATACACGGAACATGAGCACTCTGGTTTTTGGCCATAAATCCCCTGATACCGACTCGACCGGCTCGCCCATCATCTGGGCGTGGTATCTGAACCAGATCAAAGGCGAACAAGCCGAAGCGGTGCTGCTGGGCGAGCCCAACACCGAAGCGGCCTTCATGCTGGAGAAATGGGGGCTGGAGAAGCCGCGCATCATCGACGGTGTGGCCGAGGATCAGCCGGTGGTGATCGTGGACACCAACAACCCGGCCGAACTGCCCGACGGGATCAACAGCGCCGATATCCGCGCGATCATCGACCACCACAAGCTGGTGGGCGGGCTGGAGACCAAAGGCCCGATCGACATTCGCATCGAACCCTTGGCCTGCACCGCCACGATCATGTGGAAGATGATCGGCAAGGATATGGCGCAGGCGCCGACGGAAGTGAAAGGCGCGATGCTGTCCTGCATCCTGAGTGACACGCTGGAATTCCGGTCACCTACCACGACGCAGGAAGACAAGGCGATTGCCCACGATCTGGCGAAGGATCTGGGTGTGGATATTCCGGCCTATGCGGCCGAAATGTTCGCTGCGAAATCCGACGTGTCGTCCTTTTCGGATGCGGAGCTTCTTCGGATGGATTCCAAGGAATATGAGGTGGGCGGCAAACAGTTCCGCGTTTCCGTGCTTGAGACGACCTCGCCCAAGACGGTGCTGGACCGCAAGGACAGCCTGATGGCGTCGATGGTGGGCGTGGCCCAGGAAGACGGTGCGGATCAGGTGCTGCTGTTCGTGGTGGATATCCTGAACGAGGAAGCCACGCTTCTGGTGCCCAATGATCTGGTGAAAACCGTGGCGGAAAAGAGCTTTGGCGCGACAGTGAGTGGCGACACAGTGGTTCTGCCGGGTGTGGTCAGCCGCAAAAAGCAGATCATCCCGAACCTCAAAGTCTGATTCATCGGGTTTTCATCCGGGCCCAAGATTTTTCGAAAAATCTTGGGCGCGCTTGATGGAGGCCCATGCAGCAGTTAGGGGTGCGGCAACGCTTGTTTCTTCTGTCGGAGCCGCCCCATGACCGAAATCATCTCATCCCTCGCTGACATCTCGGACCGGTACGAGGCGCTTTTCGTCGATCTGTGGGGCTGCGTGCATGACGGGGTAAGCGCCCTGCCCGACGCCGTGGCTGCATTGCAGGCCTATCGCCAGAAGGGCGGGATTGTCGTTCTGGTCACCAACTCCCCCCGCGCGCGGGTGGGCGTGGAAAAACAGCTGATCTCGTTCGGGGTGCCGGAGGAGTCCTGGGACAGCATCGCCACCAGCGGTGACAGCGCCCGCGCGGCGATGTTCCGCGGCGTCGTGGGGCAGAAGGTCTGGTTTATCGGGGAATCCCGCGACACCCGGTTCTTCGATCCGATCCACATAATTGAAGACCCGGTTGAGATCGAACAGGTTGATCTGGACCAGGCCGAGGGCATCGTCTGCACCGGCCCCTTCGACCCGTTGGCCGACCCGGCCGAGATGCGCCCGCAGTTTCTTTACGCCAAGCAGAAGGGCATGAAACTGCTGTGTGCCAATCCCGATATCGTCGTGGATCGCGGCGAAAGCCGGGAATATTGCGCGGGTGCTTTGGCGCGGCTTTACACCGAAATGGGGGGCGAGAGCCTTTATTTCGGCAAACCCCATCCGCCGATCTATGATCTGGCCCGCCGCAGGCTGGCCGCCGTCAAACCCGGCATCCCCGATCAGGCCATTCTGGCTATTGGTGACGGCATCCATACCGACATTCAGGGCGCCATGGGGGAGGATATCGATTCCCTCTTTATCTCGGGCGGATTGGCGGCGGCGGAAACGAAAACGTCGCACCAACCGGACCCCGATGCGCTAAGCGCCTATATTCAAAAGGAAATGTCCAATCCGACCTTCACCATAGGGAAGTTGCGTTAAGCATTTTCCCCTTGCTTTTCTGCGTTTGCAAAGTAATAAACTTGCCGAAATAGCCGGTCAGGCTAACTAAATATTACCTTGCCATCCCGGATCGGAGGGAAACATGTTGGACAATCTGCCCCGCGGCACGATCTGTATCGAAGACATCGAGATGGGGATGACCCGCCACCTGCGCAAAGTGGTCACCGATCAGGATATCGAGATGTTCGCCGAGGTGTCGACCGACCGCAACCCGGTGCATCTGGATGACGATTACGCCCGCGACACGATCTTTGAGGGCCGGATTGCCCATGGGATGCTGACGGCTGGCCTGATCTCGGCCGTGATCGGGGAACAGCTTCCGGGCCACGGCACGGTCTATATGGGCCAATCGCTGAAGTTTCTTGCCCCAGTGCGCCCCGGCGACATGGTCTATGCCGAGGTGAAGGTGATCGACATCGACTTTTCCAAGCGCCGCGTGAAGCTGGATTGCCATTGTTCGGTCGATGGCAAGAAGGTTCTGGTGGGCGAAGCGACCGTGCTGGCCCCCAGCCGGAAGTTCGACTGATCCGCGATCAATAGAACCGGCGCTGCAGGCAGTCGCGCAGGAATTCCTTGTCGTATCGGCGTCGCGTCGCTTGTCGTGACACCGTAGATCCCGGCATGTTTTCTGGCCCCAGATCGCGTGCATCCTGGATTTCGATATGCGGATTCGTTGGCCGTCGGATCAATGTGACCTGTGCGACGGTGACAAGTCTTCGGATGATGATGGTCATGCGCTCCCCCCGTAGATGCGCCACCCTTCCCTTGCGTCACCTTACCAGAACCAGCCGGATCGGTGCAGTCGGGAATTCCTGACCCGCGCCGCGCGGCGGTTGTCCCTCTTGCAGAGGGGCGCGCGGGCGGATACCCCTGCGACCCATGCGGATCATCCGAGATTACACCTACACTACCCCTGACGACCGCGGCGCAAGCGCGGCCATCGGCAATTTCGACGGCGTGCATCTGGGTCATCAGTCGGTCATCGATCTGGCTCGCAAAGCGATACCGGACGCGCCGCTGGGCATCCTGACGTTCGAGCCGCATCCGCGCGAGTATTTCGCGCCCGAGGCCCCACCCTTCCGTCTGATGAGCCGGGAGGCGCGCGCGTCGCGTCTGGCGAAACTGGGGGTGGAGCGGCTCTATGAGTTGAACTTCAACGCGGCTTTGGCGTCACTGACCCCGGAGGAATTTGCCCGCAAGGTCATCTGCGACGGCCTGGGTCTGCGCCATGTGGTGGTGGGGGCTGATTTCTGTTTTGGCAAGGCGCGCGCGGGCACGGCAGAGGATCTGCAGCGTTTTGGCGCGGACATGGGATTTGGTGTGACAATCGCCCAACTGCTGGAGAATGGCGACGCCACCGTGTCTTCGACAGCGATCCGCACCGCGCTCAGCGAAGGACGCACGCGCGATGCGGCGGCGATGCTGGGGCATTGGCATCGGATCGAAGGCCCGGTGATCGGAGGCGAACAGAGGGGCCGCCAGCTGGGTTACCCGACCGCGAATATGTCGATTGACGGTCTGCATCCTCCGGCTTTTGGTGTCTATGCGGTTCTGGTGGATGTGCTCGATGGCCCGCACAAGGGCAAATACCACGGGGCCGCGTCCATGGGCGTGCGCCCGATGTTCGGGGTGAACAGGCCCAATCTGGAAACCTTCCTGTTCGATTTCTCGGGCGATCTTTACGGCGCGACCCTGTCGGTCGGGCTGGTGGAATTTTTGCGCCCCGAAGAAAAATTCGACAGTCTTGATGGGCTGATCGCGCAAATGGATGCCGATTGCCAGCGCGCGCGTGGGATCCTGAGCGCGCTATGAGTGATCCGATAGATCGCAGCGGATTGGCCAAACGCTTCTGGGAGAAGAAACGCTTTGACCAACTCTCCCCCCGCGAATGGGAAGCGCTGTGCGATGGCTGCGGCAAATGCTGCATGAACAAGCTGGAAGACGAGGATACCGGCGAAGTGGCGCTGACCAATGTGGCCTGCCGGCTTTTCGACGACAGCAGCTGCCGTTGCGCACAATATGACATCCGCCATCAGTTCGTGCCCGATTGTATCGTTCTGAAACCGGGCAATATCGAAAAGAACCTCTATTGGATGCCAGAAACCTGCGCCTATCGCCTGGTCTATGAGGGCAAGCCGCTGTTCGATTGGCATCCGCTGATCTCGGGAACGGCCGAGACAGTGCATCGCGCAGGTGTGTCCATGCAAAACGCCACCGTCCCCGAATTCGAAATCCCCGAAGACGATTGGGAAGATTATATCATCGAGGAGCCCGTTTAGATGTTTTTCGCCTCTGACAATTCCGGTCCCGTTCACCCCGAAGTGCTGGCCACCCTGGCCGAGGCGAATGACGGCTATGCCATGGCCTATGGCGCGGATGCGCTGATGGATGAGGTGCGCGAGAAAATCCGGGAGATTTTCGAGGCGCCCGAGGCGGCAGTTTATCTCGTGGCCACCGGCACGGCGGCAAATTCGCTGGCCCTGGCCACGCTGTGCCAGCCGTATCAGACGGTCTTTTGTTCACCGGTCGCCCATATCCACGAGGATGAGTGCAACGCACCGGAATTCTTCACCTCGGGCGCGAAGCTGACCCTTGTGCCCGGCGGCGACAAGATGACGGCTGAGGCCCTGCGCACGACCATCGCGGCGGAAGAAACACGTGGCGTGCATGGTCCCCAACGCGGTCCGGTGTCGATCACTCAGGTCACCGAACGGGGATCGGTCTATACGCTGGAAGAGCTTGAGGCGCTTTGCGGCGTGGCAAAAGAGTATGGCTTGCCGGTGCATCTGGATGGCGCGCGCTTTGCCAATGCGCTGGTGGCGCTGAACTGTTCGGCGGCCGAGATGACGTGGAAAGCCGGTGTGGATGCGGTCAGCTTCGGCGGCACCAAGAACGGGCTTATGGGGGTTGAAGCGGTTGTCTTTTTCGACCCGTCAAAGGCCCGGGAGTTCGAGCTGCGCCGCAAACGGGGTGCGCATCTCTTTTCCAAGCACCGGTATCTGTCGGCGCAAATGGCAGCCTATCTGCGTGACGATCTGTGGCTGCGCTCGGCGCGGATGGCGAATGACAATGCCAAACACCTGATCGACGGGCTGCGCGCCAAAGGGGCGGAGTTCCTGCACGAACCGCATGCCAATATGGTCTTTGCCGCTTTCCCGCGCGCCAAACATCAGGATCTGTTCGACAAGGGCGCGATGTATCACCTGTGGGGCGGCACGCTGGAGGGCGACCCGGACGAGATGCTGGCCTGCCGTCTGGTGTGCGACTGGTCCATCGGCCACGATCAGATCGACGCGTTTCTGGCCCTGCTCTGACAGGTCCTTCTTCTTGCTGAAAATACGGTGTCCCGACGATCACGCCGGGAGCGGCGCCTGAGCGAAAAGCGCGCGCAGATGGGCCGCCGTTTCTGCCGGGTGCGTGATGGGCAGCATATGCCCTGCGCCCTCGACCACATGGCTTTCCGCATTAGGCATACGGCGCGCGAGGCCGTCATTGATCACGCCGATCACCTCATGGGTATTGCTGCCCCGCATGAGCCGTGTGGGTGCTGTCAGTTGGGACATGCCACCCGGCTTCAGCAGCCCCATCCGGTCGTGGAAGATCGCGGCATCGCTGGCCACCACCACATGGATCGCGCGCACCATCGCGGCGCGGGTGGCTTCGGGCAGGTCTGGCCAGCGCGGGCTGGTGGGATCGGCCCACATCCGGTTGAAGAGCCGGGCCGCCTGAGTGATATCGCCTGCTGCGTAAAGATCGAAAAAGGGTTGCGCGTCGGCATTGTGCTTTTCAAGAGCCTCTGGTGCGTCAAGCGCTGCGACAGCGAAAAAGACCGGTTCGATCAGCGTGAGGGAGCGGACCAGATCGGGACGTTCCGCCGCCAGGCGCAGGGCAATGGTCGCGCCAAAGGAATGGCCCAGCAGATCCATCGGCCGATCAAAAAGCGCTCGTGCGCCCGCAGCCGAGACATCCTGGAAATCCCCGTCTGACGCTTTCCAATCCGCGCTGCGCCCGTGGCTGGGCAGGTCGATCGCGTGGATTGTAATGTCGTCGGGCATTTCACGCAGAAGACCGCGCCAGACACCGGAATGCGCCAGCGTGCAGTGAATTGCCAGCACATCGCGCGGGCCATCGCCCATGGTTGTTTGATAGACGGGCGGGCGTGCGTCGGTCATTGCATCTTTCACTGCGGATCAGCCTTTCATTTCGATCAGATGCGCCTCCAGATCCTCAAGCCTGTCCTGACCCCAGAAGCGCTGGTCGTCTTCGGTGATATAGAACGGCGCGCCAAAGACACCATGTTCCGCTGCGTCCTCAAGGTTGCGGGCATAGGTTTCGGCCCCTTGCAACAGCCCGCTATCGGCCAGCGACGGGTCAAACCCTGCCGAAGACAGGCAGTCGCGGATCACGTCATCCTGTGCGATGTCCTTTTCCTCGGCCCAGCAGGCGCGCGTAAAGCCATGCGCCAGTGCGCCCAGATCGCCACCGCCCGCGTTCTGCGCGGCGATGAAGGCGTAGGATGACGGCGCCGGGTTGGTGGGCCAATGGGCCGGATGCAGGTTGAAGGGCATACCCAGTTTCTTTGCCTGCCGCAGCAATTCCTGAGCACGGTATTCCTGCCGCGACGGGTGGCGATCTTTTGGCACCGTGCCCCCCGTGCGGGCAAAAAGCGCCACAAGATCGACCGGCTTATAGTGGATCGTGGCGCCAAGGCGGGCCGCAATCTCCTCCAGCCGCGTTCCGGCGAGATAGGTATAGGGTGAAATTGTCGCAAAATAGTAATCGATCTGAGCCATATCTTCGCCTTCCCCGGAGTGGAACTTTCCGGCACGGTAGTCACGTGCTAAGCGGTGTCAACGTCACGATTCTGTCATATGTCTGCGCTGCCACCCGGGGATTTCTGAATATGCCGCAAATGAACGAACCCAAGCTGATCGCTGGGAATGCCAACCGTCCGCTCGCTCAGGCCATTGCCCGCCGCATGTCGATGCACCGGGGTGTGAATGTGGGACTGGTCGATGCGCGGGTCGAGCGGTTCAATGATGGCGAGATCTTCGTCGAGGTGTTCGAAAACGTGCGCGGGGAGGATATGTTCATCATCCAGCCCACGTCGAACCCGGCCAATGACAACCTGATGGAGCTGTTGATCATGTGCGACGGGTTGCGCCGGTCTTCGGCCAGCCGGATCACCGCCGTGATCCCCTATTTCGGATATGCCCGCCAGGATCGCCGCACCAAGGCCCGTACGCCGATTTCGGCCAAGCTGGTGGCCAACATGATGGTCAGCGCCGGGGTAGAGCGAGTGCTGACGATGGATCTGCACGCAGCCCAGATCCAAGGATTTTTCGATATTCCGGTGGACAACCTTTACGCCTCCCCGATCTTTGCACTGGATATCCAGGCGACCTTCAAGGACCGGATGGCCGATCTGATGGTGGTGTCCCCCGACGTGGGCGGCGTGGCGCGCGCGCGCGAGCTGGCCAAACGGATCAATGCGCCGCTGTCGATCGTCGACAAGCGTCGGGAAAAGCCCGGTGAAGTGGCAGAGATGACCGTGATCGGTGACGTGAAAGACAAGATCTGTCTGATCGTGGATGACATGTGTGACACGGCCGGCACCCTGTGCAAAGCGGCGGAGGTGCTGTTGGAAAACGGCGCCAAGGAAGTGCATTCCTATATCAGCCACGGCGTGATGAGCGGCCCTGCGGTGGAGCGGGTTACCAATTCCGTCATGAAGTCGCTGGTGATCACGGACACGATCCAACCCACGGAAGCCGTCAAGGCTGCGCCGAATATCCGGGTGCTGCCGACGGCGCCGATCTTTGCCCAAGCGATCCTGAACATCTGGCACGGCACGTCCGTGTCGTCGCTGTTCGAAGCGGAAACGCTGACACCGGTTTACGAGAACCTCTTCGCGACGGCCTGATATCAGGCCATCCCGCTGTCCGGCCTTCAGGCTTTCAACAGGCGTTTCAGGCGGAACATTACCATATTCAGATAGACCGCCGGTTTTTCGACAAGGCGACGTTTGATCTGCGCCCAGCGTGACTGGTGATAGGAACGGTTTGTCACCGCCTCTATGTCGCTATCGAGACCGCTGACGCCGAATGGCGGCTCGAGAAGGGCATAGCCGATATCCTTTCGCGCATTCCACGCCCGCAGGAAAATGTCGTAAGGCGCGTTCATTGGAAATCCGTCTTTCAGCGCCATCTGGGCCCCCTGCCGCGACCACAAGATCGCATGGGCCCCGAATGAAAAGTAGTGCGACCGGCAAAGCTGGTTTCCATGTCCTCCAGCGACAGGGAACACAGCGGTATAAAGCTTGTGCGGGGGCGCACCCACGTCGATAAATCCCCAGCCACTAATTGCTGCATCGTCCAGCCGTGTCACAAGATCGGCCCAGATCGCTTCACCGCCCGGGCGGATCACAATATCGTCCTCAAGGATCAGCGCGTATCGCGCCTCTGTCTCCAGAAACCTCCGCAAAGCTTTGAAATGGCTGAGAAAGCAGCCGACTTCCCCGGCGGACAACTCGCGTCCGAAATAGGATTGCGTCTGCGCCTTGGAATAGTCGGGTTGAGCATCCAGATCCAGCAGGCGGCCGTTCACAGCCGGGATCCGCTCAAAAGTCAGGTCGATCTTTGACAGCTCTGCCCCAGCCAGTGCGATTCTGTCGGTTGAACCATCAAGGTTGATCAAAAAGCATTTAAGGTCTGACATGGAATGGCGTCTTGAACTGGGAATTTTGTCCTTGGCAGTACAGTACCCCAAAGCCATGAGAAAGCGAATAGAGGGGCCGAAGGCGACCTGGCGCAGACCCTTCTGCTCGACCGGTGCTGCAAACCGTCAGTACAGTTCCCATTCCTCGTCATCGGGCAATTCGCCGATGGCCATCCAGGCCACGCGAATACGCGCGACACGGCTGTCTTCCCAGGTGCGGAAAACGATCTTGAAGCCATTCTCGGTGATATCGCGCGCAGCCACATCGGTGCGGATCGAAGGCCCCGTCGCCAGATCCAGCAGAGACATCGCGCAGTGCACCACCGGCGGCTTGCGGTATTTCTGCGAAAACGCGACCGAGACCACGCGTTCGCGTTCGCCGGAGCCTGTCCACATCTCTCCGTCATTCTCGTAATCCGAGAACAGAACCAGGTCACCCTGGTCCACGCCGATCAGGTGGCTTGCTATGCGTTTCATCTTGTCTGCTCGGGTTTCTGTTTTCTGAGACAGTCGACGATAACTTGGGCAAAAATCAGGACAGAGGAAAGGGTTTTGCGCGCAATGAGGTGCCTGTTGGCATGTTTTGCCGCTTTTGCATGTTTTGACCAGTCTTTGACCAAAGGCCTGAATTCTGCTGCAATGGACCCCTCAAAATGAGGAGAGCGCCGATGCGACGTCTGGCTTTGATCCTGGTCTTTTTACCCAACATGCTTTTGGCGGACATGTTTATCTTCGGCGTGATCCATCGCCTTCCCGCGGTGCAGATTGACGCGACCCGGTTCGAGGTCATCGCGCGCGGCGGGCGCGTCGGCGCGCAGGATTACTGGTGCGCGGCTGGGCTTTTCGGGCTGTCACAAGGGCTGCGATCCAATACACGCGTGTATCTGGTTGCCCCCGTGGGCCCCAGCGTCATGCAACCCGGGCGCAAGGCGGTCCAGTTCACCTTCGATCCGCAAGCGGCCGGAGTGACGCCAATTGCGCCGCAGCTGACACTGTCGGTCAAGGCCGTGGGCGACAATATGAGCCTTGCTCTCGCCCGGCAATTCTGCGGGGACATGGAGGTTTTCGGGTTTTGAGAACGCCTCATCCGGGTTCCCCCACATGACCTGGGGTTTTTTGGACACGCGCGCTGGCGTCACAGCCGCCGAACTTGCAGCGTTCGAAGCCGGTGCCGGGATACGGTTTCCACCGCAATACCGGGCATTTCTAATGCGGCAGAATGGCGGCGGCCCGGATCGGATGATTGCCCCGGATCCGGGTGTTGGGCGGGATGTGTCTTGCTTTTTCCAGCTGTATCGTAGGGATCGGAGCGACCCTTTACCGGATCTGAACGGTAAAATCGGGCAGGAATTGCTGTGGATCGCCAATGACAGCGGCGGGGGCGTGTATGGCATTATCCATCAGGGCCAACGCTTTGGGCAGATTGTCTGGTTTGACCTGCCCCATTCCGAAGTCGATTGGCCCAAGGCTGAGGCATGCCTGGCTGTCAGTGACGGTTTCGACATGTTTTTCGCGTCGCTTCGGCCCATCTGAACAGAAAAAGCCCCGCCGACGGGGCAGGGCTTTTCCGATGAATGCGAGCGGTCGCGCTTAGAGCGACATATGGGTGCCCAGGGCTTCCATATCGGCCAGCAGTTTGACCGCATCGTCGACCAGGTTATCATCCGACGCTTTGGCGGTTTCGACGGCCGCGCGGGCCTCTTCCACCATGGCGTCCAGATCGGCGCGGGTCATTTCGCCTTTCGGCACGGCCTTTTCCGCCAGGACCGAGATACCGGACGCGCCGATTTCAGCGAAGCCGCCGAAGACGACATATTCCGATGTCTCACCGGGTGCTTCCACGGTCAGGATGCCGGGGCGCAGCGTGGTGATCAGCGGAGCGTGATCCGGCATCGCCGTCAGGTCACCGTCGGCACCGGGGATCTGGACCGCCTTGACCTCGAGCGAGGCGAGGCTGCGCTCGGGGCTGACGAGATCGAACTGGATAGTGTCTGCCATATTGGCCTCCGGTTCGGGAGAGGTGGGACAAGTCCCACCCTACCCTGTCTGATTAGGCTGCGTCGGCGGCCATTTTCTCGGCTTTGGCGATCACTTCGTCGATGCCGCCCACCATGTAGAAGGCGCCTTCGGGCAGGTGATCGTATTCGCCGGCCACAACCGCTTTGAACGACTTGATCGTATCTTCGAGCGGAACCTGAACACCGTCAGAGCCGGTGAACACTTTCGCCACGTCGAAGGGCTGCGACAGGAAGCGTTGGATCTTCCGGGCGCGGGCAACGGTCAGTTTGTCTTCTTCGCTCAGTTCGTCCATGCCGAGGATGGCAATGATGTCCTGCAGCGACTTGTAGCGCTGGAGGATACCCTGAACGTCACGGGCCACCTGGTAGTGCTCTTCACCCACGATCTGCGGATCGAGGATCCGGCTCGAAGAGTCGAGCGGGTCGACCGCCGGGTAGATGCCCAGCTCGGAGATCGCACGCGACAGAACGGTCGTGGCGTCGAGGTGGGCAAAGGTGGTGGCAGGCGCAGGGTCGGTCAGGTCGTCCGCAGGCACGTACACGGCCTGGATCGAGGTGATCGAACCTTTCTTGGTCGAGGTGATGCGTTCCTGCATCGCGCCCATGTCGGTGGCCAGCGTCGGCTGATAACCCACCGCCGAAGGAATACGGCCCAGAAGCGCCGACACCTCGGAACCCGCCTGGGTGAAGCGGAAGATGTTGTCCACGAAGAACAGAACGTCAGTACCCGACTGGTCGCGGAACTGTTCGGCCAGCGTCAGGCCGGTCAGCGCCACACGGGCACGCGCCCCCGGAGGCTCGTTCATCTGGCCATAAACCAGGGCCACTTGGCTTTCGGGCAGATTGTCGGGCTTGATCACGTTCGATTCAATCATCTCGTGATAGAGGTCGTTGCCCTCACGGGTCCGTTCACCCACACCCGCGAACACAGAATAGCCCGAGTGCACTTTGGCGATGTTGTTGATCAGTTCCATGATGAGAACGGTCTTGCCCACGCCGGCACCGCCGAAGAGGCCGATTTTACCGCCCTTCGAGTAAGGCGCCAGCAGGTCCACAACCTTGATGCCTGTCACCAGGATCTCGGATTCGGTCGACTGCTCTTCAAACTCGGGCGCGTCGGCGTGGATCGGACGCTTTTCGTCCGCCTCGACCGGGCCGCCTTCGTCCACGGGCTCGCCCACAACGTTCAGGATGCGGCCCAGGGTTGCGTTGCCCACGGGCACCATGATCGGACCGCCGGTGTCGGATACTTCCTGACCGCGGACCAAACCTTCGGTCGCGTCCATCGCGATGGTGCGCACGGTGCTTTCGCCCAGGTGCTGAGCAACCTCGAGAACCAGCTTCTTGCCGTTGTTGTCGGTTTCCAGCGCGTTCAGAATTTCAGGCAGGTGGTCATCGAACTGCACGTCGACGACGGCCCCGATGATCTGTGTGACTTTGCCTTTTGCGTTCGCCATGTTTCGTCTCCGGTTCTCTCTTACAGCGCTTCCGCGCCGGAAATGATTTCAATCAGCTCGTTGGTGATCACAGCCTGACGCGAGCGGTTGTATTGGATGGTCAGCTTGTCGATCATCTCGCCTGCGTTGCGGGTCGCGTTGTCCATCGCGGACATCCGCGCGCCCTGCTCGGATGCGCCGTTTTCCAGCAGACCAGCAAAAATCTGCGTGGCCACACCGCGCGGCAGCAGGTCGGCGAGGATCGCTTCCTCGTCAGGTTCGTAATCGTAAAGCGTGGATGCGCCTTCGTCCTCGCCAGTGTCTTCGAATTTGGCGGGGATGATTTGCAGGGCTTGCGGGTCCTGGCTCACCACGTTGACGAATTTCGAATAGAACAGTGTCGCCACATCGAAATCGCCCGCGTCAAAGCGTGCCAGCACATCCTTGGCGATGTTCTGCGCATCGGCATAGCCGACTTTCTTGACTTCGCTCAGGTCCACATGGCCCACGAAAGCATCGGCATAGTCACGCTTCAGCTGGTCGCGGCCTTTTTTGCCAACGGTCAGGATCTTAACCGTCTTGCCTTTGGCGCGCAGATCTTCCGCGTGGGTCTTGGCCTTTTTGACGATGTTGGTGTTGAAGCCCCCGCAGAGGCCCCGTTCCGACGTCATCACAACCAGCAGATGCACCTGGTCACTGCCGGTTCCGGACAGCAGCTTGGGCGCACTGTCGGAACCACCAACCGAGGCGGCCAGCCCTGCCATCACCGCGTTGAAGCGTTCGGCATAGGGGCGCGCCATCTCGGCAGCATCTTGTGCCCGCCGCAGTTTTGCGGCGGCCACCATCTGCATGGCCTTGGTGATCTTGCGGGTCGATTTGACTGACTCGATCCTGTTTTTCAGGTCCTTAAGACTGGGCATTGCCTCGTCTCCTTACGCGAAGGTCGATGCGAACTCGTCGAGGACGGCCTTCATCTTGTCCACGTTTTCACCCGATTTGAACTTGGGATCCTCGTCCGCGATCCATTTCAGGAAATCGGCTTTCTGATTGCGCAGGAAGGCCAGCAGACCTGCCTCGAACTTGCCGACTTCGCTGACGGGCAGCTTGTCGAGATAGCCGTTGGTGCCGGCGAAGATGACGCAGACGATTTCCGCGTTGGTCAGCGGCGAGTACTGAGGCTGTTTCATCAGCTCGGTCAGGCGCGCGCCGCGGTTCAGCAGCTGCTGGGTTGCCGCATCCAGGTCGGAGCCGAACTGCGCAAAGGCCGCCATTTCGCGATACTGAGCCAGCGACAGTTTCACCGGACCGGCGACCGAGGACATTGCGTCGGTTTGTGCCGACGAGCCCACGCGCGAAACCGACAGACCGGTGTTCACGGCAGGACGGATGCCCTGGTAGAACAGTTCGGTTTCCAGGAAGATCTGGCCGTCGGTGATCGAGATCACGTTGGTTGGAATAAAGGCCGACACGTCACCACCTTGGGTTTCAATGATCGGCAGCGCCGTCAGCGAACCCGCGCCATTGTCTTCGTTCAGCTTGGCAGACCGCTCCAGCAGGCGGGAGTGAAGATAGAACACGTCACCGGGATAGGCTTCACGGCCGGGCGGACGACGCAGCAGCAGCGACATCTGGCGATAGGCCACGGCTTGCTTGGAGAGGTCATCATAGATGATCAGCGCGTGACGGCCGTTGTCGCGGAAGTATTCGGCCATCGCAGTCGCGGCATAGGGTGCCAGGAACTGCATCGGCGCGGGGTCGGATGCGGTTGCAGCCACGACGATCGAATATTCAATCGCGCCGCTTTCTTCCAGTTTCTTCACCAGCTGCGCCACGGTCGAGCGCTTTTGGCCAACAGCCACATAGATACAGTAGAGCTTCTTGCTCTCATCATCGCCAGCGGCTTCGTTGTAGGACTTCTGGTTCAGCATGGCGTCCAGCGCCACGGCGGTTTTACCGGTCTGGCGGTCGCCGATGATCAGCTCGCGCTGGCCACGGCCGATCGGGATCATCGCGTCGACCGATTTCAGGCCGGTCGCCATCGGTTCGTGCACCGATTTACGCGGGATGATGCCGGGGGCCTTCACGTCGGCCACGCGACGCTCGGATGCGTCGATCGGGCCTTTGCCGTCCAGCGGGTTGCCCAGGCCGTCAACAACGCGGCCCAGCAGGCCGTCACCGGCAGGCACGTCCACGATGGAGTTGGTGCGCTTGACGGTGTCGCCTTCTTTAATGTCACGGTCGGAACCGAAGATCACGACACCCACGTTGTCGCTTTCCAGGTTCAGGGCCATGCCCTGAATGCCGCCGGGGAATTCAACCATTTCACCGGCCTGCACATTGTCGAGGCCATACACACGTGCGATCCCGTCGCCGACGCTGAGCACGCGGCCCACTTCGGCCACTTCGGCGTCTTGACCGAAGTTCTTGATCTGGTCCTTCAGGATCGCAGAAATCTCTGCTGCTTGGATACCCATTTATCCGACCTCTTTCATTGCATTCTGGAGGGAGTTGAGCTTGGCCTTGATCGAGGTGTCGATCATCTTCGAGCCCACTTTGACGATAAGGCCGCCAATGATACTTTCATCGACGGACGCTTGGATGGTGATGTTCTTGCCAAACTTCTCGGCCAGGGTCTTGGCCAGTTTGTCATTCTGAGCCTTGGTCAGGGCCTTCGCGCTGGTGACCTCGGCAGTAACCTCACCGCGGTGATCGGCGATCTTGGCGCGCAGGGCCTTGATCATCTGCGGCAGGACGAACAGGCGGCGCTTTTCAGCCATAAGGCCCAGCACGTTCTGCATCACCTGCACCAGACCCATTTTCTGGGCCAGCGCGGTCATTGCGGCTTTTTGTTCGGAACGCGCCAGGATGGGTGACGAAATCACCTCGCGCAGCTCGGGGCTGGCATCCAACGCGGCGCTGAGATCAGCAAGGCTTGCTTCAAGACCATCAAGGTCCTTGTTCTCTTGTGCGATTTCGAAAATCGCAGTGGCATAGCGATCGGCTATCCCCTCGGAAATCGAAGCTGGTTCGGACACGTCCACCCTTTCGATTGACTGGCCCCAACAGCAGCGTCGGGGGCGTGTGAAACAGCCCGGGCGTTTACCCGGGCGTCAAAATCAGGGAGCATGTAGCAGAGGGTTTCCAGCCTCGCAACATGGTATAGCGATAACGGTTTTTCGGACAAATCCTGTTGTTTCAGTCACTTAGCCAGAGTGCGACCGTTTGCGCGCCCAAAACCCGCGAAATTGGTTCACTTTTTTCGTCGGATTTTCGATTCCTTGCCCACCAGATGGGCGATTTCAGCGCCCTAAACCGGTTTCGCGACAGGCTTGGTCAATCCTTCCAGCACGCCAAGGGGTTTGGCAGCCTCTTTGCGTACGCGGGTGCCGCGCCGGTTATGGACGTGTTTGCTGACTTCGATGATGAAAACCCCACCCGCCATCACCGCGGGCATGCGCTGACCCATCTTCTCCATCAACGGTCCGGCTTTCAGCCAGAATTTCCGCCGCGAAGGCATTTGATACAAGACCGACATATGCCGTTCGACCGCGAAGTGATGTTTGCGCAGCTGGCTTTCCACCTGCCCCAGCGTATAGGGCCTGCCAAAACCAAAGGGCGTGCGGTCGCTCCGCGACCACAAACCGGCACGGTTGGGCACGATAAAGACCGCCCTTCCACCCGGCCCCAGGACGCGCCACGCTTCGTCCAACACGGCGGTGGGCTGTTCAGAGGTTTCCAGCCCGTGCATGACCACCAGCTTGTCGATATGGCCGGTTTCAATCGGCCAGGCGGTTTCCTCCATCAGGACCGACACATTGGGCATGTTCGCGGGCCAGGCCATCACCCCCTGCGGCCCCGGCATCAGCGCGATGACCCGCCGCGCATCAGGCAGGAACGGGCGCAACAGCGGCAAGGTAAAGCCAAAGCCCGCCACAGTCTGACCTTTGACATCGGGCCAAAGCTCGACCAGCCGACCCTGAAGGATCGTCTGCGCCGCACGGCCCAGCGTGCTGCGATAATAGAAGTTCCTGAGGTCCTGCACATCGAGATGCATTGCGACCGTCCTGCCTTTCCGCCAAGCTGGCGTTCCAAATCGCGCTCACCTTAGCAACGTAAAGGCGAAAATCCATGCCCCTTGAGATTGTGACCATCCCCTGCCTGTCGGACAATTATGCCTATCTGGTCAACGGGCCGGACGGGGTCGCGATTATCGATGCTCCGGAAGCCGCGCCGATTATTGCCGCGCTGGATGAACGAGGCTGGACGCCCGGGGTGATCATGCTGACCCATCACCATGCCGATCACACACAGGCGGTCGCCGAGTTAAGAGATAAATACGGCTGCATGGTGATGGGGCCAGAGGCGGAAAAGGACAAGCTTCCCCCGCTGGATATGGCTATGCCGGACGGCATGACAGGCGGCACCGGAGATGGGGAAATGCTGGTCATCGCCGTGCCCGGCCACACCCTGGGTCACGTGGCCTTCTATTATCCCAAGGGAAACGCGGTCTTCACCGCAGACAGCCTGATGGCGCTGGGATGCGGGCGCGTGTTCGAAGGCACGTATGATATGATGTATGACAGCCTGTCGAAACTGGCGGCCCTCCCGCCCGAGACGGTGGTCTATTCCGGTCATGAATACACCCAGGCCAATGGCCGCTTTGCGATCACCATTGAACCGGACAACGCGGCCCTTATATCTCGTATCAAGGACATCGATGCGGCGCGGTCCCGAAACCAACCGACCGTTCCGTCGCTTTTATCGCTTGAGCTGGAAACAAACCCCTTTCTGCGCGCAGGCGAGCCGTCCGTCAGCCGACATCTTCAGATGGAAGGTGCCGACCCTGCAGAGGTTTTCGCGGAAATCCGCACCCGCAAGGACAATTTCTGATGCCTAGCTCACGCGCAGTGTCACAACAGTAACAGGAAATGTGACCGGTATTTGTCAGAAAAGACTTGAAGCGGCCCGACGATAAACCAAACTCTAACCTATGAGGACAAAGATGGTCCCGGGCTGCGGCCCACAAGCCCACACTCCGGGGCCCAGACAGAAGGAGCACTGATCGTGCCTTCATTCTCGAGTACACTTGAGCAGGCAATCCACGCGGCATTGGCACTGGCCAATGAGCGCAGGCATGAATTCGCAACGCTGGAGCATCTGCTGCTGGCGCTGCTGGATGAACCGGATGCGACACGGGTGATGAAAGCCTGCAATGTCGACACCGACGAACTGCGCGCCACGCTGGTTGAATTTGTGGACGAGGATCTTTCGAACCTTGTCACCGACATTGATGGATCCGAAGCGGTGCCCACGGCCGCCTTCCAGCGCGTGATCCAGCGCGCGGCAATTCATGTGCAATCCTCCGGCCGGACAGAGGTGACAGGCGCCAACGTCCTGGTTGCGATTTTTGCCGAACGTGAATCGAACGCGGCCTATTTCCTGCAGGAACAGGACATGACCCGCTATGACGCGGTGAATTTCATCGCCCATGGCGTGGCCAAGAACCCGGCCTATGGGGAAAGCCGCCCCGTCTCTGGCGCTCAGGACAGCGAAGAAGATGCAGGCAGCCCGCAGGCGGACGCCGCAGAACAGAAAGAAAGCGCCCTTGGCAAATATTGCGTCGATCTGAACAAGAAATCGCGCGAAGGGGATGTGGACCCGCTGATCGGCCGCGCGGCCGAGGTGGAGCGCTGCATTCAGGTGCTGTGCCGCCGTCGCAAGAACAACCCGCTTCTGGTGGGTGATCCCGGCGTGGGAAAGACCGCGATTGCTGAAGGCCTGGCGCGCAAGATCGTGGCCGGTGAAACGCCCGAAGTTCTGGCCAACACCACGATCTACAGCCTGGATATGGGCGCGCTTCTGGCAGGCACCCGGTATCGCGGCGATTTCGAGGAACGGCTGAAAGCTGTCGTGACCGAGTTGGAAGAACACCCCGACGCGGTCCTGTTCATCGACGAAATCCACACCGTGATCGGTGCGGGTGCCACATCAGGTGGTGCGATGGATGCGTCGAACCTGCTGAAACCTGCCCTACAGGGCGGCAAGCTGCGCACCATGGGTTCGACCACCTACAAGGAATTTCGTCAGCATTTCGAAAAGGACCGCGCGCTGAGCCGCCGGTTCCAGAAAATCGACGTGACCGAACCGTCGGTGGATGACAGCATCAAGATCCTGAAAGGTCTGAAGCCCTATTTCGAGGATCATCACCGGGTGAAATACACCGCCGACGCGATCAAGACGGCGGTGGAGCTGTCCGCGCGCTATATCAATGACCGCAAATTGCCCGACAAGGCGATTGACGTGATTGATGAAGCTGGCGCCGCGCAGCATCTGGTTGCCGAAAGCAAACGCCGCAAGACAATCGGCACGAAAGAAATCGAAGCCGTCGTGGCCAAGATCGCGCGCATCCCGCCGAAAAACGTCTCCAAAGACGATGCAGAGGTTCTGAAAGATCTGGAAGGCAGCCTGAAACGGGTGGTCTTCGGTCAGGACAAGGCGATCGAGGCGCTGTCCTCGGCCATCAAACTGGCACGCGCCGGTCTGCGGGAACCCGAAAAACCCATCGGCAACTACCTGTTCGCAGGGCCAACCGGTGTGGGGAAAACCGAAGTGGCGCGCCAACTGGCGGACACTTTGGGCGTTGAACTGCTGCGCTTCGACATGTCGGAATACATGGAGAAACACGCCGTTTCGCGCCTGATCGGTGCCCCTCCGGGCTATGTCGGGTTTGACCAGGGCGGCATGCTGACCGATGGCGTCGACCAGCACCCGCATTGTGTGCTGCTGCTTGACGAGATCGAGAAGGCGCACCCGGATGTCTATAACATCCTGCTGCAGGTGATGGATCACGGCAAACTGACCGACCATAACGGCCGGACGGTGGATTTCCGAAACGTGGTGCTGATCATGACGTCGAACGCCGGCGCGGCGGAGCAGGCGAAAGAAGCCATCGGCTTTGGCCGCGACCGCCGCGAGGGCGAGGACACAGCCGCCATCGAACGCCAGTTCACGCCGGAATTCCGCAACCGTCTGGATGCGGTGATTTCCTTCGGCGCGCTGCCGAAAGAGGTGATCCTGCAGGTGGTGGAGAAATTCGTGATGCAGCTGGAAGCACAGCTGATGGATCGCGGTGTGACCATCGAACTGACCAAGCCCGCCGCCGAATGGCTGGCCGACAAGGGTTACGACGACAAGATGGGCGCGCGTCCGCTGGGCCGCGTCATTCAGGAGCACATCAAGAAGCCGCTGGCGGAAGAACTGCTCTTTGGCAAGCTGGCCAAGGGCGGTGTTGTCCGGGTCGGCGTCAAGAAGGGCGAGCTGGATCTGACGGTCGAAGGGCCGGGGAACCCGCGAATCTCGGGCGACAAGCCGCCGCTTCTGACCGCCGATTGATGCGCGCGGCGCTTGCCGCAACGTTTCTGTCGCTCGCCGGGCCTGCCCTGGCGAGCGATTTTTCTTTGGCCTTGCCGGTGGACTGCACGCTGGGTGAGACCTGTTACATCCAGCAATACATGGACCGCGACCCAGGCCCCGGCGCGCAGGATTTCACCTGTGGGACGCTGAGCTATGACGGCCATCGCGGAACGGATTTTGCCCTGCCAACGCGCGCGGATATGGAGGCGGGCGTGGATGTTCTGGCCGCAGCCTCGGGCACGGTTCTGGGCCGGCGCGACGGGGTGGAGGATGCGCCCTTTACCCCCGACCGGGCCGAAGAGATCGCAGGCCGGGAATGCGGCAATGGCGTTGTGCTGGATCATGGCGGTGGCTGGGTCACGCAATATTGTCACCTGCGCCGTGGCAGCGTCACGGTCGCACCGGGCCAGCGGGTCGAGGTCGGCCACAGGCTGGGCCAGATCGGAATGAGCGGCAAGACGGAGTTCCCGCATCTGCATCTGAGCCTGCGCAAGGATGGCGCGGATGTGGATCCGTTCGGACAAGCCCCCGAAGACCACTGCGACCTGTCCCCCACGGGCGATACCATGCTTTGGGCCCCGCCCCTGCCTTACGCGGCCGGCGGCATCCTCGATATCGGCTTTGCCGATGCCATCCCACGTTTTGACGACATCCAGGCGGGCAACGCGGATCGCGCGATCACGCCAAGCTCGCCCGCCTTCGTGATTTTTGCCTTTGCCTTTGGCAGCCGCGCGGGCGACCGGATGATCCTGACCGTGACCGGCCCGAAAGGCGAGCTGATCCGGCATGAGGTCACGCTTGAGCGCACGCAGGCGCAACTGTTCCGCGCAGCGGGGCGTCAGATGCGCAGCCCCTGGCCTGCCGGCACCTATGAAGGCATCGCCACGATGCTGCGCGGGGACACGGTGATCGACCAGGCGCGTGCGGTCATTCAGGTGGAGTAAGCGGGCTCAGCGTTCGGTCAGTTTCAACTCGATCCGCCGGTTCTGCGCACGCGCCTCCGCGGTATCGGCAGGGTTCAGCGGCTGAAATTCCCCAAATCCGTTCGCCGCAAGACGGTTAGGCGGAATGCCCAGATCGCTGACCATGTAACGCACGACCGACAGGGCACGGGCCTGGCTGAGCTCCCAGTTGTCGGCGAACTGGCCGAACCCGGACAAGGGTGTGTTATCGGTATGGCCGTCGACACGGATCAGCCAGTCGATATCTTCAGGGATGTCATCGGCGATGTCGCGCAGGATGCCCGCGATGCTTTCAATCTCGGCCCGGCCTGCGGCTGACAGATCGGCGCTGGCCGGGTCAAACAGCACCTCGGACGAGAACACGAAGCGGTCGCCCACGATGCGAACACGGTCCTGTCCGCTGAGAACCTCGCGCAGGCGGCCAAAGAATTCCGACCGGTACTGCTCAAGATCCTGGGCCTGGGCGGCCAGTTCGGCGGCCTCTTTCTCAAGCCGGATGCGTTCGGCCTCTTCCAGCTGGCGGCGGCGGCGTTCTTCTGCGGCCGCACGGGCCAAAGCCGCGTTCAGGTCAGAACCCAGACTTTCCAACTGGATCTGCGCGGCGGCATCGCGCGCTTCGGCATCATCCAACAATGCCTGGAGAGATCCCAGCTGCGTGCGCAGTGCCGCGACCTGCTGGTTCAGAAGCGCCATCTCGCGCTGCGCCTCGGCTGATGTGGCCTCCTCCTCCGACAGGGCGGCATTGGCGGCGGCCAGAAGCGCGGCGCGTTCTTCGGCGCGGGTCATCTGGCGCTCGGCCTCGGCCTGGGCCGCTTCCTGCGCGGCGAGGGCCGAGATCAGACGTTGACGCAAGGCGTCCTGATCGGACAGGGCCGTCTGCAGCTCTTCCGAGGTTGCTTCGGCCTGGGTCAGCGCCGCCAGAAGGCGCGCGTCCAGATCGTCACGCGCGGCCTCTGCCGCGGCCAGAAGGGTCAGCGTATCTTCCGCGCGCTGGCGCTGTTCTTCCAGCGCCAGGGTCATGGCTGTCAGTTCCGCGTCGGCGTTCTGCAGCCGCGCGCGCAGGGCTTCGGCGGCGGCGGCTTCGGCCAGGCGGGCGGCTTCCTCATCGCTTAGCTGGGTTTCCAGATCGCTGATACGGCTTTGCGCATCGGCCTTATCGGCCTGCAGATCTGCAACCAGCGCTTCCAGTGCCTCGCGCCGGGCGGCGGCAAGACGCGCGGCCTCGGCCTGCGCGTCGATTTCGGAGCGGGTCTGCGCAAGGGCCAGGTTCAGCGCCTCCTGTTCGCTGATCAGGCTGTCACGCTCGGCCTCTAGATCGGCAATTGTACCCAGCGCGCGGTCCTGATCGGCCAGAAGGGCCGCGACCTGCGCTTCGAAACTGGTGATGCGCGTCTGTGCGTCGGCCAGCGCGGCATCCTGTTCGGCGCGTTGGGCCTGAAGCGACGCGATCAGCGAGGATTGCTGTGCCAGTTCCGACTGCGCATCGCTGAGCGTGGCCGACAACGCGCCCACCCGGTCTTCCAACTGTTCGGCCCGGCGTTCTTCCAACCCCAAAGCGCGGGCCAATGCGGAGACTTCGGCGCTGAGCGCGTTCAATTCGTTTTCCTGCCCCGAGATCGTTTCGCGCAGCACGAATTGCACAATCATGAAGATCGTCAGCACGAACATCAAAACCAGCAGAAGGCCCGTCATGGCATCGACGAACCCGGGCCAGATCGACGCCTGAAAGCGCTGTCCTGTGCGCCGGGAAAGCGCCATGGCTTACCCCTCCTCGTTCGGGCGCAGGGGGCGCACGCGTCGCGGCTCGGATTTCGTATTGGCGAACATCTGCACCGCGCTTTCGATTTCCTTGTGCAGCACCGCCAGTGTTTCCTGACGACCTGCCGAGATCTCTTCCAGAATGCGCAGCATCTGCACGTCGATCGACCGCAGGCGCATGCGGCTTTCCGCGTCGATCCCGTCGCCGCCGGTATTTTCCAGCGCTTCGATCAGGCGTTCCTGACCGTCGACCATCCGGTTCAGCGCCTGGGCGGTATCCGCATCGCCCTCCATTTTCGCAACCAGCCCATTCATCGCGTCGGTCAGCTGACCCAAGCGGGTCTCCAGCATGCCCAGATTGACGTCCGATTGCGTGAACATCTGGGTCAGCGTGTCCATCTGCACGCTCATCTGATCCAGCACGGCGGCGACGGCGCTGGTGTCCTGCGTGCCCTCCTCGCCCGAGGCGAAGCCCACCCGCGTGATGGAGGACAGCCATTCCTCAAGCTCGCGATAAAAGCGGTTCTGGCCGTGGCTTGCAAAAAGTTCCAGCAGGCCGACGATCAGCGATCCGGCCAGACCCAGAAGCGAAGACGCGAAGGCAACGCCCATTCCACCCAGCTGGGATTCCAGTCCGGTCATCAGGCGGTTGAAGACCTCGACACCCTCTTCCCCCTCTTGCGGGGCCAGGCTGCGGATGGTGTCGACAACGGCCGGAACAGTGGTGGCAAGGCCATAGAACGTGCCCAGAAGGCCAAGGAAAATCAAAAGGTTGACGATATAGCGCGTGATTTCCCGCGCCTCGTCGATGCGCTGTGCGACGGAATCGAGGATCGACCTTGAAGAGGTCGCATTGATCTGCATCCGCGCGCCACGGGACCGCAGAAGACTGGCTAGCGGGGCCAGCAAGCGCGGCGCCTTCCCGTCAGGCGCGGTTTCGGTCGCGGCAAAGCTTTCGATCCAGCGTACCGACCCGATCAATGTGATCACCTGCCAGAAACAGGCCAAGACACCGATGATGAATACAAAAAAGATGAAGGAATTCAGGTATGGGTTCGCCTCGAACACCGGCAGCACGCGGGGCAAGGCCAGAAAGGCCCCGGCCCCGGACAGGCCCAGCACCAGCAGCATGGTCACGATCTGCCGGATCGGTTGTGAAAACTGAGGCCGCGCCTCACGGGTTGGGTTCACCATTGGCCCCTGCCTGAACCTCGTCTGCTCTGGGCGTCACAGTATCGTCAAAGCCCAGCGCCGCCAAGGTATTATGCCGTAATCTCCCGCACGCGGGCCGCCAGCCAGTCCAGATCCGGATCATGCAGCCCGATCTCGTGCAGATGAGAGGCTGTGTTGTACAGATATTCGGTGTTGGGACCCCTGCCCCCTACTGCATGGGCGATGATGTGGGCCTGGTCTTCCAACGGAAGGCCGCCGCAATATTGCACGTGGTCGGTATCGACCACATAGGTCACGGCGGTCACGGTGCGCCCATCTTCGAAATGAATTTCAAGATCGCGTTCGATATAGGCCGACGAGATCAGCTCGCGCTCGCGCAGATAGTCCAGCGTCTGGGCCTCGACCCCGGGCGCCACCCGCATGGCCATACCCCGGCAGCTGGCCCCGTCAACGGGATCAAGCGCAAGGACAAGGCCCGGTTTTTCTTCGGTGCCGCGATGATGGATCGAGGACATGCAGAAGGACCGCGCGTAGCCCGGCAGCGTGGCCACGCGCATCTCGGCCACGTCGAAACCGGGGTTCCACAGCAGCGATCCGTATCCGAATACCCACATGGTCATGGCGACTGGTCCTTCATTCCGTGGGCCTGTAAACACCAAACGCAAAGCTTGCGAAAGGGCATGCGGTGATTGGTCTTGTCAAATGGGTGCTTGGGGCTGTTCTGGCATGGTCGCTCTATTGGGCCGGGGCCGGATGGTGGATGCAATCGAACATCGCCAACTGGTTTGCGCTGCAAGAGGCGCGCGGATGGCAGGCCGATTACGCCGATCTGGGTCTGGGCGGCTTTCCCGCGCGCCATGTGACGACAATTGACGCGCCCGCGCTGGCCGATCCCGCGACGGGTACCGCCTGGCAGGCGCAACGGCTTGAGATCGACAGCCGCGCGATCTGGCCCGGCCACGTGACGCTGCGCTTTGCCGATGCGCCACAGCGTCTGTCCTATTTCGACCAGACGCTCATGCTGATGACCCAAGATATGGCTGCCGATCTGCGCCTGCATCCCGGTCTGGCGCTTGAGCTGGAGCATCTGTCGCTGACCTCGGGCCCCTGGTCGATGGAGGAAGAGGGCGAGCCGCTGGCGCGGGCGGACACGCTGGTACTGTCCAAAGCGCAGCAGCAAACGCCCGAGGTCTATGACATCACCCTGCGCGCCCAAGCCTTCGCCCCCGGCGAACGCCTGCGTCGCGTGGCCGAGATGACGCAGACATTGCCCGAAACCTTCGACACGCTTGAACTGGAAGCGACAATCACCTGGGACAAGCCCTGGGACCGTGGCGCGATTGAGACCGCGCGGCCCCAGCCCCGCCATGTGAAGCTGCGGCTCGCTGACGCGAAATGGGGTGCGCTGCGCCTGCTTGCGGCGGGGGAGTTTACCGTCGATCAGGCGGGCATTCCCGATGGCACGATTACGATCAAGGCCGAGAACTGGCGCGAGATGCTGGCGATTGCGCGCGAGGCCGGCGTGCTGCCCGAACAGGCTTACGGCCCGGCAGAGCGGACGCTGCGCATGCTGGAAGGGTTGGGCGGCAATCCCAATGCGCTGGATTTGCGGCTGAACCTGCGAGGCGGCGCGGTGGCGCTGGGGCCGATCCCGCTGGGCCCTGCCCCGCGTCTGGTCCTGCGCTAACGGCAGAACGGCCCGGACCGGTATTTTGCCGTGTCGAAATGGAAGTGATCGCGGTGGAAACGGTCGCTATCGGGGCCCAGAACAGTGCCGAAAGGCCCGCAGGCGGTGCGGTGCATCTTGCGCATCGCGGTGCGGAACCCGCGTGCGTCCCAATGGTTCAAGACGGTGATGACCTGCCCGTCATCCATCCGAAACCCGGAAATATCAATCGCGCGCCCCTTGCCATGTTCCGAAATGCGCGCGCCAGGCTGGTTGTTCCGCGTCCGGCAGGCGTAATGCGCCGCGACGCGCAATTCGACCAGCCGCCCCTTTGACCGCAAGGCGGGCTTGGCGCCGTTATTGACCCAGCGGTTCAGCGCCTTTGCGGTGTTGCAATCCATCAGGGCCTGTTGGCTCAGCGCCACGCCCGAGACGGATTTGACCCGCACCGCATCCTCGATCCCGCAACCGGGAATGCGACCGGGGACGAAACCGACGACCTCGCCCTGAATGTCGGTGCTTTCACACACCATGCCGCGCCGCGCCTGGCGTTTGCGCGACATGGCTTCGCGGATCACCGACGGGGGCCGAAGATTGGGGCGGAAGGACTGCACCGGAGCCAGCAGCGCAAGCGTGCCGCGGCTTGAAGCGGACGCGATCTGTTCTGAAACGGGCCGCGCCCTGGGCCGGACCAAGGGCTCAGTCGGCAGCAATACGATGCCTGGGTGGTTGAGGACGCGCGGTTGTGGGCGCAGCGATGTGTCCGGGGCCTTGGCCAGAACCGGGCTGACCAACAATACGGTCAGCAGGCCCAGCCAAGCCCGGCGCATCACTTGCGCGCCCCGCTGCGGCCGAAATCCGGTGCGTCGGTGTCCTGCCCGGCTTCCACGATGCCGCGGCGAATGGCGCGGGTGCGGGTGAAATAGGCATGCAGGTGATCACCATCGCCGGTGCGGATGGCGCGTTGCAGGGCAAAAAGCTCTTCGGTGAAGCGGCCCAGCACTTCCAAAGTCGCCTCTTTGTTGGTCATGAACACATCGCGCCACATCGTGGGATCACTGGCCGCGATCCGAGTGAAATCGCGAAACCCCCCGGCCGAGAATTTGACCACTTCCTTATCCGACACCCGCCGAAAATCATCGGCCACACCAACCATCGTGTAAGCGATCAGGTGCGGAATATGGCTGACCACGGCGCAAAGAAGATCGTGATGGCTGACCTCCATCCGTTCGGTGTTCGAGCCCAACCCGTGCCAGAATTCCTCAAGCCGGGCGGTCGCGGCTTCATCGGCTCCGTGGGGCACAATCAGGCACCAGCGGTTGTCGAACAATTCGGCAAAGCCCGATCGGGGGCCGGATTGTTCGGTACCGGCCATCGGGTGGGTGGGTACGAAATGCACACCGTCAGGAATATGCGGGCCGACCGCGTCGATCACGGACTGTTTAACCGATCCAACGTCGCTGACGGTCGCCCCGGGCTTCAGGTGCGGTGCGATGTCTTTTGCGACGGCCCCCATGGCACCAATGGGCACGCAAAGAACAACAAGATCAGCGCCTTGCACCGCCTCAGCCGCGCTGTCCACCACGCGGTCGCACAGCCCGATCTCGCGCGCGGTCGCGCGGGTTTCTTCGGACCGGGCAAACCCCACGACTTCATTGGCAAGCCCGGCGCGCTTGATCGCCCAATACATGGACGAGGCAACCAGCCCCAGACCGATCAGCGCGACGCGGTCATAGATCACACTCATGCCGCCCCCTTGAAGCTGCGCAGCGCATCCAGAACGCGCGTGTTGTCTTCGGGGCGGCCCACGGTGATGCGCAGCGCCTCGGGAAAGCCATAGCCTTTGACGATGCGCACAAGGATCCCTTGCGATTTCAGATAGGCATCGGCGGCCAGCGCCTCGGCCTCGTCGGCGAAGCGGGCCAGGACGAAATTGGCAAAGCTTTCGTCGCAGGCGATGCCCAACTGATGCAATCCGCCGGTCAGGCGCGCGCGCTCATCCGCATTCACCTCGCGGCACCGATCGACAAAGGCCTGATCGCGCACTGCGGCCTCGGCCCCGGCCAGCGCGACGCCCGACATATTGAACGGCCCGCGAATACGGTTGAGCACGTCGATGATCGCTTGCGGCGCATATCCCCAGCCCACGCGCAGACCGCCCAGGCCATAGATCTTCGAGAAGGTCCGCGTCATCACCACATTGTCGCGTTCCGCAACCATCGTCGCGCCGCCGTCATAGCCGTCGACAAATTCCGCATAGGCCCCGTCCAGCACCAGAAGGCACTGATCCGGCAGACCATTGGTAAGCCGTTCGACGTCCGACTGCGGGATCATCGTGCCGGAGGGGTTGGCGGGATTGGCAAAATAAACCAACCGCGTGGCCGGCGTGACGGCATCCAGCAGCGCATCGACATCGACGGTGCGACCATCTTCCGCCGCGACAACCGGGGTCGCCCCAGCCGCCAAAGCGATAATGCGATAGAGCGAGAAGCCGTGTTCGGGATACAGCACCTCATCCCCCGGCCCGGCATAGGCCATGGCCAGCAGCGTCAGGATTTCGTCCGAGCCGACGCCGATGATGATCTTCTCAGGATCCAGCCCATAGGTCTCGCCAATGGCTGCACGCAACGCGGCATGGTCGGTCGACGGATAGCGATGCGCCTTCTGCGCGGCCTTCGCAATGGCCTCCACTGCCTTGTCGCTTGGGCCGAACGGATTTTCGTTCGACGACAGCTTCAGCGGATCGTCGATCCCGTCGATATGCGATGCGCCCCCCTGATAGAGCGCGATATCCATGATCCCTGGTTGTGGCGTGATCATCTGTCTGGCTTTCCCTTGTTGCAGCCGGGTTTACCCTTGCCTTGCGGTGGTGACCAGCCTCAAGCACAGGCATTTGGGCCGGAGCATGTCAAAAAGATGGTCACGCCCATTTCAACTAAAGCCGTCTGTTGCATGTCAGCACTAGCCGCCCGGTTGTCTTTGGGGTTAGAAGCAAAGTGCCCGGGGGGGCACCAAGACGGGATGGCACAAAAGATGCTTCGTTTGATCGCGCTGGCGCTGTTCGCCGCGTTCGTGAGTTTTGCCCCTGCTGAGGCGACTGCCCAGACAGATCCGCGGTTCGAGTCGGTGCAAAAACGCAGCGGGCCTTTCGGCCTGATGGGCGGGCGGGAGCGTCTGGGTTATGGCCGTCTGACCACCAACGACATGTTCGGCGATGGCAAGGACCGCTGGCGCACCGGGTCGCTGACCACTTCGCGCGTCTGGGGCTATGGTTGGGATGGACGGGCCCCAAGCCGCTTTGGCGATCTGATCGAGCTGCGCCTGCAGGGGCAGATCATCGCGCCTGTCGATCTGGTGAACGTGAATCTGGCCGATCGCCCCTGGGCGGGGGCGCTTCAGGCGGGTCTGCATACGCATTTCATGATGGGTGAAGCGGATGTGTCGGTGGGCGGCGATCTGGTCGTTATCGGTCCGCAGACAAATCTGGACGATTTCCAGGACGCGCTGCACCAGTTGGTCAATGTCCGCTCCCCCAGCGATAACGTGCTGAACAACCAGATCGGCAATCGCATCCGCCCCACCCTGGTTGTGGAAGCAGGCCGCAGCTATGCCTGGTCAGACCGGTTCCGGTTCCGCCCCTTTGCCGAAGGGCGCGCGGGCGATGAAACACTGGTCCGCGTGGGCGCCGATCTGACCTTTGGCGTGATGGGCCTGGGCGAGCTTATGGTGCGCGAAAGCATCACGGGCCACCGCTACCGCGCAGTGAAGGGCGAAAACGAAGGCCTGTCCTTTGTGCTTGGCGCTGATATCGCCCATGTATTCGACAGCGTCTATCTCCCCGAGAACCGGGGATACCAGCTGGTTGAAACCCGCGAGCGGGTCAGGCTGGGCGTGCAGTACCAGAACCAGGGCACGGGCCTGTTTTATG
The DNA here is from genome assembly GCF_001262635.1 of Aestuariivita boseongensis. Taxonomy (GTDB): domain Bacteria; phylum Pseudomonadota; class Alphaproteobacteria; order Rhodobacterales; family Rhodobacteraceae; genus Aestuariivita; species Aestuariivita boseongensis. The sequence goes on from NZ_JXYH01000006.1 coordinate 41,784, forward strand.
GTCTGACCTGGCTGGGCGAGGAATTCGTGGGCCAGACCGACGATCAGCTGGTCGGCTCACTGAAGCTGGATATCCGCTGGTAGGAAAAAATTTCGGCTGATTCGCAGGAAATGCTTTGCAGCGCGAATCACCTTTGTTAACCATTGGGTTACAAAAAGAATAAATAGGCAGGCATACAGGCAATGAGAACGGGCTTTACCGGCACGTTCGTCATCTCCTGGTCGCAAACGGAAGTAGACGGTCTTGAGGCCGCGTCAATGAACGCGTTGACCGTTGGATCAGCTTGGTCGTGGAGCGGAGAGGCTTTGCGCGTGGATGGTCCGTCAGACGTATTGCGGCTTGAACGAACAGATGGCGATGCCAATCTGCGCAAACGCGCAACCCATATGGTGCGCCGATTGGTCGGCGCGGCCATGACGCATCAGACTGACCTCGACAGTGTCGACATCGACGATCCGCTGATGGACAGCCATTTCGTCGTCACCGACGGGCGCGACAGCTTCACCATCACCGTGATCGAAACGGGTCGCAACTCACAGCCCCTGCTGATGTTTCTAAACAAGATCCCGCCACGCGACACCGGCTTGTGGATCGTGCATCAATCCATCACCGGCCGTGCCGCGCGCCCGGCTGACGCCGATGAAGGTGGCGTGATCTGTTTCACGCCCGGAACGCGCATCTCGACACCCGATGGGCCGCGCCTGATTGAAGAGTTGCGCGAGGGCGACAAGATCATGACCCGCGACAGCGGCCCGCAAGAGGTGATGTGGATCGGCCGCCGCCGCATGACCGGCGCACGGATGTTCGTCATGCCCGAATTGCGCCCGATCCGGTTCCGCCCAGGCGCTTTGGGCATCGACCGCCCCGATCAGGAGCTGCTGGTGTCGCCGGAACATCGCATGCTGATCCGCGGCGCGGTGGCGCGCGCTTTGTTCAATACGCCCGAGGTTCTGGTGCCAGCCCGCGATCTGGTCAACGGATCGACCATTTTCGTGGATCTGAAAGTGCGCGAGGTGGAGTATATCCACCTGCTTTTGCCGCATCACCAGGTGATCTGGGCCAACGGTGTCGAGGCTGAAAGCTTCCACCCCGCAAGCGCCTCCTTGTCGGCGCTGTCCGACGGGGATCGGACCCGGCTGTTGCAGCAGTTCCCCGGCATGGATTTCAATCCGCATATCTATGGCGATTATGCACGGCGCAATCTCAGCCGGTCGGAAGCCGCTGTCCTGATGCACGACGCGGCCTAAGCGCCGGTTTCTTGGAAAGAAACCGGTCCGGAAACTTTCAAAGTTTCCGGCACCCGCCACTATTGACAGCCTGCGCACAGACTATATAAGCCGCGCTTCATTGGTGTTGGTGGCCCTCGCAAGAGGATCCCTGTCACCCCGGCCAAATCCGGGGAGAGGACAACGCCCTTCGAAAACCTGAACGAAGGAGATCAGCCGTGACAAAACGCACGTCTGCCAAGTACAAAATCGATCGCCGCATGGGCGAAAACATTTGGGGCCGCCCTAAATCCCCCGTCAACCGTCGTGAATATGGCCCCGGCCAGCACGGTCAGCGCCGCAAGGGCAAGCTGTCCGACTTCGGCATCCAGCTGCGCGCCAAGCAGAAGCTGAAAGGCTATTATGGCGACCTGACCGAAAAGCAGTTCCGCCGCATCTACGCAGAAGCCGAGCGCGTGAAGGGCGACACCGGTGAAAACCTGATCGGTCTGCTGGAGCGCCGTCTGGACGCGGTTGTGTACCGCGCGAAATTCGTGCCGACCGTCTTCGCCGCCCGTCAATTCGTGAACCACGGCCATGTCCGTGTGAACGGCAAGAAGGTCAACATCCCCTCCTACCGTGTGAAGGAGGGCGACGTGATCGAGGTGCGTGACCGCTCCAAACAGATGGCAGCAATCCTGGAAGCGATCCAGTTGCCCGAGCGCGACGTGCCGGATTACCTGGACGTGGATCACTCGAAAATGACCGCCACTTTCGTGCGCACCCCCGGTTTGGGCGATGTGCCCTATCCGGTAATGATGGAGCCGAACCTGGTCGTCGAATTCTACGCGAAGAACTGATCCGTCAGCCTTCGCCGAAACACCAAAGCCCCGCAGCATCTGCGGGGCTTTTTTCTTGACCTGTCGCTTGACGGGCGAAGACGCCTGAAAAAGAGTGGCCCGGCATGACACCTGATGCTTTTGCCCAGGCCGCTTCGGCCACCACCCCGGATTGGAGCCGGGAGACAATCCGCGGGTTCTGGGACCCGGGGCGCAAGCTGTTGCGTGCCCTGCGCAGGTATCAGGCGGCACGGGAAGGTTCATCCTTGGGCGCAAAACTGCGGGCGCGGTATTGGTCAAAGGTGCATCTGTTCTGGTCGGTCGTCACGCAATGCGACATTCCCCTGAATTGCCAGATTGGCGGCGGTCTGCTTCTGCCCCACCCCACTGGCATCGTCATCCATCCCGACTGCCATATCGGCCCCAACTGCCTGATCTTCCATCAAGTCACGCTGGCCGGCTCCGTCACGCTGGGCGGGCATTGCGACATCGGTGCCGGCGCAAAGATTCTGGGCCCGCTGACCATCGGCGATCATGTGCAAGTGGGCGCGAATGCCGTGGTTACCAACGATCTGCCTGACGGGGTGGTGGCCACGGGCATCCCGGCGCGCATCACGGCAGAGCCATAGGCGTCAGAGTTCAGGCTTTCACCAGCTCGACCCTTGCGCCAAAGCCGGACTGCCCCACCGAAAAGGGAAAGCCGTGAAGCGCCGTATCCGGCAATACGGCCGATCCATCCGTCAGCGCATTGAAACCGGGCCAGCCATCGCGGGCCCAGACGGCACCGGCGGGCATGCGCGGCGTGACTTTCGCACGGGCCTGAAACGCGGCCTGTCCGCGCCGCAGCTCGATCCGGTCGCCATCGACGATGTCGCGCGCAGCGGCGTCATCCGGGGCAATCCAGATCTGCGGCTCTTCTTCCCGCGCGGCAAGGCTGGGCAGCGCGCGGGCGTGGTCATAAAAGGAATGGAAGTGTGCAAAGGTGCGGCCCTGGGCCAGAACAAGGCCAGCGTCCGTATCCGGTTCCGCTGCCTCAGGCAAAGGCGGCACCCCCAGTTTGATCGCCTTGTCTGATAAGAACTCCAACTTGCCCGAGGGCGTGTCGAACTCCAGCGTGGGATAGGCCACATGGCTGATCCGCAGCGCCGCACGACCGCCATTGGCGCGCAACTTGTCAACGGTGACGTGGCCCGTTGCCGGATGATCCAGCACGGCGTTCATCGCCTCCACCTGATCGGCCCAGGGGTAGACATCAGCCACCCCAAGCCGGTCCGCGAGGCCCTTGTAAAGCTCATAAAGCGGTCTGGTCTGATCCCGCGGGGTCAAAGCCTGATCGGACAGATAGACATGCGTGTTGGTGGCTTTTGCCCCGATCTCCTCCAGCCAGATGGTGCCGGGCAGGACGATATCGGCCACCTCGCGGATGGTCTGATTGGAGAAGATGTCATAGGCCACGATCAGATCGACCTTGCCCAGCGCGGCCCTGACCCGGTCAGTGTCGGGAAACGATGACAGGAAGTTCGATCCAAGCACCAACAGCACCTTGATGCACCCTTGTTCCATCGCGTCGATGATCGCTTCCATCTGGTTTGGCACATAATCGCCCGGCAACCGGCGGTCCGACGCGGTGATGTCCGCAAACCCCGCGCCATGGCTGCGCGCCCCGTGGCGCGGACCGATCCCCGCACCGGGCTTGCCGAAATTGCCTGTCAGCCCGGGCAGGCACGAGATCGCCCGCGCGGCCATCCAGGTGTTATCGCCTTTGTGCAGGGATGACCCGCCAATCACGATCATCGCAGGCGCTGTCGTTGCATAGCGGCGCGCCAGATCGGCGATGCGCTCAGCGGCGACACCGGTTCGCACGGCGGCCCAGTCCGGGGTTTTATCCTGAAGATGGGAGCGCAGCGCATCGAATCCCACGGTATAGGCCGCGATGAATGCGTCATCCTGCAGCCCCTCGGTCACGATCACTTGCATCATCGCAAGCGCCAGCGCGGTATCGCTGCCGGGGCGCAGCAGGATCACCTCATGCGCAAGGGCGCTGAGTTCGGTCCGGCGCACGTCGATCACCACGATATGCGCGCCACGCCGCTTGGCCGCTTCGACATGCTTGATCGTATTTGCCTGGCTGACCGTATTGGCCCCCCACAGGATGATCAGTTCGGAATGCGCGCCCATATCCTCTTTGGTCGAGGTCTCAATCGCCCCCGTCAGGCCCAGGCCGAACCCGCCCAATCCCCAGCAGATCATCGCCGGGTTCCAGTACTGGCAGCCGTAAAGATTGGCGAACCGCTCCAGCTGGCCGCGCTTCAGGCCAAAGCCGTAATCATTGACCGCATTGCCATGACCGGGCCAGATCGCAACGGCCTCACGCCCGGCCGTGGTCATTTCTTGGGCGATCCGGTCAAGTGCGGCGTCCCATGTGGTGTCTTCCCACGCCGCCGTTCCGCGCCGTGCGCGCGTCTGCGCCGACAGCAACCTGCGCGGGTTTCCCACGATCTCATGCGCTGCATTGCCACGCATGCACAAAAAGCCCCGGCTGTCGGGGTTCTCGGGATCGCCCTTGATCTGAACGCTTTGATCTGCAGAGACGGTCACCGTCATCCCGCACAGCGTCGGGTGACAGTTCATCGGGCACATGGTCTGGACGATACGGTCGGCAGGCATTCGCAATTCCCCTTGCATCACCCCACTCTATGCCATGCGGGCGTGGCATCAATCGGCGAAAAGATGGTCCGATCCTGCGATCTCCAACGCGCGATCTTTCGGGATATCCAGAAACTCCGCCAGCTTTTCGGCGTTTTCATGGGCGTCCGAACTTTCACGCAAGCGGTAATGCATGGGGAAATTCGCATCCCGCATCTGATCGCTTTCATAGGTCATGTCGTTGCGGATGGTCGGCAGAAGCCGCTGTAGCGTGGCCTGGCTGGTCTGTTCGCCCGCCAGCCCCACCCGCATTGCATGGCCGATCAGATAGTCATCCGTAAAGTCGCACACGATTTCCAGCATCTTGGTACGCGAGCGGTCGGAATAGAAATCCTGCATCAGATCCAGGTTCGACGGGTCCATGCAGACGATCAGCCGGTCGGTTTCATAGTAATCGAACAGCATCCGCACAAGCGCCCGCCTGTGCCGCGTGCGCTTCCACAAAGAGCTTTCGATGCCCCCAAGATCGGGAATGGGCGTGTCTTCTTCGTTGAAGATATATTCGATCGCGGGCACGTTGGTCAGCTGCCGGATCCGGTCCAGCAGGCGTTTGGCGACATGCCATTTCTTGCAGACAACGATCATCAATTCCCGTTCACGGCCCAGCGTGCTTTCGGTTTCCCAGAACCGCATGGCGAAACGCCGCCCGATCCGGCCGCGTCCTGTCAGGAATTTGTAAAGGCTCCGCCCTTCGTTCGAGATCTGGAATTTGAGGCCGGTCGCGGCATAAAGCTGGCCCAGGCGGCGCTTCAGCTCCTTCGCTTCGGGGCTAATCTTGCGGGCAAACAGGAAATCCTGGCTGAGCAGCAAGTCATAGTGATCGTTATAGAACGTCACCGGCATGCCGTAATCCGAGAACATCAGGAAGGTCAGCGTGCGCGAGTCGATTTCATCGGCCGGGATAAGATGCCGGACCAGCGTCTGCAGGAAGGTTTCATCGGGGATCCAGGTGGTTTTGAAGAACCGCACCACATCGGGCCGTTTCTTGATAAAGGCCAAAATCGCCTCGATCGTGCGGCGGCGCAGGCAGAACCACTGGCTGCCGATCATGACCTGAATGTCCGAGGGCACCTCACGTTTCAGACCAAGGCGCTTTTGCACCTCGAACAGGCCATAGAACAGGCGCTTGTATTTCCGTTCGTTCACGAAATGCCGGTAGATCAGGCGTTCTTCCTTCCAGCCGGTCTTGATCCAGTCGCTTTCGAAGAAATCAAAGCTTTCGATGTAATCCACATCGCGCGCATCCAGGAAGTCATGGGCGTATTCGGCTGTCTTGATCGCCATGCAATCGCCCGACAGCATGTAGAAATGCGTGGCCCTCGGGAACGCCTCCACCGCGCTTTCGATCGCGTAAAGCGAGGCTTCGACCAGCGACCACTCCCCCCAGCCGCATTTGATGCGTTTATGGGCGAAGGTGACATAGGGATTGTCGTCCAGCGCATCGCGGATTTTGTTGTAATCCTCGGCCTTGGCGCGTGCGTCGAAATGGATCGACATATAGTCCCCCACAGCCGTCAGACGGCGCGCCTGCTGAATGATCGCCTCAGGATCCTTATGGCAGAGCAATATGTAGGCAATTTTTGCCATATGGGAAACGAACCGCCTTGTGCCTCGGGTATTGTTTATTCCTTGATAATGCTGAAGACAGATTGAATAAACACGCGTTTTTTGCTTTTTTATGGTCAAAGTAAGCCGGGCGCTTCCAACAGCGACCCAAGGCAGGAGGCAGAGCAGATGGGGTTTCCAGGGACCTGGATGACCGAAAGCGAAAGCGTGGTGTATCGGGTTGTGCCGAAATGCGCCTGTTCGACCATCGGTCAGATCATGTATTATTCCGACCATGGCGAATTCTTCGATGGTGACATCCATGACGCCACCACGGGCCTTCACAAATGGGCGATAGACGCCAGTCAGGAGCCGATCACGCGCAATGTGCAAAACCACGACAGCTTTGCATTTACCTGCGTGCGCAACCCCTATACCCGGATCCTGAGTTCGTTTTTCGACAAGATCTGCGGGATTCAGCGCAACGGGAAACGGTATCGCGGGAACCTGGTGCCGTTGCTTGTGCAGAAATACGGCATCGAAGTGGGTGGCGAAGACGGCAAGGAAGAGTTCGACCAGATCAAAAGCTTCCGCCGCTTTCTGCTGTTTGCCCGCGACACCATCCGCTGGCGCCGCCCCATGGACCCCGACATTCACTGGTCGGCCATGTCAGGCCATATCTCGACCTTCATCGTGAACGGCGGGCGCTATGACAAGATCTTCTGGACCGAACATTTCAATGACGGCATGGGCGAGGTTCTGAAATCCATCAAGACGCCCAAGAAGGTGAACCTGAAAAAGATCCCGCGGTTTAACGAAAGCGAAGGGCACGGGCCCAAGCGGGCGCATCCGGTCGAGGATTACTTTGACGATCTGTCGATGCATCTGGTGTACGAGATGTATCACCGGGATTTCGACCTGTTCAAATACGATTTCGACGATCCGTCAAACAAGATGCCCACGGGTGAAATCGACCTGGACGAGGTGCACGCCAAGCTGGGCGACTGAGCAGAACACGAAAAACCCTGCGAATTTTGTTATCCGAAAATTCGCAGAGTTTCTTTTTCAACAGCGCCTTACCCGCATTTCGAATGACCGCAGCTGGCGCAGGTCATGCAGCCTTCCACCATCCGCATGTCATACTGACCGCAGCTGGGGCACGCTTTGCCGCGCGGGCCGTTCAGGTTGACCACCGCCGCCTGTGGATCTGATTTCAGGCCCATCCCCTCCCCTTCCAGGAAGCCGGTGGCGATCATGTGCTGTTCGATCACCCCGCCAATGGCCGCCAGGATCGAAGGGATGTATTTCCCCTGAACCCAGGCCCCGCCGCGCGGGTCGAAGACGGCTTTCAGTTCTTCCACGACGAAGGACACATCACCCCCGCGCCGGAACACGGCCGAGATCATCCGGGTCAGGGCAACCGTCCAGGCGAAATGCTCCATGTTCTTCGAATTGATGAACACCTCGAACGGGCGGCGGTGGCCGTTCACGACGATGTCGTTGATCGTCAGGTAAATAGCATGTTCGCTATCGGGCCATTTCAGCTTGTAGGTATTGCCCTCCAGCGCCTTGGGCCGGTCCAATGGTTCGGACATATAGATCACATCGCCATGGGGCTGCATCGGCTCGCCATCGTCGGCGGAGAGCACTTCGGGCGCGGCGGATTTCTCCTCGCTCACGCTCAGAACCGACCCGGTCACGTCATTGGGGCGATAGGTCGTGCAGCCTTTGCAGCCGGTATCCCAGGCCTGCATATAGACATCCTTGAACGCGTCGAAACTGATGTCTTCCGGGCAGTTGATCGTCTTCGAGATCGAACTGTCGATCCATTTCTGCGCTGCCGCCTGCATCTTGACGTGATCGGCGGGCGCCAGTGTCTGGGCATTGACGAAATAGTCGGGCAATTCGCGGTCGCCGAACTTGTCGCGCCACAATTTCACAGCGTAATCAATGACTTCCTCTTCCGTGCGCGAGCCGTCTTTCTGCAACACCTTGCGCGTATAGGCATAGGCAAAGACCGGTTCGATCCCCGACGACACATTACCTGCATAAAGCGAGATCGTGCCCGTGGGCGCGATGGAGGTCAGAAGCGCGTTGCGGATGCCGTGCTCGCGGATCGCGTCGCGCACATCCTCGTCCATGTTCATCATGTTGCCGGATGCCAGGTATTTTTCGGCATCGAACAGGGGGAACGGCCCCTTTTCCTTGGCCAGCTCGACCGAGGCCAGATAGGACGCCCGCGCGATGGATTTCAGCCAAGCTTCGGTCTGCGCCGCCGCCTCGTCCGAGCCATAGCGCAGCCCCAGCATCAACAGCGCATCGGCCAGCCCCGTGACCCCCAGCCCGATCCGGCGTTTGGCCTGCGCCTCGGCCTGCTGTTCGGGCAGCGGGAATTTGGAGGCATCGACCACATTGTCCATCATCCGCACGGCGGTGGCGACCAGATCGCTCAGGCGTTCTTCATTCAGCTCGGCCGCGTCTTCGAACGGGTTTTCAACCAGCCGCGCCAGGTTGATCGACCCCAGCAGGCAGGCCCCGTAAGGCGGCAGGGGCTGTTCGCCGCAAGGGTTGGTTGCGGCAATTTTTTCCACGTAATTCAGATTGTTAGCCGCGTTGATCCGGTCGATGAAGATCACGCCCGGCTCGGCATAATCATAGGTCGCGCGCATGATCTTGTTCCACAGATCGCGCGCTTGAACCGTGCGATACACCTTGCCATCAAACACCAGATCCCAGGAGGTGTCGGCCTTCACCGCCTCCATGAACGGGTCGGTGACCAGGACCGAGACATTGAACATCCGCAACCGCGCGGCGTCGGATTTGGCGGTGATGAAATCCTCGATATCCGGATGATCGCAGCGCATCGTGGCCATCATCGCGCCCCGGCGCGAGCCTGCGGACATGATCGTGCGGCACATCGCATCCCAGACATCCATGAAGGACAAGGGGCCCGACGCGTCGGCGGCCACGCCTTTCACATCGGCGCCTTTGGGCCGTATCGTGCTGAAATCATAGCCAATTCCGCCGCCCTGCTGCATCGTCAGCGCGGCCTCTTTCAGCCCTTCGAAGATGCCCGACATGCTGTCGGGGATGGTGCCCATCACGAAGCAGTTAAACAGCGTCACCTGCCGTGCGGTGCCCGCACCTGCCGTGATGCGGCCGGCGGGCAGGTATTTGAACCCTTCCAAGGCCGAATAAAACCTGTCTTCCCAATGCTTTGGGTCTTTCTCAACCTTTGCCAGATCACGCGCGATGCGCCGCCATGTGTCTTCGACGGTCACGTCAATCGGTGTGCCATCCGCCTTTTTGAAGCGGTATTTCATGTCCCAGATTTGCTCGGCAATAGGGGCGCTGAAAGCTGTCACGGGTGCGGTCTCCGGCTTGAGTTATCCACAATATGTTGTGGAGAAAAATACCAATGGTTGATGCTGCGGGGCGAGGTTCTACAATATACGGCATGGGTGGGCAGAATCAAATGATAAACCTCGTAAAACTCTGCGTTGGTGCAGAGGCTGTTGAAGACCTGATCGACTGGCAGAAAAACCCGCGGGCCAAGGGGCCGGACGGGTTGCCTCGCCATGTCACGCGGATGTGGCCGAAACAGGCGGACAAGCTTCTGGATGGCGGGTCTTTATACTGGGTTTTCAAGGGCTTGGTCCTGTGCCGCCAGCGTATTCTGCGGCTGGATGAAGTCACCGGGCAAGACGGGATCACCCGGTGTGGCATCGTTCTGGACCCCGAGATCATACGCACCACCTCGGCCCCGAAACGGCCCTTTCAGGGGTGGCGCTATCTCAAGCCCGAAGACGCGCCGCCCGATCTGCGCAAGGGTCGGGAACAGGAGCCGACGCTGCCGGCCGAACTGAACCGCGCCCTAGCCGAAATCGGGGTTCTTTGACCGCGCACCCGGCCAAATTGTGCGTTTTGTACAAGGCCGACGCGGGGCGTTATGCGTTTTGCACCCCCTAAAGGAAGGTCGTGAGGTAAAGCGACAGCGCCGGGATGAAGAGGATCGCGGCCAGCACGAAAACCTCGACCAGCAGGAACCAGGCGACGCCACCGAAGATCGACTCGAGGGGGATTTTGTCCCCGACGATGGATTTGATCACGAAGACATTCAGCCCGATGGGGGGCGTGACCAATCCGATCTCAAGCAGTTTGATCACCACCACGCCGAACCAGATCAGCGAGAAGCCGAAGGTTTCGACGATCGGAATAGTCAGCGGCAGGGTCAGCAGGATGATCCCGATGGGATCGAGGAACATGCCAAGGAAGATATACATCAGCACGATCAGCCCCATCACCATGAAGACCGACACGCCAGAGGTTTCGATCCACATGGTGATTTCGCTGGCGAGCCCGGTCAGTGCGATGAAGTTGACGAACAACTTGCCGCCGATGGCGATGACGAAGACCATGGAAGACTGGAACACGCTTTCCTTCAGCGCGGCATAGATCTTGGAAAGATTCAGACGCCCCAGGATAAGCCCAAGCGCCAGCGTGGTGGCCGCGCCTATGCCGGCCGCTTCGGTCGGGGTGAAGATCCCGATATAGATGCCGCCCACCACGGCCACGAAGAGCACGATAATGGCCCAGCAGTCGCGCAGCGCGCGCATCTTGTCGGCGCGCGAGATCTCTTCATCCGGGACAGGCGCGTCCTGCGGGCGGCGCGAGACCCAGATATAGATCACCAGCACATACGCGGCGAGCGACAAGAGGCCGGGGATCACCGCGGCGATGAACAGCTTGGCGATGCTTTGTTCGGCGAAGATGCCGTAAAGGATGAACAGAACGCTGGGCGGGATGAGAGAGCCCAGCGTGCCGCCAATGGCGACAGACCCTGAAGCCAGCGATTTCGAATAGCCAAAGCGCAGCATTTCTGGGATGGCGATGCGCCCCATCGCGGCGGCACAGGCCACGGAGGATCCGGTGATCGCCGAAAACCCGCCACAGCCCACGACCGAGGCAATGGCGACCCCACCCTTCAGCCGCGCCAGCCACAGCCGCGCGGCGCGATAGATATCGGTGGTAAAGCCTGCCTCATAGGCAAGGTGGCCCATGAAGATGAACAGCGGGATCGTTGACAGCGTATAGGTGGTGATGAAGGCGTAAGGATTGTTCGCGATCAGTGAAAACGTGGGCTGCCAGGCCCATTCGGGCTGAAACTCGGCGCCCGGACGCCAGGCGAAGATGATGAAAATGCCCACGGACGCGACAGACCCGAGGGCGGCGGCAATGGGCACGCGCAGGGCCAGAAGGACCAGAGTGGCGATCAGCCCGTAAATTCCAACGGTTAAGGGATCCATTCTGTCAGGTCACCGCGTCGTCGTCGGACCCGCGCAGGTCCTGAATGATATTGGTGACAATGCGCAGCAGAAATACGGCCACGCCAAAGGCGAAGACCACTTTCATCGGCCATGTGGGCACTTCCAGCCGCCCGTCATAGTAAAGCCCCTGTTCGAATTCCTTGGGCACCTTGCGGGCGATCACCACGCCCATCGTGCCGATGAAGGCGGCAAAGATCAGACGGCCCAGAATGGTCAGCGCGGTTTGCACAGGCTTTGGCAGGCGGTCGGCGATCACGGTGACGGCGATATGGCCGTTGCTGCGTTCCACGTAAGCCAGCGGCAGGATGATCACGCAGACCATCAGAAGGCCGATCATCAGCAGATCATCCGGGATCGGTTTGTTGAACAAACCGCGCCCCAGCACCGAACCGGTGACCAGCGCGCCCATGATCAGCAGCGCCGCACAGCCCACCCAGAGCGCAATATTTTCAATGAGATCGAGAAGGCGAAGCAGCATGGTGTGACCGCTTTCAGTGTTCAAAGTCAGACCGGCCCGCGCATGTGGCGGCGAGCCGGTCCGGTTCGCGTCAATCAGTTACTTTCGGCTTCCCAAGGGTACCCGTTGGCATCACGTTCGGCGGTGTATTTGTCCACCAGCGCTGCGAAGGCCCCGTAGACCGCATCGGCATCCATGCCTTTTTCTGCGGCTTTTTCCTTCCAGCGCGCCACGTCGGCATTCGCGATCTCGACCAGAGAGGCGCGGAATTCGTCCGTGGGCTGAACGATCTCGATCTTGTGGCCGTCGATGCCTTCCTGCAGTTCGGCTTTCACGTCAGTGCGGGAGTTGTACATCTTTTCAGCCACATAAGCGGTGAACTCGCGGCCCAGCTCGTCCACCAGCGCCTGCTGGTCGGGGGTCAGGCTCATGTAGGTGTTCATGTTCATCCCGATGCCAAAGGCCAGAACCTGACCCATGTTCAGTTCGGTGATGTAATTGGCCACCTCGTAATGCTTGTAGGCCTTGACCACATAGTAATAGGTGGTCGACCCGTCCGCCGAGCCGTTCGAAATCGCCTCGTAAACCTTGGGCTGCGACATCGACACGGTGGAGGCGCCCTTGGCCTCAAGCGCGGGGACGAAGGCACCCGTGGCGCGGATCGTCAGGCCATCAAGATCGGCGGCCGTGGTTACCGGGGCCTCGCGCGTCAGAAGCTGCGTCGGACCGGTGGTGTAATTGCCGAAATACTTGATATTGGCCTTTTTCTGTTCTTCCAGCGCGGCCTCGTTGGTGGTCATGAATTCATAGGTGGCCATCATGCCGACCCATTCATCGCCGAACTGGATGGTGTCTGTCACCTCGTAAGCGACCAGTTGGCCCGGTGCGTAAACCGGCACGATGGAGGCCATGTCAGCCACGCCATCGCTGAGGCCCTGCGCGGCGGTCTTGGCGCCCAGAAGCGCGCCGCCCCAGGTGATATCAAGGCCAAGCGTGCCGCCGGAACGGTCGCGCATTTCCTGATCCAGCCATTCCAAGGCGGCGGCCCGTGTGCCCCGGTTGGGTCCGAATTCAGCAAAGCGCAACTCGCGCATTTGCGCTTCGGCTGATGTCGGCAGCGTTGCGGTCAGAAAGCCCGCCGCCACAAGCGCGGGCATCAACACCCCGCTGAGCAGTCGTTTCATTGATCATCCTCCCTTTGCTGATCTTCTGCGATCAGTCGCGGTTACTATCACATAAGGGGGTTGCAGTGTGTCAACACATAAATTAATTTTCATTTAGTGAAATAATCGGATCAGGCATGGTATGAATAAGCAAATCAAACCCCGGGGCCAGCAAGGGGCCACCTTGCCTCGGGTGCGGGCGATCTCGCGGGCGGTGTCGATCCTGCGCGCTTTCTCCGAGGCGCAACCCCATCTGGCACTGAATGAAATCGTCCGCGCCACGGGACTGGATGCGGGCACGACCCGGCGCATTCTGGTGACATTGCGGGATGAGGGTCTGATCCGGCAGGATCCGGCGACAGGCCGCTACAGCACCTCGTCGGGGCTGCTGGATCTGGCGCGCTCGGTGCCGGACAGCCTGACGGTGACCAGCCTGGTGGAAGACCGGCTGATTCAACTGGCGGAAGATACACAGACCACCGTGTACCTGTCTATTGTGCAGGAGGATGAGGCGCTTTGTACCGCAAGGCATAATGGCGGATTGGCGATTGAAGTGCGGTGGTGGGCCGTGGGTGAAACACGGCCCTTCCATCGGGGCACGGGGCCACGGGTTCTTTTGGCACATCTGGAAGATGAGAAACGCGCGCGGCTGCTGGAGAAGCTGGATGACAGCAACGGCACCCTGGCGGCAGAGGTCGAGAGCATCCGCAAGAACGGCTTCATCGTAAAGCATGACGAGATCGCGATTGGCTTATCGGCAATGGCGGTCCCGCTGCTGGATGAGAACGGACGCGTTCTGGCCGGGATCTCAACCGGTGGGCTGACGCCCCGCTATGTCGGTGCAGCCCAGGCCGAGATGCTGCAGCATATGCTGTCTGCGGTGCAAGAGATGCAGCAGCGTGTGCGCGGCTATCGGCTTTAGCATTTCAACCACTGAAATTACCGTTGTGTGTTGACATTTCTTCCGACCCGCGCCCAGAATTGCTCGACCAGGTCCGAAGGGAGGTCGGCGCATGGGCTTTACGATTGCGGAGAAAATTCTGGCGCGCGCATCCGGAAAGGGCGCGGTGCGGGCCGGCGATGAGGTGCTGGCCAAGCCGGATTTCGTGATTGCTTATGATTTTCCGGGCTACACGGATGTGATCTTCCGCCAGATGGAGGAGGAGTTCGGCATCGACAAAGTGGCCGAGCCGGAGCGGTTTGCCCTTTTCATCGACCACATGGTGCCCGCTGCCACCACGGCCGAGGAAGAACTGCACGAGATCACGCGGAGCTGGGGCAAGAAGAACAATGTGCCGGTTTATGAGCGCAAGGGCATCGGCCATCAGGTCGCGGCCGAGCTGGGCTATGCCACGCCCGGTGCGTTCGTGGTGCATTTCGACGGACATATCTCGCAGCTGGGCACCTTCGGCACGCTGGCCATCGGCGTGCGGCGGCATCTGCTGGAGGCGTTTGTGAAAGAACGCATCAAGTTCAAGGTGCCCGAAACAGTGCGGATCGATATCACCGGCGATCTGCAACCGGGCGTGACGGCGCGGGATGTGTTTCACCACATCGTGCGGGTTCTGGGCCCCCGGTCATGCCGGGGCATGGTGATGGAGCTAGGCGGGCCCGGGATTGCGTCGATTTCGCTGTCGGGGCGGCAGACGATCAATTCGCTGGCGATGTTCACCGGGGCGATCACGGCGATCATGAATCCGGATGAAGCCGCGTTGGCCTATATCCGGGAGCGTCAGCGGCTCGATATCGATCCGCTGTTTTCGGATGACGACGCCACCTATCACGCGCGCCACACGATCGACGTGACCGATCTGGAACCCATCGCCGTCATTCCGCCCAGCCCTGCCAACACCCGTGATCTGAGCGAGGTGGTGGGGACCGAGGTGCAGGTAGGTTACCTCGGCTCCTGCGCCTCGGGCCGGGTGGAGGATCTGGCGCTGGCCGCCGATGTGCTGGAAGGCCACCGGGTGAAGGACGGTTTTCAGCTGAATGTCATTCCCACCTCGAACGAGATCATGGAGGAAGCGGCGGCCAAGGGCATCCTCACCCGCCTGATCGCGGCGGGGGCGTTCATTTCGTCATCCTCCTGCGATTATTGTTTTGGCCGCATGGGCGTGATGCGCGACGGGCAACGGGCGGTCTCGACCGGCACGCTGAATGTGCGGGGGCGGATGGGGTCGCCCGACAGCGAGATTTATATCGTGAATGCCGCCGCCGTTGCCGCTTCGGCCATCGAAGGGCGCATTGCCGATCCCCGCCCCTATCTGAAAGGGGTGTGAGATGGCTTTGGCGAACCTGAAAGGCCGGGTGGCGTGGATCTTCGAGGATGAGGATTTCGACGTTGATCAGATCGTCGGCGTGAAGAACATCAAGATCAAGGACCCCAAGGAATTGGCGCGGCTCTGCATGGCTGCGGAGGAGCCGGATTTCGCCCAGAAGGTACGCCCCGGTGATCTTTTGGTGGGCAATCACAATTTCGGCTACGGCCATCCCCATTACCCCCCGATGATCGGCATGCGGCAGTTGGGGATCGCCGGGGTGATCGCGGAAAGCTTTTCGCCCGGATATTGGCGGGGCGAGATTGCGATGGGGTTTCCGCAAGTGGCCTGCCCCGGCATCATGGGAGCCGTGAACCGCTGGGACGAGATCGAGGTTGATTGGGACAGCGCCACCCTGCGCAACCTGACCCAAGGCACCGAGTTGCCGTTTGAGCCGCTCAGCGACGGCGATCAGCAAATGCTCGAGGCGGGCGGCATCGTCGGATACCTGCACGCCCGCGACAAAGAGGAGGCGGCGACATGATCGACGCGCAGACCAAAAGTGATTTCGCCGCCAAGGTGCGCGCGGGACAGACGCAAATCCTGCCCGGCGCGTTTGATGCCATGTCGGCGCTGATGGCGCAGAAAGCCGGGGCAGAGGCGGTCTTTACCACCGGTTTTGGCGTCTCGGCCTCTCACCTCGGCGCCCCGGATGTCGAGCTTTATACGATGACGGAAAACCTGACTGTCGTGCGCAACATCGCGAATGCGGTCAGCGTGCCGGTCGTGGCCGACACGGACACCGGATATGGCAATGCGATCAACGTGATGCGCACCGTGCGGGAATTCGAGCAGGCGGGCGTCTGCGGCATGGTGTTCGAAGATCAGACTGCGCCCAAACGCTGTGCCGCAGCAGCCAACCAGGTGGAGATTATCCCCGCCTATGAACAGGCGGCGAAGATCCGCGCCGCTGTTCAGGCCCGCCGCGACCCCGACACGCTGATCATCGCGCGCACCGATGCGATGACCGAGGACGAAAGCATCGAACGGGCCAGGATGTATGTGGATGCGGGCGCCGATCTGATCCAGCCGATCAGCAGAACGTTTACAGATTTCGCGGGGCTGAAACGGCTGCGTGAAGCTGCGGGCGTGCCCTTGTCGCTGCAAATCCTTGGCTGGCTCGAGAAGGATTTGACGCAAGAGCAGCTGTCAGAAGTTGCAGGTCTGGCCTGTTATCCGCTGGTTGGCCTGATGACCGTGGCGCAGGCGATGCAGGACAATTTCGCGCGTCTGATGGCGGACAAACACACCCATGACCTGCCGCACAAGCAGATGAGCATGGCGGATTTCAAAAAATTCATCGGCTTTGAAGAGATCGAGGATCAGCAGGCGCAATTCCTGCTGATGGACCTGAAAGCCGCCAAAGCCTCGTAAAGGAGAGCCCCATGCCCGAGGACTTCACCCGCATCGCCGCCGAACGCGCCCCGCATGAGTTGAGCGCCACACCGGGCCGCGACCGCGTCGCCGCCCGCCCGAAAGGCGCGCCCACATTCCAGAGCCCGCCGCTGCAGGCCACACGCCCGCCGCGTTGCCCGCCTTTCGTGGAGGTGACGCATCCCGACCAGCTTTTGCCCTATCTCGAACACGTCGCACAGCGGCCCTATAACCACGGGCTGAACGCCTGCTGGGGTCTGAAGCCGGGCGAACGGGTGCTTCTGCGCGTCGACAACTGGCATTCGGATCTGGTGATCCATGCCTGTCAGAAGATCCTGGAAAAATACGGGGTCAAATACGAAATCAAGAAGATCGACCGCGGCCCCGTCCCGCAATGGATCGGGTCGGATGAGGTGGATTATTATCTGTTCCGGACCAAGGAACTGGCCGAATGGATGGACTGGTGGGAAGAGGAAGAGAAAAAACAGCAATACGACAAGATCCTGATGGGCTATGGCGGGCCGGTGCTGGCCGAACGCTTCATCAAGATCCAGCGGATGCCGTTTATCACGCCGGAGATTCTGGCCTCCCCGGCCCATGCAATGCCGATCGAGGTCCTGAACGCCATCGACAAATGGACATGGGACCGGGTGCGCACCTGCAAACGCGCGCGCATAGTGGACCCGGAAGGCACCGATATCGAATTCACGAACCACGCCGGGTATTGGGATTCAAAGCGGGAATTCTATGACCCTGATCTGACGTCGCGCACCTGGACCACGAATGAACATTTCGGCAAGACCTATTTGCCGGGCCATGTGACGGGGCGGCCCTGGATGTTCCTGCCCGGCAAGGAAGACGGCAACGGCGTGATCGCAGGCACAACGAACCACATCGCGCCCTGCGACTGGACGCAGCTGATCGTGGAAAACTCCAAGATCACGCAGATCAACGAAGGCGGGGAGTTCGGGGATCGTCTGCGCAAGCTACAGGCGGAAACCGACCATATCCAATATCCGGAGTTTCCCGGTAAGGGCCTTTTGTATTGGTGGGAGGCGTCGATTGGCACCAACCCCCACGTGCATCGCCCGCGCAAGGATTTCCCGTCAGGCTTCGTGAATTGCCTCTATGAACGCGTGCGCTCGGGCGTGATCCATATGGGCTTCGGCACCATCATCTCGTCCATGGCCGAACGCCGCGCGGCGCGGGCCGGGAACCTCGTGGGTCACTGGCATCTCCATCTCTACTTCCCGACCTACACGATGGAACGGGAAGGCGATAACGAAACGCTGATCGAAAACGGCCGCCTTGGCGCGCTGGACGATCCGGACATCCGCAAGCTTTGTGCCAAATATGGCGATGTGGATCTGTGGCTGGATGAAAGCTGGAACCCTGCCGTGCCGGGGCTGAACATGGAAGGCGATTACTGGGACCACTACGGCCGCGACCCGCTGCATTGGGTGAAGACCGAGCTTGAGGTCTGCCGCAACTACCACCCGCTGTTCATGAAGATGACCGGTGCGGATGACAAATACTGCCATGGGCCCGGGGCCGATTGGTGGAAAGGCGGCTGCTGCAACCATTCCGGCGTGCAGGGGCATGTGCTGGGCGGGAATTGCTGCGGCCATTGATGCGAAAAGGCGGCCCCGTGTCTGAACGGGGCCGCCTTCCAACCATCCTTGCCGATCGGGGAAATCCCCGGTTCGACCATCACTCCGCGTAAAGCCCTTCGATCTGTTCTGCATAGAACTCATAGATCTTGGCGCGGCGCACTTTCATCGTCGCGGTAACCTCGCCATCGTCGTGATCCAGTTCCTTGGGCAGCAGATAGGATTTCTTGATTTGCTCCACCCGCGCGAGGTCCTGGTTGCCTTTGCCCACTTCGGCATCGATCAGCGCCTGAACCTTCGGGTTTTTCGCCAGTGACCGGAAGGTGGTATAGGCAATCCCCTGCCCTTCTGCCCACAGCCGCACAGTGTCCATGTCGATCTGTACCAGAGCGGTCACATAGGGCCGCTTATCGGCGATCACGATCACTTCCTTGATATAGGGCGAGGATTTGATCACATTCTCGATCAGCGAGGGCGACAGGTTCTTGCCTGCCGCGTTGATCATGATGTCTTTCTTCCGGTCAATCAGTGTCAGGGAGCCATCGGCCTCAAGCTGCCCCACATCGCCCGTATGCAGCCAGCCATCGACGATGGTTTCGGCTGTGGCCTCGGGGTTCTTGTAATAGGATTTGAAGATCGTATCGCCCTTGAAAAGGACCTCTCCATCATCGGCGATCTTGCATTCCACACCGGGTACGGGAAAGCCCACGCGCCCGTCGCAATTGCCCCATTCGCTCTGGATCGTCCCCACGCCCGAGGTTTCCGACATCCCCCAAGCCTCGCGGATATTCACGCCGATCCCGCGCATGAAGGCCAGTAGGTCAGGCGCAATCGGCGCCGCGGCCGAGATCGCGAAGCTGACCTTGCCCAGGCCCAGATATGACCGGATGTGGCGGTAAACCAGCGCATCCCAGAACGCATGGGCCAGCTTGTCGCCTGCCGTCCACTGATCCCGGCGTTTCGCGCCGCGCGTCATCGCGCCTTTCAGCGCCAAAAGCGTCATGGGTTTGCGGATGGCCCCCGCGGTTTGCGCCTGCACGATCACACCGGCCTGCATCTTTTCCCAGATCCGCGGCACGCCGAAGAAAACCTCGGGCGCGACTTCGCGCAGGTCCAAAGTGATGGTGCGCAGGCTTTCGCCAAAGTTCATCACGAATTGCTTGGACAGCCCGTTCATCACCGTGACCGCCTGTTCGGCGATGTGACACAGCGGCAGATAGCTCAGCACATTGGTGCCGGGGCCATAGCCCTTGAAGATATGCTCGGCCACTTGCGCGCCCGCATTGAGGTTCGCAAACGAGATTTCGGCCGCCTTGGGCAACCCGGTGGAGCCTGACGTGAACACCATCATCGCCGTGTCTTCCGGCTTAATCCCAGCGATACGGCCCATCACCTCATCGCCCGCCTGGCCGTTCACCATGGCGCGGCCCTTGGTCAGCAGATCGTCCCAGGTCTTCAGGTTCAGATAATCCTCGCCCTGCGTGCCCTTGGGGTTGAATACGATCAACTGGCGCAGCTTGGGCAGTTTGCCCTGCAAGTCCTTGATCTTGTCCAGCTGCTCCTGATCCTCGATGAACAGCACCGTGGTGTCCGAGGCATTCACAAGGTGGTCGATCTCGGCAGCGGGCGATGTCGGGTACATCCCCACAACCGTGCAGCCCGCTGCATTGATGGCGAATTGCGCCAGCACCCATTCGCTGCGGTTTTCCGACAGGATGCCCACATGATCGCCCGCCTCGACCCCCAGACCGATCAGGCCCGCGGCCCCGGCCTGCATGATCTCCTGCACATCGGTCCAGGTCAGCTCGTTCCAGATGCCGTATTCCTTCTGGCGCATGGCCACCGCATCGGGCCGCGCGGCGGCATGTTCGGACACCATTTGCGGGACCGACCGGAACCCGCTTTCGCTGCGAATATCGAATGCCATATCTTTCAGAGCCTCCTCAGCTCAGCCAACGCTTGCGGCGCTTGTAATGCTTCACGTCCCGGAAGGACTGGCGCGCACCGCCCTCGCCATCAGACACACCCAGATAGAACGACTGAATGTCCTTGTCGTTTTTCAGTTTCGAGACCTCGCCCTCCATCACGATCTGCCCGCTTTCCATGATGTACCCGTAATCGGCCACGGAAAAGGCCACGCCTGCGTTCTGCTCCACCAGCAGGATCGACACGCCATCTTCTTCGTTCAGCCGTTTGATCGTGCCAAAGATCTCCTCCACCACCTTGGGCGCGAGGCCCAATGACGGCTCATCCATCAGGATCAGCTCGGGCTGGGCGATCATGGCGCGGCCAAAGGCCAGCATCTGCTGCTCACCGCCCGACAAATACCCCGCAACCTGTTTGCGCCGTTCCTTCAGGCGGGGGAAGAATTCATACACCTTGTCGTAATCGGCCTTCACATTGCGCCGGTCCAGCGCATAGGAGGCGGCGATCAAATTGTCCTCCACCGACATCTCGGTGAAGATCCGGCGGCCTTCGCGGACATGAAACAGACCCATCTGCACCAGCCGGTCGGGCTGGATCGACAGAATGGACTGGCCCTTGAAACTGATCCGGCCCTCCCCGATCTCCCCGTTCTCCAGCGCCAACAGGTTCGAGGCGGCTTTCAAGGTCGTGGTCTTGCCCGCGCCATTCGTGCCCAAAAGCGTCACGATCTTGCCGTCCGGCACCTCCAGCGACAGACCGCGCAGGGCCTGAACCGTGTGGTAATAGGTCACTTCGATATTCTCGATCGTCAGCATTGCGCGCGTCCTGCTTCTTTCTGGCTCTAAATACCCTCGGGGGGTCTGGGGGGCAGCGCCCCCCAGCCGGTCGGTCCCGGGCCTGACCCGGGACCGAACCCACTTTTAAACCGTCAGCCAGTCCGACTTCGGATTGAACAGGCCGCTTTCAGTGTCATACTCATAGACCCGACCGGTCCGGATGGAGTTGCTTTCCATCGTCACCGGACCACCGAAGAAGCCACCGGTATCCCAGTCGCTGATATTGGTCAGCTTCTCGGCGATATTGTCGGCGGTCAGCTCCAGACCGGCCTCAGCCGTGTCACGGAAGGCCTTCATCGCAATCTCGAGGCCGCACATCGTCTGGATCGCCCAGGTCGACATGTAGTTTTCCAGCGGCGTGCCTGCGAACATCTCTTTCGAGAGCGCTGCATATTGCTGATAGCGCGGCGCATCTTCCCGATCCCAGAAATAGCGGTAAGGCATCACGCCTTCATAGCCCGCCAGGAAGGGACCCGCTTCCTTGGTTATCCGGTCGGCGATGATCTTCTCCATGCCCCAGAAGGTGCCCTTGAACTTGGTGGGCAGGCCGAACTGGCGCGCGCCGCCGATCAGCTGCGGCCACACACCGGTCACATAGCCTTGCAGGATGCAGTATTCCGCGCCCGATTGCGCCAGTTTGGTCACGTGGGTCGGGATGTCGGCGCCTTGCGGCTTGGTCGCCTCTTCCAGCACAACCTCGATGCCCAAACGCTCAGCTGTGGCTTTGCCATGCTCGATCGGGTCGCGGCCGAACTCGGTGTTGGAATAGATGAACGCCACCGACTTGCCGCCTTCGGCTGCGATGTTTTCTAGCAGGATGTCGAACTGGCTCTGGTACGAGGGGCCAGACATATACTGATAGGGGTGGGTTTCGGGATTCGCCAGTTCCGACGCGAAGGAGGTGGAGCCCATGATCCGCGCGTTCTCGCCCTTCAGCTCGGGTGCGATCAGCTTCATGGCGCCGGTCGAATCGGCGAAATAGCCAATCATCGCATTGCCTTCGGTGGCCAGCGCACGCTGATAGTTGGCCAGCGCGTTCTGCGGGACATAGCCCGAATCCTCGGTGACAAAGCGGATCGGCGTGCCCGCGATGCCGCCTTCGTCATTGAACAGTTTTGCTGCCAGTTGGAAGGCAGGCGCCACCAGTTGACCGGCGGTGGCGAAGGGGCCGGTCAGCGGCAGGGATGCGCCCAGCACATATTCCGACGGCTGCGCCTTCAGGATCATCGGCGTGCCCACCACTGCGGTGGTCGCAGCAGTGGTCGCGAGGAATGAACGACGGTTCAGTTTCATTAGATACTTCTCCCTAAAGATTTGGCCTTATTGAGGTCTGGTTATCCGCGTGCAAACGGCCAACGGTTTGCGGCACGCAGTATTCTGTCAGTGATATGGTTGATGCCCAGCGGCTCCTTCAGAAGGAAGAAGACCAGCAGAAGGCCAAAGGCGATCTCCTGCAGGGGCGAGATATAGCGGGCCGAGGCCGCGTCGCCGCCGGTGAAATAGGCGGCAAAGACCTTGATCACCTCGGGCATCATGACGATGACCATGACGCCGAAAACCGGGCCCATGGTGCGACCCATGCCACCCACGATCAGGGCTGCCACCAGTTCCAGCGACAAATCCAGCTCGAACTGTTCGGGCAGGATGCGACTGTAGAAGAACGCGAACATCGCGCCCGCCAGCCCGCAATAGGCCGCCGACAGCGCAAATGAGGTCAGCTTGTAGCGCAGAAGCGAGATGCCCAGGATCTCGGCCGAATAATCGCGGTCGCGAATGGCGATAAAGGCGCGGCCCACCCGCGTGCGGATCAGATTCTGCGCCGCCAGAAGCGAGGTGAACGCCACGACCGAAATCAGGATGAACATCTCGCGATTGGTATCCAGCACCCAGCCCAGCAGGTTCGCATCGGGCGTGTCGATGCCCACAACGCCGCCGGTCCAGGGGGCGAAGGCATCCTGTTCGATCAGGAAGATCACGATGAAGTTCGCAGCCAGGGTGGCCACGGCCAGGTAAAGCCCCTTCACCCGAAGCGAGGGCAGACCGACCAGCACACCAATCAGCGCCGTGACCGCAATGGCGATGGGCACGACGACGAAGAACATGAACTGGTTGGGAATGATTCCCGTCAAACCATTGTCCAGCATCGTCACCGTATAGGCCCCCAGCGCCACGAACGCGCCATGGCCCAGCGACACCAGCCCGGTATAACCGGTCAGGATATTCACCCCCACAACCGCGATCAGCAGAATGCCCATCTTGCAGGCAATAAGGATCATGTATTCGTTGGCAAAGGCCGCGAAGAACGCCAGCGCCAGCATGGTCCCGTAAACAAACGCCTGCTTGTAGCTGTTGTTCAGAACCCGCTCGTCCGCCGCATAGGTCGCTTTGAGGTTACCGTTAATCATATCCGTTCAACCTCCTTCGAGCCGAAGAGACCATGCGGCCGGATCAGCAGCACCGCCAGAACGGCCACGTAAGGCACGATCTCGGCCCAGTCGCCGCCCAGTTGCCATTGGGTCATGGCCTCCATGACGCCAACGGCCATGGCGGCGAGGAAGACGCCGATATAGCTGTCCAGACCGCCCATCAGAACGATGGCCAAAACGCTGAAGCCAAACAAGCCCAGCGACGGCGAAATCCCGTTCCGGGTGGCCAGGATCGCCCCGGCAATCGCGCCCGTGGTCGAGGCCAGCACCCAAGCGCGGCTGAACACCTTGGGCACCGAAATACCCATGGAATAGGCGGTCGACTGATCCTCGGCCGTGGCGCGGATGGCCACACCGGATTTGGTGTAACGCACCATCAAAACGATGCCGCCAAAGATGATCAAAGCGATCAGCATGTTCACCAGATCCGCGCCAAACAGGAAGATGGTCGATCCAAAGAGCTCGAACCGCACAGGCGCGTTCGGCGCGATATGCGGCACGAAATCCGCATCCGCCGTCCAGATGATGGAGGCCGCGCCCGACATGATCGAAATCAGGCCGACCGTCACCATGATCATCGCGAAGATCGACTGCCCCATCAGCGGCCGCATCAGCGTGCGTTCGATGATCCGGCCCACAATCGCATTGGCGATCAGCGCGCCGATGATGCCGAAGATGATCCGCGGCACGTTCTGCACCCAGTCCAGCACCGCCCCCATGGGCGAGAACATGGGCAGGCCCTCTTTCATCTCGACCAGCCACACAGGCTCCCACGAGGCCAACCAGCTTGGCGCCCATTCCTGACCGGGAATGATCACCGCAAAGGTGTAATAGAAATAGGCCCCGAACATGATCAGGTAGCCATGGGCGAAGTTGACCACCTTGGTGGCCTTGTAAACCGAAACGATGCCCACGGCGATCAACGCATAGATCGCCCCTGACATAAGTCCGTTGATTGCGAACTGCGTAAGCTGTCCCATTAAGCCGCTGCTCCCAGATAGGCTTCAATGACGTCTTCGTTGCCCGACACTTCGGCCGGTGTACCGCTGGCGATCTGCTGGCCGAAATTCAGCACAACGATGTGGCTGCAGATATCCATGACCATGTGCATGTCATGTTCCACCAGCAGGATCGTGGTGCCGAACTGCTCCTGCACATCAAGAATGAACCGCGCCATATCGGCGGTTTCTTCCCGGTTCATGCCCGCCACGGGTTCGTCCAGCATCAGCACCTTGGGCTGCATCGCCAAAGCGCGGCCCAGCTCCACCCGCTTTTGCAGGCCGTATGGCAGCATGGTGATGGGGTATTTGCGGATGTGGTCGATTTCCAGAAAATCAATCACGCGCTCTTCGATATCGCGGCGCAGCTCAAGCTCTTCTTTCTGGGCCTTCCCGAAATAGCGCAGCGCCTGCCAGACATTCGTCTTCAGCCGCGTGTGACCGCCCAGCTTGATGTTGTCCAGAACGGTCATGCCGCGGAACAAGGCGATGTTCTGGAACGTGCGCGCCAGACCAAGCTCGGCCCGTTTGTCAGGGCTCAGGTCGGTGATATCGCGCCCTTCGAAGTACACCTTGCCCCTGTCGGGCTTGTAAAATCCCGAAATCGCATTGAAGAGCGAGGTCTTGCCCGCGCCATTGGGGCCGATCACACCGGTAATCTCACCGGGTTTTGCCTCGAAACTGATGCCCTGAAGGGCTTTGATCCCGCCAAAAGACAGGTGCAGGTCTTCGATCTTGAGCATGTCGGCTCCGACCATTTTTCCGCTGCGGTGTGTCGGAACAGCCTACCCGGCGCGTTCCCTGCGCCAGTGCCATTCAGCGACCGTTCCCAACGGACCTCCCATTTTCGCCCGGATGTGGCGCGGCCTTATTGGATTGGCTGCGTCCATGCGCCCGGGCGGCTCACGCAGGTTAAATTACACTGGTCTGAAAGGGCTGCAAGAAAATGCGTGCGTTTCGCCTGCCGTCAGGCAAGGGATTTCACCGGCGCTTTCCAGCTGAAATCGGCTTAGCTTATTGTAATTGCTTTATATTTTTACCTGGCGCGCAAAGGGAGCCCGGCCTGCTGATAACGCAACGTCATATGATGAACAAACCGCGGGCGGATCGACCCCTGCCCGGAAACGGAAAAGGCCGCGCAATTGCGCGGCCAATTCAATGTCTTTTCGGTTGCCCGAAGGCTTAGAACAGGCCGGTCAGGCTGCTGATCAGAGCCGAGCGGATGTCGCCTTTGGCGATACGTGCACCACTGTCAAGCGGAACGTCGACAGCACCGCCACCCAGGGCAAAGTTGATGCCGAAGCTGACCTTGGTTACGTCGTCGTCAATCCCGGGGGGCAGAGCCAGCGGCAGGTCCAGGCTGGTGTGCGCCACTTCCAGGTGCGCCACCGCGGGAATGCCGCTGCCCAGGTTCGCCAGATCATAGGCAACGCCCAGCGAAACCTGCGTCGGATCGAAATCCGCACCAGGGATCGGGATATCGATGCCCAGACGTGCAATGCTGCCGTAGATCATCAGACCGTTGGCATAGGTGTAGTTTGCACCAACCGCCAGCAGATCCGCGTCCACATCACCGGGCGCACCCGTGATCGACACGCTGGTGCGCGCGAACTGGCCGTAAATGTCCAGCCCGTTTGCCATCTCGATACCTGCATTCAGGCCAAAGTCATCGATGTCGATGCCAAGAACGCCGAGGCCCGGGTCAGTGTCGGACTGGCCGAAATAGGCGCCAACATACCAGTTATCCTGTGCGTATTGACCCGCGATACCGACGGATTCGATATCGGTGCCGATGTTGATCGCCGGGATCAGAGCAGCACTCAGATCAACCTCGAAGGATTGATAGTATACGCTGGCCGAGAACCCGTTGCCGAAGTTGTAGGTGGGCTCAAGTGCGAAACGCGACCAGTCCAGATCGACGTCGCTGCCAACCAGCGCCGCGGTGTCGAGGCTGAGCATTGCAGCGTCCAGATCAAAGCCGACATGGAAGTTCGGCGAAAAGACCACATCGCTGCTCAGGCCCAGATTGATCGAGTCGTAATCGGCCAGATCATTGTTGTTCATGCTGTAGCTCAGCGTCACGGTTCCGTTAAAACCCAGCCCTGCGTCTTGCGCCATGGCTGCGGCCGGAACCAGCAGAACTGCTACTGTTGAAAAAAGATATTTACGCATATCGGATGTCCCCGTTTTCATGCTGCGTGTTAACAATGCTTAACAATTTCTTAACACCACCGGATTGGCAAGATTTCGCCAATCAGAAGGGTCGCAATTGTCCGGATTGTGCCATATGTGCACCGCATTTTACCCATCCCGATATCGGGCTTGGGCCGGGGCGGCACGCAACGCATTAAAAACTATGATTTTTCGGGGCTGAAGCCCAATCAAACCAAGTCAAGCCGTTTCAAGAGCTGTTTCAACGTATGATTGTCGGCGCCGCTCTTCTCTGCAACCCGGCTTTGCCAAAGCGTGGCCTGGCTGCGCAGGATCAACCCGTCGCTCAGCAGCTTGAGGTGATTTGCGCGCAACGTCTCTCCGGTAGAGGTGATGTCGGCCACGGCCTCGGCGGTTTCATTCTTTACCGAGCCCTCGGTCGCGCCCTGGCTGTCGACCAGTGCATAATCGGCCACGCCAGCATCGCGCAGGAATTCACGCACCAGGCGGTGATATTTCGTGGCGATCCGCAGACGGAAACCGTGACGCGCGCGGAAGGCCGATGCGGCGGCGTCCAGATCGTCGAGCGTGTCCACATCGGCCCAGAATTTTGGAACCGCCAGGATCAGGTCTGCCTGTCCAAAGCCAAGGGGCGCAAGCTGCTGCACCTGCTGTTCCCAACGCGGCAGCTTTTCCTGAACCAGATCTGTGCCGGTCACCCCAAGATGCAGACGTCCCGCCGCCAGGTCGCGCGGGATTTCACCGGCTGACAGCAGCACAAGCGTCAGATCGTCTATGCCTTCGACTTCGGCCGCATATTCCCGTTCGGACCCGGTGCGTGTCAGCGTGATCCCCCGTGCGGCAAACCAGGCAAAGGTCTTCTCCATCAAGCGACCTTTGGAGGGCACTCCCAGCTTTATTGTCATGCCGTCCCCTCCTGCAGCTCAAGCATCAGACCGGGCCGCATCACGCCGCCCACAGCGGGAATGCGCGCGCCCTGCCCCAGCCGCTGGGTCAGCGCATCATATCGCCCACCCGACGCAATCGGGGGCAGATCGGGACGGCCCTCGGCGTAAAAACCGAAGACGAAGCCATCGTAATACTCCATCTGAGTGCGCCCATAGGAGGCTTCGAAGTCCAGGTTTTCCACATCCACGCCGCGCGCATCCAGTGCCTCGACACGGGCTTCCAGGCGCTCCACCGCTGTGCGGATTGCGGGCAGATCGACGGCAATATCCGACAGCTGCTGAATGGCAAAAGGCGCGGTTTCGCGCACCTCAAGCAGCGCATCCAGCGCCGTCATCTCGGTATTCGAGATCGGAGCCGCCGCCGCATCTTCGCGCAGGACTTCGATCCGTTCGGCCACTTCGGCCCGGCTGCGCAAACCGATTTCCGGCGCATCCAGATCCGGGCTGTCACCATTCAGCAGAGCTGTGCGTGTCGCAGGCGGCGGGGTGCGCCCCGAAAACCGGTCCAGCAGCGCGCGGAACCGGCGGGGCCGCCAGATATGGCGCATCAGGGCGGTCTTGCGGCGATCCGTAGTGTTGAGCCCGGCAACCGCTGCCATCAGAAGACCGATATCACCGGTGGCCGCGCGCAGACCCAAAGGGGATAGCAGGCCGGAAAACAGCGCGAAAACCTCGGCGTCCGACGCCGCCGGATCGGCGCGGTCGAACACCTCATATCCCACCTGAACATATTCATTGGCGCGGTCTTCATCATGCTCCTGCCGCCGGAAGACCTCCCCGGAATAGGTGTATCGCGCAGGCTCGGCGCCCTCGGCCATATGCATCTGTACGACCGGAACGGTGAAATCCGGGCGCAGCATCTGTTCCCCGCGCAAAGCGTCAGAGGTCACATAGGCGCGCGCGCGGATATCTTCGCCATAGAGATCCAACAGCAGGTCGGCCGGCTGCAGCACCGGCGTTTCCACAGGCACCGCGCCCGCCGCCTCGAACGCGGCGCGCAAACGCGCGGCCTCGGCCAATGTCTGGGCGCGGCTGGGCATCAGTCCTGGCCCGCCAGGATCTCTTTGACGCGCGCAACCATCTGATCCCGCGGCACCTCGAATTGGGAGGGGCGTTCCTTCCATTCCTCAAGCGTCGCGTTTTCAGCAATCTTCGCGCCCAGGATCAGGTCCTTGATCTGGACGATGCCTTGGGCCTTCTCATCCCCGCCTTCAATGATGGCGATGGGCGAATTGCGCTTGTCGGCATATTTGAGCTGGTTGCCGAAGTTCTTAGGATTACCCAGATAGACCTCTGCCCGGATGCCAGCCTGACGAAGCTCTGCCACCATGGCCTGATAATCCGCCATCCGGTCGCGATCCATCACGGTGACCACAACAGGGCCTTCGGTTTCCGCGCTCAACCGCCCCTTGGCATGAAGCGCCGCCAACAACCGATCCACCCCGATGGAGACACCTGTTGCGGGCACTTCCTGCCCGGTAAACCGTTTGACCAGATCGTCATAGCGCCCACCGCCGGCGACCGAGCCGAACTGGCGCTTGCGGCCCTTGTCGTCGAGAATGTCAAAGGTCAGCTCGGCCTCGTAGACGGGGCCGGTGTAGTAGCCGAGGCCTCGGACAACCGAGGGGTCGATGACGATGCGGTCGGGGCCATAGCCTTGGGCGGCGAGGAGGTCGGCGATTTGTTCAAGCTCGGCGATGCCCTGTGCTCCGATCTCGGATGTGCCAACGGCGGCGCGCAAGTTGGTGAGCGTGCCATCGGCGCTATCCGCTTTCGAAGTCAGGAACGTAATGACAGGCTCGGACTGTTCCGGCGACAATCCTACACCGTCGATATAAGCGCCCGACGCGTCCAGCCGCCCTTTGCCCAAAAGCTCCCGCACGCCGTCCGCTCCGACCTTGTCGAACTTGTCGATGGTCCGCAGAACGGCAGCGCGCTGCTCTTCATCCGACAGGCCCATTGTCTCAAGCACGCCATTCAAAACCTTCCGGTTATTCACCCGAATGATGTAATCGCCGCGCGGGATCCCAACCTCTTCCAGCGTGTCAGCCAGCATCGCGCAGATCTCGGAATCCGCGGCCATCGAGGCCGATCCAACCGTATCCGCATCGCATTGATAAAACTGCCGAAACCGCCCCGGCCCGGGCTTTTCGTTCCGCCACACAGGCCCCATCGCAAAGCGCCGGTAGGGCGTGGGCAGGTCGTTGCGGTGCTGGGCATAAACCCGGGCCAGAGGGGCCGTCAGGTCATACCGCAGCGCCAGCCAGTCGCCTTCATCCTCCTGCCAGGCGAACACGCCTTCATTCGGCCGGTCGACGTCCGGAAGGAATTTGCCCAGCGCCTCCACCGTCTCCACGGCCGAGCTTTCCAGCGCCTCGAACCCGTAACGATGATAGACCCCGGCAATCTTGCGCAGCATATCGGTGCGCTGGGAAACCTCGGCGCCGAAGTAATCGCGGAACCCTTTGGGCGTTTCCGCCTTGGGTCTGGGCTGTTTTTTCTGCTTGGCCATGGGGTGTCATTCCTTGGGCGATGCCATTGGCGCGGGGGATAGCCGAAGGGAGGGTGCGGGGCAAGCCGGTCAGATATCACCGAAATCCCCGCCGCGCCCTTTGCCTGCGGAAAACCGCGCCGCGCCGGCCTGCCCTTCCGCGAAAAAGAGCCGGGCCGAAGCCCATTCCCGCCGCAGCGCCGCCGCCAGATCGGCAGGCGCCATCCGGGCCGACAGGTGATCGGCCCGCATGCAGCCCTGCGGATACCGGGTGAGCGTGCGGGCCAGGTCGAGCGCCGCGGCAAGCGCCTGCCCGTCGTCAGTCAGCCGGTCGGCGAGCCCCATTGACAACGCCTCTTCTGCCTGTACCTCGCGGCCGGTCAGGATCAGGTCATTCGCCCGTCCCTGCCCCACGATGTGCGGCAGGCGCACCGTGCCGCCATCAATCAGCGGCACGCCCCAGCGGCGGCAAAAGACACCCATGTAGGCGCTTTGCGCCATCACGCGCATGTCGCACCAGAGCGCCAGTTCCATCCCACCGGCCACCGCAGGCCCTTCGATAGCAGCAATGACCGGTTTCGCCAGCATCAGCCGCGAGGGTCCCATGGGCCCCGGCAGCGGCTGAGCCACGGGGTCCGTCCAATCCGCCGGAATGTCCACCGCCGACATCCAGTCGGTCGCACTGCCAACGGCGGCTGTTTTCAGGTCGAACCCCGCGCAGAACGCCCCTTCTGTACTGGCAAAGACGGCGACCTGCGCATCCGCGTCCGCGTCAAAGTCAAGAAAAGCATCGTATAGCGCCTGTGCTGTGGCGGGGTCGACCGCGTTGCGGGCCCGCGGGCGGTCGATGGCGATGATGCGAACGGGGCCGTCGTCGGCGATGCGAATAGACATGAGCGCAGTCTGCCCCTTGCTTTGGGCGCGCGCAATTGCTCTATCAGACCCATGCAAGAGATCGAAGAAAAGCTCGCCCATCTGATCCGCACGGTCGACGATCTGAGCGACGTGGTCGCCCGGCAAGAACGCGAGATTGAACGCCTGACCAGGCGCGTTGAGTTACTGGTGGCGCGCGAGGCCGAACGGGAGGCGGAAGCCACCGGCGGTATCGTCCTGGGCGACGAACGCCCGCCGCACTATTGACCGGCCATTTTCCGACCCGGAAAATGGCTGAGAAACTGACGCAGTTTCTTACGCCCTGGCGCCCACCCCGCAGCCCTTGTTTTCTGCGTCAGAAAACAGCCGGAAACTGCGTCAGTTTCCGGCCCGCTCAGATCTCTTCCACATCCATGATGCCGGGCAGGCTTTTCAACGCACCTTTGATCTGCGGGTTGACGGGAAATTCGCCGCCCAGATCCAGCTCCACCTCTCCCGGCAGGCCCGGATCCATCAGGCACATCTGCACGGGTCCCCGCGCCGTGCGTTCGGCAGCCTTGCGCGCATCCTCAAGAATGCTGGCAACAGAAGGCACAGCCTGCACATCTTCCACCCAGATCTTCAGACCCGTCGCCCCCGCATCGGCCACAGCCACATCGACAGGCGCCACAGACCGGCCCAGCAGTTTCAGCTGATCTGCTTCCATCGTTGCCTCGACGGTAACAACAACCTTCGCGCCGGTCTCAAGATGGTCGCGGGATTTCTCAAGCGTTTCGGAGAACAGCGTCACTTCAAACGCCCCGGTGGGATCGGACATCTGGCAAAAGGCAAAGCGGTTGCCGCGCGCCGATTTGCGCTCCTGCCGGCCCGCCACGACGCCTGCCAGTTTTGCCACCAGCGGCCCGCCTTCGGCCTTGGCCGTGACCTCGTCCAGTGTCAGGACGCCCTTGCGTTTCAGCGGGGCCATATAGTCATCCAGCGGGTGCCCCGACAGGTAAAAGCCGATCGCCTTGAACTCCTCGTTCAGCCGTTCGGCGGGCAGCCAATCTGGCACGGGGCTCAGGCGCGGTTCGGGCAGATCGTCCCCCGCCTCGCCGAACAGTGACACCTGGTTGGAGGCCTTCTGTTCGAAAATCGCCGCCGAATAACCCACCAGCGCATCCAGGCTGTCGAACACCCGGCGACGGTTCGGGTCCAGTTCGTCAAATGCGCCCGAGCGGGCCAGCATCTCCAAAGGCCGCTTGCCCACCCGTTTCAGATCCACCCGCCGGGCAAAGTCGAAAAGGTTCACGAAAGGCCGGTCGCCGCGCGCCTCGACCACCATGCGCATGGCCTCAAGGCCTACGTTCTTCAGCCCACCAAGGCCATAGATCAGTTTGCCTTCCGACACATCGAACGTGGCGCTCGACCGGTTCACGCAAGGCGGAACCCAGGGCAGGTCGAGGCCCTTTTTGACCTCTTCAAAATAGATCGCCAGCTTGTCTGTGAGATGGATATCGCAGTTCATCACACCGGCCATGAATTCCACCGGGTGGTTCGCCTTCAACCAGGCCGTCTGATAGCTGACCACCGCATAGGCGGCGGCGTGAGATTTGTTGAAGCCGTAATTGGCGAACTTGTCCAGAAGGTTCCAGACCTCCAGTGCCTTGTCCTTGTCGACGCCGTTTTTCGCCGCGCCTTCAAGGAATTTCGGACGTTCGGCGTCCATCGCCTCCTGGATCTTCTTGCCCATGGCCCGGCGCAGCAGGTCGGCGCCGCCCAGGCTGTATCCGGCCATCTCCTGCGCGATCTGCATCACCTGTTCCTGATAGACGATGATGCCCTGCGTTTCGTCCAGGATATGGTCGATGGTCGGATGCAGGTTTTCGCGCTCCTTCAGCCCGTTCTTGACCTCGCAATAGGTGGGGATGTTCTCCATCGGACCGGGGCGATAAAGTGCCACAAGGGCCACGATATCCTCGATACAAGTGGGCTTCATGCGCTTGAGCGCATCCATCATGCCCGAGCTTTCCACCTGGAACACCGCAACCGTCTTGGCCGCCGAATAAAGCTTGTAGGACGCCTCGTCATCCAGCGGGATGGCGTTGATATCATCCTCTGTCCCCGGTGCAGGGTCGTACAGTTCGGTTCCATCTGCCGCGATATGTAAATGACGGCCCGATTTCAGGATCAGATCGACGGCGTTCTGGATCACCGTCAGTGTCTTCAGGCCCAGAAAGTCGAACTTCACAAGCCCCGCCTGTTCAACCCACTTCATGTTGAACTGGGTGGCCGGCATGTCTGAACGCGGGTCCTGATACAAAGGCACAAGTGCATCTAGGGGCCTGTCGCCGATCACGACCCCGGCCGCGTGGGTTGAGGCATTGCGCAAAAGCCCCTCCACCTGCTTGCCATAGGTCAGAAGGCGGTCCACCACCTCTTCCTCCCGCGCGGCGTCGCGCAGGCGCGGCTCATCGGCCAGCGCCTTTTCGATCGAGACAGGCTTGACCCCTTCGACCGGGATCATCTTCGACAGGCGGTCGACCTGTCCGTAAGGCATCTGCAGCACCCGGCCCACATCCCGCACCGCCGCTTTCGACAACAGCGCGCCGAAGGTGATGATCTGGCCCACCTTGTCCTTGC
The DNA here is from genome assembly GCF_001262635.1 of Aestuariivita boseongensis. GTDB lineage: Bacteria > Pseudomonadota > Alphaproteobacteria > Rhodobacterales > Rhodobacteraceae > Aestuariivita > Aestuariivita boseongensis. Next base: position 75,619 of record NZ_JXYH01000006.1, read on the forward strand.
CGTATTTGTCCTGCACGTACCGGATCACCTCTTCCCGGCGATCCATGCAGAAGTCGATATCAAAGTCGGGCATCGACACCCGTTCGGGGTTCAGGAACCTTTCAAACAGCAGGCTATAGCGCAGCGGATCCAGATCGGTGATCGTCAAAGCATAAGCCACCAAAGACCCCGCACCCGACCCCCGTCCCGGCCCCACCGGAATATCGTGATCCTTGGCCCATTTGATGAAATCGGCCACGATCAGGAAATAGCCGGGGAAACCCATCCCCTCGATGATCTCCAGCTCGAAATCCAGCCGTTTCTGATACTCCTCAACCGAGGCCGCGTGGGGGATGACCCGCAGTCGTTCCTGCAGCCCCTCATTGGCCTGACGGCGCAGCTCTTCGACCTCGTCATCGGCGAATTTCGGCAGGATCGGATCGCGCCTGTAGGCCATGAAGGCGCAGCGCCGGGCGATTTCGACCGTGTTTTCCAAGGCCTCCGGCAGATCGGCGAAAAGAACGCTCATCTCCTCAGCCGATTTGAAATAATGCTGCGGCGTCAGTTTCCGGCGCGGGTCCTGCTGATCCACATAAGCCCCTTCGGAAATGCAGATCAGCGCGTCATGGGCCTCGTACATGTCGGATTTCGGGAAGTAGACATCGTTGGTGGCAACCAGCGGCAGATCCTTGGCATAGGCCATCTCGATCAACCCGCGTTCAGTCAGACGTTCCGCCTCGGGCTGGCTGCCATCCTCGCCCGGATGGCGCTGCAACTCGACATAAAGCCGGGTAGGGAAGGCCGCGGCCAAACGTTCCATCAACGCCTCTGCCGCCGGGCGCTGGCTGGTCTGCAAGAGCATACCCACAGGCCCGCCGGGGCCACCGGTCAGGCAGATCAGACCGTCGCTATGGGCCTCCAACTCTTCCAGGCTCACCTGCGGCAGCTGCCCGGCCTTGTCGATATACAGGCAGGAGTTCAGCTTCATCAGGTTTTCATACCCCGCCTCGCTCTGCGCCAGCAGAACCACAGGCGCGGGCAGGCGTGGCTTGCCGCCAGGATCGGCAGGCAGGTAGGTGACATCGACCTGACAGCCCAGGATCGGCTGGATCCCCGCGCCTGACAACGACACGGAAAACTCCAAAGCCGCGAACATGTTGTTCGTATCGGTCAGCGCCACGGCCGGCATATCGGCCGCCTTGCAGAGATCGGGCAGCTTTTTCAGCCGCACCGCCCCTTCCAGAAGCGAGTATTCGGAGTGGACGCGAAGATGAATGAATCGGGGACTGCTCATACCCCCGACGTTATGCATATGGCAGCCGGGGGCAAGCGCCTTCGAAGGCGCTTGGCCAAGGGGGTTCGAACCCCCTTGGTCCACCGAATGATCCGCGCGCATTGTTCGCAAAAATTTGAAACTGCTTTCAGCGCACCCCACCACCCCAACCGGGCAACCCCACGAATTCATTGCCTTTCACGAAAAGCTACGCTGATCGAAAATCAGGCAGTTCCGTCCGGACAATGCACCCGCAGCATTTCTTTTTCTTGCAAGATCAGGCGGATGCTTTCTAACCTGCCCGGGCTGGAACGCGCCAGTGCCGTCCCTACGTCGCATCGGGACGCACATCTCAGGCCAAACTTCGTACCGCGACGGGTCTACACACCGATGGACATCACGTTTCTTCTGAACGGAGAGACTGCCCATATCACCGGCGCATCCCCCACCACCACCTTGCTTGACTGGCTGCGCGACAGCCGTGGCCTCACCGGCACCAAGGAAGGCTGCAACGAGGGCGATTGCGGGGCCTGCACAGTGATCGTCACCGACCGCCAGGGCGCGCGCACGCTCAATGCCTGCATCCTGTTCCTGCCGCAGCTTCACGGCAAGGCGGTGCGCACGGTTGAAGGGGTCAGCGGACCGGATGGTCAGATGCACCCGGTGCAACAGGCGATGGTGGATCACCACGGCTCACAATGCGGCTTTTGCACACCGGGCTTCATCGCGTCCATGGCCTGCGCGCATCTGAACGGTGAGACTGGCTTTGACGACGCGCTGGCGGGTAATCTCTGCCGCTGCACCGGATATGCCCCGATCATCCGCGCGGCCGAAGCGGCGTCAAAAGACCCGGTGCCCGACTGGATGCATGACCAAGCGCCAGAGGTCACCGCCACCGATCCCGCCCTGCCCCGAAACGCCGATGAACTGGCCCAATGGTATCTCGCCCATCCCGAAGGCGTGCTGGTGGGCGGGGCCACCGATGTTGGGCTGTGGGTCAACAAGGCCCTGCGCGACCTGCCGCATGTGGCCTTCCTTGCAGGCTGCACAGACCTGCAACAGATCGACGAAACCGACACCCATCTGCGCATCGGGGCTGCCGTCACGATGGATCGCGTGCATGAGGTCACGGCCTCCCGCCACCCCTCCTATGCCGAGATGATCCGCCGCTATGGCTCGCTTCAGGTCCGCAATGCGGCCACCATCGGGGGCAACATCGCCAACGGCTCCCCCATCGGGGACAACCCGCCCGCGCTGATCGCTCTGGGGGCAACGCTTCATCTGCGCAAAGGCGATGCGCGGCGCGAGATGGCGCTGGAGGAGTTCTTCATCGACTACGGCAAACAGGACCGCGCGCCGGGGGAATTTGTCGAAGCCATAAGCATCCCGAAACAGCCCGACCGTCTGCGCGTTTACAAACTGTCGAAGCGCTTCGATCAGGACATCTCTGCCGTTTGTGGCGCGTTCAACATCACCGTGGAAGATGGCACAGTCACCCAAGCCCGGATCGCCTTCGGTGGTATGGCGGGCATCCCAAAACGCGCGACCCACGTGGAACAGGCCCTGATCGGCCAGCCCTGGGCCAAAGCCACGATCCAAAGCGCCCAAATCGCGTTCGAACGCGATTTCACGCCCCTGTCCGACATGCGCGCCTCCGCCGAATACCGTCTGGAAACAGCCAAAAACATGCTGATGCGCGCCTGGCTTGAGGATCAGGGCACCCACACCTCCGTGCTGGAGGTCACGCCATGAGCGTCGCCAAACCCCTCCCCCATGACGCCGCCGCGCTCCATGTCACTGGTGCCGCGCGTTACGTAGATGATGTGCCATGCCCCACTGGCACGCTGCACCTTGCCTTCGGGCTGTCAGATACCGCCCGCGGCACGATCACCAAAATGGATCTGCACGCGGTCCGCACGGCCCCGGATGTCGTCGCGGTCCTCACCGCCGATGATCTTGAATTCGACGCCGACACCTCGCCGTCGAACCGCGACGAACCGCTCCTCTCCACAGGCGAGGTGCATTTCGCAGGCCAACCCCTCTTCCTCGTGATCGCCAAAAGCCACCTCGCCGCCCGCAAGGCCGCAACCAAGGCCAAAGTCACAATCGACGCGCAAACGCCCATCCTCACCATTGACGAGGCCCTCGCCGAAAACAGCCGGTTCGAAGACGGCCCACGGATCTATGAAAAAGGTAACGCCGAAGACGCACTGACCCAAGCCCCCAACCGCCTGCAAGGCCAGCTGACCCTCGGCGGGCAAGAGCATTTCTATCTCGAAGGCCAAGCCGCCATGGCATGGCCGCAGGAAAGCGGCGATATGCACGTCTTCTCCTCCACCCAGCACCCGACGGAAATCCAGCACAAGGTCGCCCACGCCATCGGCAAACCGATGCACGCCGTGCGCGTCGAAACCCGGCGCATGGGCGGAGGGTTCGGCGGCAAGGAAAGCCAAGGCAACGCACTGGCCATCGCCTGCGCGGTCGCGGCGCGGGCAACCGGCAAGCCCTGCAAGATGCTGTACGACCGCGATGATGACATGGTCATCACCGGCAAACGCCACGATTTCCGCATTGATTACGACGTGGGCTTCGACGACCAAGGCCGCATCCACGCGGTGTCCTTCAAACAATACACCCGCTGCGGCTGGTCGATGGACCTCTCGCTCCCCGTCGCGGACCGCGCGATGCTGCATGCCGACAATGCCTATGACATCGGCCATATGCGCATCGAAAGCCACCGGCTCAAAACCAACATATGCTCCGCCACAGCCTTCCGGGGCTTTGGCGGGCCGCAAGGCATGGTGGGCATTGAACGGGTGATGGATCACGTCGCCCACGCTTTGGGCAAAGACCCGGCGGAGGTGCGGCAGACAAACTACTACCCCTCCGCCAAGTCCGTCGCCGCAGGAAAAATCCCCGGCACCACGCCATATGGCATGGAGGTCACCGATTTCGAACTGCACGAAATGACGGACGCCCTGCTGGCCAAGGCCAACTACGCCCAGCGCCGCGCCGCCATCGCGGACTGGAACGCCCAAAACCCCGTCTTGAAAAAAGGCATCGCCTTCAGCCCGGTGAAATTCGGCATCTCTTTCACGCTCACCCATCTCAACCAGGCCGGAGCGCTTGTGCATGTCTACCAGGACGGCTCCGTCCACCTGAACCACGGCGGCACGGAAATGGGCCAGGGCCTCTTCCAAAAGGTCGCCCAAGTCGCCGCCAGCCGCTTTGGCATCCCCCTCGACATGGTGAAAATCACCGCCACCGACACGGGCAAAGTGCCCAATACCTCCGCGACGGCGGCCTCCTCCGGCTCGGACCTGAACGGCATGGCGGTCAAAGCCGCTTGCGACACGATCCGCGACCGCATGGCCGATCATCTGGCCATGCAGCACCAGACCACGCCCGACAAGGTGATCTTCAAGGACGGTCAGGTGCAGATCGGAGACCACGTGATCAGCTTCGCCGACGCCGCCCAATCCGCCTGGATGGCGCGCGTGTCGCTCTCCGCCACAGGATTCTACAAGACCCCGAAACTCAAATGGGACCGCATCCGCGGCACGGGCCGCCCGTTTTTCTATTTCGCCTATGGCGCCGCGATCACCGAGGTGGTCATCGACACGCTCACCGGCGAAAACCGCATCCTGCGCACCGATATCATCCATGACGCAGGCGCGTCGCTGAACCCCGCCATCGACATCGGCCAGGTCGAAGGGGCTTACGTTCAAGGCGCAGGCTGGCTGACCACAGAAGAACTGGTCTGGGACGACGCAGGCCGCCTGCGCACACATGCGCCGTCGACCTACAAGATCCCCGCCTGTTCCGACCGGCCCGATATCTTCAATGTCGAGCTTTGGGACATCGAGAACCGCGAAGACACGATCTACCGCTCCAAAGCCGTGGGCGAGCCGCCCTTCATGCTGGGCATCTCCGCCTGGCTGGCGCTCAGCGACGCTGTGTCCTCCTGCGGCCCCGCCTATCCCGCGCTGAACGCCCCCGCCACTGCCGAAGAGATCTGGCGCGCGGCCCGCAAGGTGACGCAGGATGTTTGACCGCGCCGCCCTCTCCGACGCCCTTGAACGCCACGGCCGTGTGGTGCGCGCGGTCATCGCCGCGCACAAGGGCTCCACCCCGCGCGAAACCGGGGCCGCGATGCTGGTGCACAGCGACGGCATCATTGGCACCATCGGCGGCGGGCGTCTGGAATATGAAGTCATGGACCGCGCCGCGCGGCTTCTGGCCGATCCGCAGATCACCGGCGGGTATCGGGACGTGCTGCGCCAACCTCTCGGCCCCTCGTTGGGTCAGTGCTGCGGCGGCGCCGTCACCGTCGTGATCGAGATGTGGGACACCGCCCGCTACCGCGAAGTGTTCGACCACACCGACTTTCCCTATGCAGGGATCTATCTGCGTCAGGTCGATGGCGACAGCCCCCTGCCCGACCGTGTGCACCGCCGCCTGAAAACTGCGTCCGAGGCATCACAACCCATTGAAACTAAATTGGAAAATGGCTGGCTGATCGAACAACTCTGGCGTGACAAGCGCGCGGTCTACATCTATGGCGCGGGCCATGTGGGCCACGCCCTGGCGCTGACGCTTGCCAACCTGCCGCGCCTGCAGGTCGCCCTCGTTGACGTGCGCAAAGACCTGTTTGAAGGACTACCCGATCAAATCTGGCAATTCGACGATCAACCCCCGCATGACGTGATGGCCAAAGCCCCCGCCGATGCGTTCCACTACATCATGACACCCGATCACGACTATGATTTGGAGCTTTGTCACCGCGTGCTGCAACAGCCCTTTGCCTATGCGGGCCTCATCGGTTCCGCCACCAAATGGGCGCGCTTCCGAAAACGTCTGGCCGCTTTGGGCCACGCGCCCGACCAGATCAACCGCATCACCTGCCCCATCGGCGATCCGTCCTTGGGAAAACACCCCCATGAGATCGCAATTGGGGTGGCGCGCGCGCTGATTCTGCACGATCAAACCGCCGCGCTTTCACTGGAGAAACAGGCATGACCCAGACCCTTCTGTCGATCAACGGGCTGACCAAGGCCTATCCCGGCGTGGTGGCCAATGACGATGTCTCCTTCGATATCGGCGTGGGCGAGGTGCATGCGCTTCTGGGCGAAAACGGCGCGGGCAAATCCACGCTGGTCAAGATGATCTACGGTCTGGTCAAGCCAGACGCAGGGACAATGACCCTGCGCAGCCAACCCTTCGCGCCGCCCGAGCCGCGCTCCGCCCGCGCCGACGGCATCGCGATGGTCTTCCAGCATTTCTCCCTGTTCGAGGCGCTGAATGTCGCTGAAAACGTGGCCCTCGGCATGGAAAACCCGCCCCCCATGCGCGATCTGGCCCGCCGCATCCGCGAGGTGTCGGAAACCTATGGCCTGCCTCTGGACCCTTATCGCGTGGTCGGCGATCTCTCGGCTGGCGAACGCCAACGCGTCGAAATCATCCGCTGCCTGCTGCAGGACCCCAAACTCCTGATCATGGACGAACCCACCTCGGTCCTGACACCGCAAGAAGTTGAGATCCTCTTTGAGACCTTGCGCAAGCTGTCGGCCGAAGGCACCGCGATCCTCTATATCTCCCATAAGCTCGAAGAGATCCGCGCGCTGTGCGATGCCGCAACGATCCTGCGTCTGGGCAAGGTCGTGGGCAGTTGCATCCCCCGCGACACCACCGCCCGCGATATGGCCGAGATGATGGTGGGCAGCTCCCTCAAAACCCCTGAACCTAGCAACCGCACACTGGGCGATGTGGCTTTGGACATCACGGGGCTGTCGGTCGCCTCCCCTTCGGAATTCGGCACATCTCTCAAAAACATCCACCTGACCCTGCAACAGGGCGAAGTTCTGGGCATCGGCGGTGTCGCTGGCAACGGTCAGGACGAGCTGTTGGCGGCCCTCTCGGGCGAGATCCGCAGCGCACCCGACGCGATCAAGCTGAACGGCGCACCCATTGGCCATCTGGGCCCCAACCCGCGCCGCGCTTTGGGCCTGCTGGCCGCCCCCGAAGAACGCCTGGGCCACGCCGCCGCCCCGGATATGAGCCTGACGGAAAATGCCCTGCTGACCGGATCAGTGCGCAAGGGTCTGGCCTCAAACGGATTTCTGAAATGGGGTGCCACGCAGGAGTTTGCCGAGGCCATCATCAAGGCCTTTGATGTCCGCACACCCGGCCCGGCCAATGCCGCGCGCTCGCTGTCAGGCGGGAACCTGCAGAAATTCGTGATCGGGCGGGAGGTGCTGCAAGATCCCAAGGTGCTGGTCGTGAACCAACCCACCTGGGGCGTGGATGCCGCTGCCGCCGCCGCGATCCGGCAGGCCATTCTGGATCTGGCGGGGGGCGGTGCAGCCGTGCTTGTGATCAGCCAGGATCTCGATGAGTTGATGGAAATCTCGGGCCGGTTCGCCGCGCTGAACGAGGGGCGGCTTTCTGACATCCGGCCCACCGACACCCTGACCGTGGAAGAGATTGGCCTGATGATGGGCGGCGCCCACGGGATGGAGGTGGCTCATGTATAAGTCAGCACTCGTATTTGCGCCGATCCGCATCGGGTTTGGCCGGGCACTAGGGTATTTCTGGCCAGAAAGAAGCAGGAGGATCGCCCCATGATCCGTGTCGAGAAACGGCCCCAGCCTTCGCAATTCTGGTCTGCGGCAACGCCTGTGGTGGCGGTTCTGGCCACGATGGTGGCGGGCGGGCTCTTGTTTGCCGTTCTGGGCAAGGACCCGCTTCTGGCGATCAAGACGATCTTCTGGGATCCGCTGTTCGGGGAGTTTTCCTTCTACTATCGCCCGCAGCTTCTGATCAAAGGCGCGCCGCTGATCCTGATCGCGATCGGGCTGTCATTGGGATTTCGCGCAGGTATCTGGAATATCGGGGCCGAAGGGCAATACATCATCGGCGCGCTGGTGGGTGCGGGCATTGGGCTGGCGTTCTATCCGCTTGAGGCCTGGTACATCTTCCCCCTGATGGTGCTGGGCGGGGCCTTCGGCGGCTGGGCCTGGGGCATGATCCCGGCTGTGCTGAAGGTGCGGTTCGGGACCAACGAGATTCTTGTGTCCTTGATGCTGGTCTACGTGGCCGAGCAATTCCTCGCTTCCATGGCGCTGGGGCTGATGCGCAACCCCGATGGCATGGGCTTTCCCGGTTCGCGCAACCTGCAGCAATATGGAAGCGCCTATAACGCCGAACTGATCGCAGGATCGGGCATGCATTGGGGCGTGCTGAGCGCCTTCCTTGCCGTGATCTTTGCTTACATCCTGCTCAACCGGCACATGCTGGGCTATCACATCCGCCTGACGGGTGAGGCGCCGCGCGCCGCGCGCTTCGCCGGTGTGAACCCCGCACGCCTGATCCTCTTTTGTCTGGGCACCTCTGGCGCGCTGGCCGGTCTCGCGGGTCTGTTCGAAGTCGCAGGCCCCGCGGGGCAAGTCACCATTGATTTCAACGTCGGTTACGGCTTCACCGCGATCATCGTGGCCTTTCTGGGCCGCTTGCATCCCATCGGCATCCTGCTCGCAGGCTTCCTCATGGCGCTGACCTATATCGGCGGCGAGATCGCCCAAAGCCAACTGGGCCTGCCCGCCGCCGCGATCCAGGTGTTCCAGGGCATGCTTCTGTTCTTCCTGCTGGCCTTCGATCTGCTGACAAACTTCCGCATTCGGCTGGCACGGGGGGAGGTCGCATGAGGCTCCTCGCCCTCCTCACCGCCCTGAGCCTCGCAGCCCCCGCGCAGGCGACGCAGTGGTTTTGCCAATCGGGGCTGGAGCCTGCGCCGACCCCGCAATCGGCGCTCGCCTTTCGCCTTATGTTGAACGATACAGGCACCTTCCAGGCCGAGGGCCAACGCGCCGGGCGCGGATTTGGCTGGGACGGGCAATACACCGTCTTTGACAATCGCATCGCGCTGATCGGCGATCTTGAAGCGCAAGGCACCGCGTTCGAGGCGCGCGCCTTGTCCGAACACATGCAGGAGGATGTCCTGATCCTCTCCCTGCAAGAACACGCAGAGGCACCTCGCATGTTGCGCTGCCTGCGCCATGATCTGAGGTGACCCCATGGACCTGTCCTCCATCAACCCCGTCCTGCTGGTGGCCTCCCTCATGGTGGCAGCCACCCCGATCCTTCTGGCCGCGATCGGAGAGCTGGTTGTCGAAAAAGCCGGTGTCCTGAACCTGGGCGTCGAAGGTATGATGATCACCGGCGCCATCTGCGGCTTTGCCCTGGCGGTGGAGACCGGATCGCCCCTGGTGGGCTTTGTCAGCGCCGCTATCGGAGGCGCGCTCCTATCGCTTCTCTTTGTGATCCTCACCCAATATGCGCTGGCCAATCAGGTGGCCTCGGGCCTGGCGCTCACCCTCTTTGGGCTGGGGTTCAGTGCGCTACTGGGCCAGGATTATGTGGGCCTCAAACCACCCGCCACACCGCGCCTGGACATCCCGGTGCTGAGCGATCTGCCGGTCGTCGGCCCGATCCTCTTTTCCCACGACCCGGTGCTGTATCTGGGCATCGCGCTCACCGCCGCTGTCTGGGCGGTTCTGAAATTCACCCGTGTGGGCCTGGTCCTGCGCGCCGTCGGTGAAAACCACGATGCGGCACATGCGCTGGGCTACAAGGTCGTGCGCATCCGCGTACTGGCCATCATGTTCGGCGGCGCCTGCGCGGGGCTGGGCGGGGCCTATATCAGCCTCATCCGCGTGCCCCAATGGACCGAAGGCATGACCGCCGGTGTGGGTTGGATCGCCCTGGCGCTGGTCGTCTTTGCCAGCTGGAAGCCGTGGCGCGCCCTGCTGGGTGCCTATTTGTTCGGCGGCGTCACCGTCATGCAGCTGAATTTGCAGGCAGCAGGCGTTGCTATTCCGGTCGAGTATCTGGCAATGTCGCCCTATCTCATCACAATCGTGGTGCTTGTTATTCTTTCGGCTGATAAAAGCAGCGCGCCTGCCTCTCTTGGCCGAATTTTCCACGCCTCAAACTAGGGGCCAAAAAGCAACTTGGGGGAAACCTGAATGAAACTGAAAACTCTCCTGACCGGTGCCGCCCTGGCACTGGGTCTGGCCACAGCCGGTTTTGCGGAAGACAAAACCAAAGTGGGCTTTGTCTATGTCGGTCCCGTCGGTGACGGTGGTTGGACATTCACACATGACCAGGGCCGCAAGGCGGTCGAGGCCGAATTCGGCGACAAGGTCGAAACCGTCTTTGTCGAAAACGTCGCGGAAGGCCCCGATGCCGAACGCGTCCTGACCCAGATGGCGCTGGATGGGGCCGATCTGATCTTCACCACCTCGTTCGGATTTGGCGAAGCAACGATCAACGTGGCCAAGAAATTCCCGAATGTGAAATTCGAACATGCCACCGGTTACCAGCGTGCCGACAACGTTTCGACCTATTCGGCGCGTTTCTATGAAGGCCGCGCGGTTCAGGGCCATATCGCCGGTTCGATGACGGAATCGAACATCATCGGCTACATCGCCTCCTACCCGATCCCCGAAGTGATCCGGGGCATCAACTCGGCCTATATCCACGCCAAGAAAGCCAACCCCGATGTCGAGTTTCGCATCGTCTGGGTCTACACCTGGTTTGACCCGGCCAAGGAAGCGGATGCCGCCAAAGCCCTGATCGAACAAGGCGCGGATGTGATCCTGCAACACACCGACTCCACCGCACCCCACGCAGCGGCTCAGGAAGCAGGCGGTGTCGTGACCTTTGGTCAGGCCTCCGACATGTCGCAATACGCCCCCTTCCCGCGCGTCTCGGCCCTGCTGGACGTCTGGGCCCCCTATTACATCGAGCGCACCCGCGCCGTGATGGAGGGTACATGGGAAAGCGTCGACACATGGAACGGCATTGCCGAAGGCATGGTCGGCATCGGTGAGATCACCGACGCGGTTCCCGCCGAAGTCAAAGCCGAAGCGCTCGCCCTGAAAGAAGCGCTGCGCACCGGCGAATACCACGCCTTCACCGGCCCGATTAACAAGCAGGACGGCTCTGTCTGGCTGGCCGAAGGTGAGACCGCCAATGACGGCGATCTGGCCGGCATGCAGTTCTATGTCGAAGGCATTGTGGGCGATATCCCCAACTGATCTTTGATCAGGACTGACCTCGGAAAGGCCCCGCCCGGCGCGGGGCCTTTTTCATCATGCGCCTGCCCGGGACCGCACAAGCCCTAACCACGGAACTGTTTCAGCACGCGCGGATCAATACTGGACGCTGCAAGCATGCCGCTCCAAAGCGCGCCCTGAATGCCAGGGCTGACAATGTCCTGCCCGCTCAGATGCAACCCTTTCACGGGCGTTTTGGGCTGTAATGCCGTGCAGAACACGCGCTGAGGCGTCACGTCCAGCCCATAGAACCGGCCTTCGTGATGGCCCGTGATCGCCGCTGTCGCCAAGGGCGTCGACAATTCGCGCAGAACCACAAGATCGGCCAGATCGGGGAAGTTCTTGCGAAACAAAGCAAACATTCTCGCCTCGACCTCGGCCTTGAAGGCTGCATAGTCCGGCCCCCGCTGGCCCGAGGGCAGATCCGCCCATTTCGCAACTGTCGACCAGTCGGTCCAAACGACCATTTCTCCTGAATACTTCTTCTTCGGCCCGGGATCATGGCTGGGATCTTTCAGCGACGCGAAGGAGACAAAGAAGCCCGCCGGATCGCCCTTGGGCGCCGTGTCCCAAACCACATCCGTTTCCACGGTTGAATAAAACCAATGGTTGCTGCGCGTTGCACCGGCCTGCTTTATGTCGCCTTCAAAGCCCATGAACAGGCTGAAATGGGCAATCGAAGAGGGAAGCGCGCGGATCTCGTCTTTCCAGTCCTCGGGGCCAATCCCGTAAGGCAGCAATCTGTCCACGGTCTCTCGCGCACCTATGTTCGAGATGACAGCCGATGCGAAAATATCCTCGCCCTCGGATGTGTGCACGCCGACGACGGCATCATCCTTGATCAGCAGCCTCTCGACCTTGACGCCGGATCGCGCGGCTCCCCCGGCTTTGGTAATCGTGGGGATCAGGTGATCGGCAAAGGACTTGCCGCCGCCAACCGGATACCAGGCCCCGCTTGTCAGGTAAGATCCGCAGATCAGCGCATGCATCGCGAAACTTGCCTTATGCGGGCGGCCTCCGTGGTCGCCCCATTGCGCGGTCAAAGCGGCCGCAAGCTCGGGGTTTTGCGTGATGCTGTCGACCACCTCTTTCGTGGTGCGCGCGCAATATGCGTCAATCTCGCGGCTGTGCCACCACCGCAGAACCTGACCGGCCATTTCCGGCATCACCCGAGTTGGGGTCAGTTTGTACATGGTCTCGCGCCCTTCCCTAAGCGCGGTCATCCAGGCCTCGATCGCTTCGGCTTCATCTGGAAACCGGTCCTTCAGATCCCGTTCCTGCGCTGCAAAAGGGCGCGACAAGGCCAGCGGCGGGGCATCGCCCACATGCAGGTTGTCATACACCGACCCCATGGACGCGAATTCCATCGGCGTGTCAGTCAGCCAGTCGATCAGACCGCGCTCCCGGTCGCCGGGGGCGACACAGCCCAGATAATGGATGCCGACGTCCCACGAGAATCCATCACGCGAAAAGCTGTGCGTCAGTCCGCCAAGCGTGTCGTATTGCTCAAGCAAAAGAACCCGGTGGCCCGTTTTGGACAGTGCCGCAGCGGCCGTCATCCCGCCCATGCCAGAGCCCACTATGATGGCGTCCCAGGGACGTGCGTCTGTATCTGTCATTACCGTGCTCCTTGGTTACCGGCGCAGTCTTTGCGCAAAACTCCGATCGGGCCGCCCGTATCAAAGCCGCAGGCACGCGCCCGGTGTGGTACTGCGACGCGCTCAGCGGCGGCTATGGTGCCGACGAAAAGCGCAAGAGCCGGCAGCGTCCCCGGTCGGGTTAGGGCTGCATGTTCCTTGGCTCGCCGTTCCGTTGGTCCGACGCGGGCATGTCGGGTGCCAGACTTACCGAAAACGCCGGCACGCCTCTTTGACACGGATCAACGAACCGCCGGGCACCCCATGCACCTTTGGGCAAGGATCACGCCCTCCAGCGCATCAAAAGCCATTGCAGACGCCCCGTCACCATGGCACCCCTTGGCCATGACGCAAATGACCACAGTGAACGGAACCGCCATGGGCCCCATGGTCTTTGGCACGATGCAATTCGGCGGGCGTGCGGATGAAGCGGCCTCGCGCGCCATGTTTGACGCGGCCCGCGCTGCGGGGCTGATCCATTTCGATACCGCCCATATCTACACCGATGGCGCGTCGGAAACGCTTCTGGGCCAGTTCGCGGCGCCCGAGCGGGACGATCTCCTGATCGCCTCCAAGGTTGGCTACAAGGGCGGCGCCGGGGCGGCCAATATGCGCAGCCAGTTCGACATCTCGCGCCAAAGGCTGGGGATGGACATGATCGACCTGCTGTATCTCCACCGCTTCGATCCAGAGACCGACCTGCGCGAAACGATCGAATGTTTCGCTCAGATGAAAGAGGCCGGTCAGATCCGCTATGTCGGCCTGTCGAACTTCGCCGCGTGGCAGGTGATGAAAGCGCAGTGGATCGCCGCCGAATTCGGGCTGGTCATCGACGTGCTGCAACCGATGTACAACCTTGTCAAACGCCAGGCCGAGGTCGAAATCCTGCCGATGTGCACCGACCAGAATATCGCCATCTGCCCCTATTCGCCCCTGGGCGGCGGGCTTCTGACCGGCAAATATGCGCAAGGCGGCGTAGGACGGCTCAGCGAAGACGACAACTATGCCGCGCGCTATGGGCGGGACTGGATGCATCAGACCGCAAGCGATCTGGCCGCGCTGGCCCGGGACATGGGCACTGATCCCGCGACTCTCGCCGTGGCCTGGGTGGCCCGGCACCCCGCACGCCCGATGCCCATTATCTCGGCGCGTGATGCGGACCAACTTGCCCCGTCGCTTGCCGCGCTGGACTTCCCCATGGGCGACGCGCTTTACGACCGGATCACCGCGCTCAGCCAGACCCCGCCGCCTGCCACCGACCGGATCGAGGAACAGCAATGACCGATTTCATCGTCATCGGCGGCGGGATTGCCGGTGTCTCTGCCGGCGCGCGTCTGACGGAACTGGGCACGGTCACGCTGCTGGAAAGCGAACCGGCGCTGGGATATCACGCCTCGGGCCGCTCTGCCGCGCTTTACGAGGCCAGCTACGGTCTGCCCACAACGGTCGCGCTGAACATCGCGTCGGGCGATTATCACCGCGAGGCGAACGGAGGCTACCTGTCGCCCCGCGGCCTGATGGTGCTGGGCCGCAAGGATCAGGCCGACAGTTTCGCCCATGACCTCAAGGATCTGGGCCTTGATGCGCTCAGCTTAGACGAGGCGCGCGCGATGGTTCCCATCCTCAACCCCGACACGGTGGGGTTCGCGGGCTATCACGAGGCCGCCTGGGATCTGGATACCGACCGCATGATCCAGGATTTCGCCAAAACGATCCGCGCCCGTGGCGGCCAGGTGCTGACCGCGCACCCGGTCACCGCCATTTCCCGGAGCAATGCGGGCTGGACCGTCACCGCAGGCGGCACGGATTTCAGCGGCTCGGTGCTGGTGAATGCCGCTGGCGCCTGGGCCGACCCCGTCGCCGAACTCGCGGGCATCGCCCCCATCGGGATTACGCCCCATCGCCGGTCCATGGCCCGGCTGCCCGCACCGGGCGGGCATGACGTGTCGACATGGCCCATGCTGCTGGGTTCGGGCGAGACATGGTATGCCAAGCCCGATGCGGGCAAATGGCTGGTCTCTCCGGCGGAAGAAGACCCCACGCATGCCCATGACGCCTGGGCCGATGACATGGTCCTGGCCGAGGGCCTCGCCCGATACGAGGAAATGGTGACAGAGCCTGTCACAAGACTGGAGACCAGCTGGGCCGGCCTGCGCAGCTTCTCTCCCGACCGCGCGCTGGTTCTGGGCCCCGACCCCGACACGCCCAGCTTCATCTGGGTGGCCGGGCAAGGCGGCTACGGGTTCCAGACGGCCCCGGCGGCTTCACAACTGGTGGCGGATCTGGTGGCCGGGCGCACGCCCGTCCTTGACCCCGACACCATCGCTGCGCTCAGCCCCGACCGGCTGCGCAGATGACAGGCCGGTCGCTCCCGCCCACGGCGTCTGTCGCCCATGCGCAGGCGGGCGACAAGCTTCGTGCGCCCGCCGCCGAACGCAACGCCACGGCCATCGCCACGCTGATCGCCCGCATTGCCCCGGCTGAGGGCCTTGCGCTGGAACTGGCCAGCGGCACGGGCCAGCATGTGGTGGCCTTCGCCCAAGCGGCGCCGCAACTGACCTGGCAACCGACCGAGCTGGCCCCCGACCGCCTGAAAAGCATCGCGGCCCATATGGCAGAGGCCTCCTGCGACAACATCCTGCCCCCGCTGCGCCTGCACGCGACCCAGTCCGGCTGGGCCGCAGATCACCGTGCCGATCTGATCGTCCTGATCAACCTCACTCACCTGATCAGCGATGCCGAAACCCGCAGCCTTTTTGCAGAGGTCGCTCAAGCTCTGCGCCCCGGCGGGCAATTCCTGCTGTACGGCCCCTTCATGCGCGACGGCCAGCTGATTTCGAACGGCGACAGGACGTTCCACAACAGCCTGATCTCAAGCGATCCGATGATCGGCTACAAGAACGACGCCGATATCCGCACCTGGATGGAGGATGCCGGGCTCAGGAACGCCGAACCCGTCGAGATGCCCGCCAACAACCTCGCCATGATCGCGCGCGCAGGCTAGCTTTTGCCCGGGCGTAGCGCAGCCGGAGTTTTGGAAAACTCCGGCCCGGTTTCTTTCAAGAAACCGGGCGCGCAATCACTTTTTGCGTCATAAACCCTGTTTAAACCGCGGCGGGCGCACGCTGCGTTGACCACCATTCCGGTCACACAGGCCGTGCACGGGATGTGAACGCAAATCACACCGATTCGATTAGCGAAATAAGGCCGTTAACCCTTTTTGCCACACGGCGCTCAGCAGTCCTTGCGGATGACCTCGTTTTTCGGGTCATATGGGCTGTCTTCCACCACTTCCGCATCCCACAGCTGATCCAGCATCTTCACTTTCAGCTTTGTGCCCGGCACCGCCAGATCGGGGCTGACATAGCCCATCCCGATCGACTTCCCGAAGGCCACGGAATACCCGCCCGAGGTCAGTCGCCCCACCCGGATATCGCCATTATACAAAGCCTCGCGCCCCCAGGGATCGGCATCCTCCGGCCCGTCGATCAGCAGCGTGCAGCATTTGACCCGGACGCCCAGCTTCTCCATCGCCGCCTTCCCATGGAAGTCCTTGGACAGGTCCACAAAGCGCGGCAGATCGGCCTCGAGCGGCGTTGCATCACGGCCCAGCTCGGTGCCAAACGCGCGATAGGATTTCTCCTGCCGCAGCCAGTTCTGCGCCCGTGCACCCACCAGCTTCATGCCATGCTTCTCACCGGCGGCAAGAAATTGATCCCAAAGGTAATTCTGCATCTCAATGGGGTGGTGCAGCTCCCATCCCAGCTCCCCGGTATAGGCCACACGGATCGCCCGCACCGGGCACATGCCCAGCTCGATGTTGCGCATGGACAGCCACGGGAAGCGCTTGTTCGACAGAACCGTCGCAGGATCGGCATCCTTGACGATCTCGTTCAGCACATCGCGGGATTTCGGCCCCGCGATGGCGAAAACACCCCATTGCGTGGTCACATCCTGGATCTCGATATAGCCGAACTCGCCCGCCTTATCCTCGGCCGCCTTGCGCAGGTAATCCGCATCATAGGCCGTCCAAGCGCCTGCAGAAACAAGATAATATTCGTCCTGCCCCAACCGCATGATGGTGTATTCTGTCCGCGTAGTGCCATGGCTGGTCAGCGCATAGGTCAGGTTGATCCTCCCCACGCTGGGTAGCTTGTTGCAGGTAAACCAGTCGAGGAATTCCGTCGCACCGGGCCCCTTCACAACATGCTTGGTAAAGGCCGTCGCATCGATCAGACCAACGCCATTCCGGACCGCCTCGGCTTCCGCCTTGGCATACTGCCACCAGCCCCCGCGCCGGAAGCTGCGCGCATCGTGGTCAAAGCTGTCAGCCGCGTCTAAAGGCCCGTAGTAATTGGGTCTTTCCCATCCGTTGACCGCCCCGAACTGCGCGCCCAGCGCCTTCTGCCGATCATAAGCGGGTGCCGTCCGCAAAGGCCGGCAGGCAGGCCGTTCTTCATCCGGATGGTGAAGGATATAGACATGCTCATACGCCTCCTCATTCTTCCGCGCGGCATATTCCGTCGTCATCCACGAGCCGTACCGCTTGGGATCGAGCGAGGCCATGTCGATCTCCGCCTCACCGTCCACCATCAGCTGCGCCAGGTAATGCCCTGTACCGCCGGCCGCAGTGATCCCGAAGGAGAAGCCTTCGGCCAGCCACATGTTCCGCAACCCGGGCGCAGGCCCCAACAGAGGGTTCCCGTCCGGCGTATAACAAATCGGCCCGTTATAGTCGTCCTTCAGCCCCACCTCTTCCGAGGACGGAATCCGGTGGATCATCGACATGTATTCTTCCTCGATCCGCTCCAGATCCAGCTGGAACAGATCGGCCCGGAAAGACTCCGGCACGTCATACTCAAACCGCGCAGGCGCATTGCGCTCATAAGGCCCCAAAATCCAACCGCCGCGTTCTTCCCGCACATACCATTTGGCATCCGCATCGCGCAGCACAGGGTGTTCCCCATTGGTCTTCCGCCATTCCACCAGCGCCGGGTCCGGTTCGGTGACAATGTATTGATGTTCCACAGGAATTGCCGGGATCTTGATCCCCAACAGCCGCGCCGTGCGCTGTGCGTGATTGCCCGTCGCGGTCACCACATGTTCGGCATGCACCACCACCTGCTCGTCAGATGGCACAAGGTTCCCGCCCTTCTCCACCATCTTCGTGCAGGTCACATCCCAATGGTCGCCGGTCCACTGGTACCCATCCACCTGCCACTTCCGTTCGATCGTCACGCCACGCTGCCGCGCGCCCTTGGCCATCGCCATAGTAACGTCTGCGGGGTTAATATAGCCATCCGTCGGGTGATAGATCGCGCCGACCAGATCCTCGGTCCGCACCAGCGGATACCGCTCCTTGATCTGCGCCGGGCTCAGCCACTCATAGGGAACACCGCACGTCTCGGCGGTGGAGGCATAAAGCATATACTCATCCATCCGCTCTTGGCTCTGCGCCATGCGCAGGTTGCCCACAACCGAAAAGCCCGCGTTCAGACCGGTCTCTTCTTCCAGCGTTTTGTAGAACTTGATGGAATAGTCATGAATATGCGTCGTCGCATAAGACATGTTGAAATACGGCAGCAGCCCCGCCGCATGCCAGGTCGAGCCCGAGGTCAGCTCATCCCGCTCCAGCAGCATTACGTCGTCCCAACCCGCACGGGCCAGATGATACGCGATCGAGGTGCCAACGGCGCCACCGCCGACCACCAAAGCTTTGACATGGGTTTTCATGGATTCGACTCCCTCGAACGGCTGAATTTCGCTCTCGTTTTAGGACGAAACCGCGACCAGCGCAGAAGCAAGCCGACCTGCCATGGATCAAATGCGACGCGGCCAGACGGCAAAGGTGCAGCCGGTCCCTTCTTCTTGCTGAAAATACGGAACCCGATCGCGCCCGCACCGCGCAACCTGCGCAGGTAAAAGCGCCAAATCAAAAGAAAACTGTCACGCCGCAGGCGTGTCCTTTGGATCAAAGCGCGACAATCTTTCCGGGGTTCATGATGTTGTCGGGATCCATCGCCCGCTTGATCGCGGCCATATAGGTCGTGGCAGGCCCCAGCTCACGCTTCAGATAGGGCATCTTTCCCTGCCCAATCCCGTGCTCGCCCGTGCAGGTACCGTCCATCGACACAGCCAATTCGGCCAGCCAGCCGGTGAACTCATCGGCCTTGGCGCGTTCCTCGGGGTCATTCATGTCAACCAGAAGCGCATTGTGGAAATTTCCGTCGCCCACATGGCCCGCGATGGGGCCCAGCAGGCCCAGCTCCGCAAGCCGCGCCTGCGCCGCCGTCACGCATTCCGCCAGCCGCGAGATCGGCACGCAGACATCGGTGGCAAGGGCCTGTGTGCCGGGCCGCAGGGTCTGGATCGCCCAATAGGCATCATGGCGCGCTTTCCACAGCCGGTTGCGATCTTCAGTCGAGGCCGCCGCCTCATAGCCTTTGCCGCCCACCTCTTCGGCGATGGCCTGAAACATCTCGGTCTGTTCGGCAACGCCCGCTTCCGAGCCGTGAAATTCCAGCAGCAGAAGCGGCTCCTCCGGCAGGCCGAGTTTCGAATAATTGTTGATCGCGCGTACGCTGTCGGCATCCAGAAGTTCCATCCGAGCCACCGGCAGCCCGTATTGAATGGCCATCATCGCCGCGCGGCAGGCCGCATCCACCGACGGGAAGGAACAGCGCGCGGCCGAGATCGCCTCAGGGATGCCCTGAAGCCGCAGCGTGATTTCCGTGATCAGTCCCAAAGTGCCCTCTGAGCCCACCAGAAGCCGCGTCAGGTCATAGCCCGCTGACGATTTCTTGGCCCGGTGTGCCGTGCGGATAACAGTGCCATCGGCCATAACCACCTCAAGCCCGATGACATTGTCCTTCATCGTGCCATATCGCACCGCATTGGTGCCGGATGCCCGCGTGGCGGTCATCCCGCCAAGCGAGGCATTGGCACCCGGATCAATCGGGAAAAACAGCCCCTTGTCGCGCAGATGGGTGTTCAGATCCTCGCGCGTGACGCCGGGCTGCACCACGGCCTGCAGATCCTCGGCATGGACAGCCAGAACCTTGTTCATTTCCGAAAGATCAACCGACACGCCCCCCGCGGGCGCATTGATATGGCCCTCCAGCGAGGTGCCGGTGCCAAAGGGGATCACGGGCACCTTGTGTTCGGCACAGATCTTGACGATCTCGGCCACCTCTTGGGTCGAGTGCGGAAAAACCACCGCATCGGGCATCTGGTTTTCGATCCAGGTGGTCGTGTGGCCATGCTGTTCACGAATGGCTTGGCCCGTCTGAAACTTCTCGCCAAAGCGCTGCTTCAGAATGCCCAGCGCGGTTTCGATCCCGGTTTCATTGCGCGGCAAAGTGGTGATGGCGACCATGGCGAATTCCTCCCAAACCTCTGGGTAGGGACGCTGCCGAAATTCAGCGCGCAGGGCAAGGGCACAAACGGCGCTCTGTCACTCTCCCAGCGCGATGCCTTCCCGCCGCGGATCCGCCGCGCCGCGCAGGACCTGGCCAATCTCGATCGCATGCAGGCCCGAGGTCAGCGGGCGCAAGCTCACCTCATATCCCAGCGCCTCCAGCCCAGATTGCAGCGCTGCGGCCCCGGTCCCCTCTTCCAGATCATAGGTGCCGAACCGGTTCACCGCATGGGGAAGCGAAACAGCCTCCTGCATGTTCAGGCCCCAATCGGCCCAGGCGATGATCGTTTTGGCAACAAATCCGATGATCCGGCTGCCCCCGGGCGATCCGATGGCCAGGATCGGCGCGCCATCCTTCATCACGATCGTCGGCGACATGGAGGAGCGCGGGCGTTTGCCCGGCTCCAGCCGGTTGGCGATGGGCAGGCCGTTGATGTGGGTGCGGAAGGAGAAGTCCGTGAGCTCGTTATTCAGAAGAAACCCCCGGACCATCAGGCGAGAGCCGAACGCGTTTTCGATCGTTGTCGTCATCGAAAGAACGTTGCCATAGCTGTCAACGATGGAAATATGCGAGGTCGACGGCAGTTCGATCGACACATCATCGGCCCAAAGCTGCGCGTGATCCCAGGGCGGCTCCCCCGGCGTGGCCTCGGGTAGCGCGTCTGCGCGCTCCAGCATCATGCTGCGCTCGTCCAGATAGGCGGGTTCAATCAGCCCCTCTGTCGGTATGGGCACAAAATCACTGTCGGCCATGTAGCGCCCCCTATCCGCGAAAGCCAGGCGGGAGGCATCGCCGATCAGCCGCCAAGCTTCCGGGCTGTCGGGACCCAGCGCAGCCAGATCGAAGCTGTTCAGAATGCCCAGGATCTGCCCCACCGTCAGCGCGCCCGAAGACGGCGGCCCCATCCCGCAGACCTGCATCGCCCGAAACGGCGCGCAGATCGCTTCGCGCTCCTTCACCTGATAAAGGGCCAGATCAACGGCGGACAGAAGGCCGGGATTGCCTTCGGCGCCCTGTACGGTTCGGACGATGTCAGCGGCGATTGGGCCGGTATAGAAGGCTTGCGCGCCCTGCTCTGCCATGTGGCGCAAGGTTGCGGCATATTCCGGATTGCGCAGGATCGCACCCTCTTCCAGAGGCGCGCCACCGGGCAGGAAATAGGCCGCCGTGCTCTCCCACCGCCCCAGCCTTTCGGCATCGCGCGCGACAAGCGCCGCAAGGCGGGGGGAGACGGCAAAGCCATCCTCGGCCAGGGCGATGCCTGCCTCGAACAGATCCGGCCAAGGGGTACGACCCCAGCGGCGATGCGCCGCCTCCAGAAGTGCGGGCGTGCCGGGAGTACCGACCGACCGGCCCCCGACAACCGCATCGAAGAAGCCCAGCGGTTCCCCTGTGTCATCCTGAAAGAGCGTCGGCGTGGCGGCCAGAGGCGCGGTTTCGCGTCCGTCGAGCGTGGTCAGTTCACCGCTCTGCGCATCGTACCAGACAAGAAAAGCCCCTCCGCCCAAACCGGAGGATTGCGGCTCCACCAGCCCCAGCACCAGTTGCGCCGCGACCATGGCATCGGCGGCAGAGCCACCTTCGCGCAAGATTTTTGCACCAGCCGAGACCGCCAGCGGGTTCGCGGCCGAGATCATCCAGGATTGCGCTGTGACAGGCTGACCTGCATTGCGCGCCGCGTAGGCGGCTTCGACCTCTTCGCTGATGCGCAGAAGGCCGCTGATCGTGGCGGCTTCGGGGGCCACGCTGTCGGTGACCTGCTGCGCCAGCGACGCGGTCGCCAGAAAGAGGCTTGCTAGGAAAAGGGGGATCGGTCGCATGGGCTGGCTCCTATCGGTATGACGCCGGAGCTTAGACCCGGATCCGAGCGCTGGAAAGGCGCTTGCAAGCGCCTTGATCAAGCCCGTTCGAACGGGCTTGATCCGCGCTTACAGCATTGACGGGACGACCTGATCGGGCGGGCGGTGGCTATCTTCGAAGGTCTTGATGTTGATGATCACCTTCTCGCCCATCTCGATCCGCCCTTCGATCGTGGCCGATCCCATATGCGGCAAGAGCACCACATTGGGCAACTCGCGCAGGCGCGGGTTGATGTCTGTGCCGTGCTCATACACGTCAAGACCCGCGCCAGCGATCTCGCCCGCGCGCAGCATCCGTGTCAGCGCGTTTTCGTCAATCACCTCTCCGCGCGAGGTGTTCACGATCACCGCTTCGGGCTTCAGCAGCTTCAGCCGCCGCGCGTTCATCAGATGGAAGGTCGACGGCGTCGAGGGACAATTCACGCTGATCACATCCATCCGCGCCACCATCTGGTCCAGACTGTCCCAATATGTGGCGTGCAGATCTTCCTCGATCTCCGGGCGCAGGCGGCGGCGGTTGTGATAGTGGATCTGCATGCCGAACGCCGCCGCGCGGCGCGCCACCGCCTGACCGATCCGACCCATGCCCAGAATTCCCAGGCGCCGCCCCGCGATCCGCCCACCCAGAAGCGCAGTGGGTGCCCAGCCCTGCCAATCGCCTTTTTGCATGACTGCAAGCCCCTCGGGCATCCGGCGGGTCACAGCGAGGATCAGACCCATGGTCATATCCGCCGTGTCATCGGTCAGCACGCCTGGCGTGTTCGACACCAGAATGCCGCGCTGGCGGGCGGTGGCCACGTCGATGTGATCCACTCCGGCCCCGTAATTGGCAA
Source organism: Aestuariivita boseongensis (assembly GCF_001262635.1). GTDB lineage: Bacteria > Pseudomonadota > Alphaproteobacteria > Rhodobacterales > Rhodobacteraceae > Aestuariivita > Aestuariivita boseongensis. The sequence goes on from NZ_JXYH01000006.1 coordinate 98,733, forward strand.
TCAGCTTCAGCTTTTCACTGGCCCGCCCGATCAGCCCCGCGTCGATCGTGTCGGTCACCGTGGGCACCAGCACATCCGCCGTCTGCACCGCGGCGATCAGCTCTTCTCGGGTCATGGGTGTGTCGTCGTCGCGCAAGGTGACGTCGAACAGCTCCTTCAGTCGGGCTTCCACCGCGTCTGGCAACCGTCGCGTTACAACAACACTCAGCCGTTCTCTGGGCACTTTGCTCCCCCTCGTGCTTTCCAAAATGTATCCTTGCATGGCATGGTGACGCAGACCGTGACGGGGCACAAGAACCCCGCAGGTAAAAAGAGCAGTTCAGACGAACCGAGGCAGATCGTGGCAAGGCGCAACACTGGTATTTGGCGGATTGCTGGCGCGGTCATCGCGCTTTTCTTTGCAGGACAAACTTTGGCCGAAGAGGTGACGCGCGGCCCGGTCACAAACCTGCCTATTCCGCGGTATGTGTCGATGAAGGCGGCCGAGGGCAATGTGCGGCGCGGACCGTCGCTCAGCCACCGGATCGACTGGGTCTTTACCCGGCGCGACATGCCCCTGCGCGTGACGGCGGAACATGGTCATTGGCGGCGCGTGCAGGATCGCGACGGGCAAGGCGGATGGGTGCATTACGCCCTGCTGTCGGGCGCGCGTACGGTTCTGGTGGAACGCGATATGCTGACGCTGCATGCGCGGCCTGACAATGCATCTCCCGTTGTGGCCGCATTGGAGGCCGGGGTGATCGCGCGGCTGGGACAGTGCGAACCGGGCTGGTGCCGCCTGACGGCGGGCGGTTTTCGTGGCTGGGCAGAAACCGACGCGCTGTGGGGCGTGATACCCGGCGAAATCCGCGACTAGGCTGCTTTTCGCGTCGCTTCGATGAATTGGTTGACCAATGCGGCCAGTTCGGGGCCGACATCTTCCTGCAGGAAATGCCCCGCATCGGGCAGGATCGTATGCGGCTGACCTGCAGCACCCGGGATGAGCTTCTGAAACACCTTGTCCACACCCGCCATGACCTTGTCATCGGCACCAAACGCCGTGAGCCAGGGTTTGTCGAATGTCCGCAGCACCTCCCACGCCTCCCGATTGGGTTGGGAGGCCGGATCGTCAGGCCGCGACGGCACCAAGGTTGGAAACTGCCGCGCCCCCGCCTTGTAACTTTCGTCAGGAAACGGCGCGTCGTAAGCGGCGATCTCCGCCTCATCGATCTTCTTTGTGGTGCCGCCATAGACGATCTTGCCCGCAGGAAAGACCGGCACCTCCTGCGAAAAGGCGCGCCAGCTTTCGAACGCCTCGCCCATCGGCTGATCGCCCGTAGGCAGCGCCGTGTTGGCCGTGACCACGCGGTCAAAGCGCTCGGGCATGGCCGCCACCAGCCGCAACCCGATCAGCCCGCCCCAGTCCTGACAGACCAGTGTGATGTGGCGCAGGTCCAGTGCCGTCAGCCAATCTGTCATCCAGTCGACATGGCGCTGATAGGTGTAATCCGACCGCTGCGCAGGCTTGTCCGATTTGCCAAACCCGATCAGATCAGGCGCAATCACCCGATGCCCGGCCTGGGCAAAAATCGGGATCATGTGCCGGTATAGGTAGGACCAACTTGGCTCCCCATGCATGCACAAGACAGGGTTCGCGTCCTTCGGCCCTTCATCCAGGTAATGCAGCCGCAGCGTGCCGTCCGCGATCTGGAGGTAATTCGGTTCAAACGGATAGTCTTTGAGCCCGTCAAACGCGGCCTCCGGCGTTCTGAGGATGTCCATGTCACTTCCTTTCCCGTCTGCGAACATGCTACGCGGAAACCGGTCACGGGAAAGCAGGAACGTGACGGCACGAACACGCAAGGGATCTGACAATGAAAGCCATAACCTACGATAGTTTCGGCGCAGCTACAGATGTGCTGACGCTGGCCGATATCGAAAGCCCCGATCCCGGCCCCGGAGAGGTGCGCGTGGCGCTGGCCTTTTCCGGCGTGAACCCTTCGGACGTGAAAGCCCGTGCAGGCGCGCGCCCCGGCGTGACCAAACCGCCCTTCCCGGTGATCATTCCGCATTCCGACGGCTCGGGCGTGATCGATGCCGTTGGCGACGGCGTGTCAAAAGACCGGATCGGCGAAAGGGTCTGGATCTGGAACGGGCAGTGGCAACGCGCCTTCGGCACCTGTGCGGAAGAGATCACCCTGCCCTCGGACCAGGCGGTAAAGCTGCCCGATGGCGCCGATCTGAAAACCGGCGCGGTGCTGGGCATTCCCGGTCTGACCGCCTGCTATACGATTTTCAATGGGGCGCCGATCAGCGGCAAAACCGTTTTGTTTCAAGGCGCGGCGGGAACGGTTGGTTTCCTCGCGGTGCAACTAGCGCTTTGGGGTGGTGCAAAGGTAATCGCCACAGCGCGCGGAGAGGGGGCCCGGCGTGTCAGGGATCTGGGCGTGGAACATGTATTCGATTTCACCAGCCCCGATCTGGTGGCGGAGGTTCTGGACGCAAATGGCGGGCATATGGTTGACCGGATCATCGAACCGGAATTCGGACTGAACATCGCAGTGAACACCGAGATGATTGCACCGAACGGAACGATATGCGCCTATGGCTCGGCCCTTGAACCGGCGCCGGTGATGCCGTTCATGCCGCTGATGTTCAAAGCGGTCACACTGGATCTGGCGTTGGTCTATATCCTGACCACAGAGCAGCGCGCGAACATGGTTCGGACGCTGAATGAGGCCGTGCAAACTGGTGCCCTGCACTGCCCCATAGAAGCGGTGTTTTCGTTGGAGCAGACAGCCCAGGCGCATCAGGCCGTCGAGGCGGGTAAACGTGCGGGCGCGGTTCTGGTTGAAACCGGGACGTTTTGAACGTGAACCCGTCTTGGCGAGGGGCCTTTCCCGCCTCTCTTGGGGTCATTCCGAAGGTCCAGATTGCTTTGCGCAATTTTTCCGAAGAATCGGGCTTGAACAGCTGGACCGGGCGGCGTAATTAGCCGCTCACCGTTGGGGTGTAGCCAAGTGGTAAGGCAGCGGTTTTTGGTACCGTGTATCGTAGGTTCGAATCCTACCACCCCAGCCACAAAATCAGATTAAAACATTGATTTGATTGTGAAAACCTGCGTGTATTGCAGGTTGTCCCCACCATTTTTCCCACCAATAGCCAAAAAACACTGTCCATCCAAAACTGACTGATTGGGTCGTCTAGCATCCGCCTAGTTGGGCCTATCGGCTCAAACGCAATTTCACGCTAGTCCAATGCCGGCCTTACGTCCTGCCAAAAACCACGTCTCTACCTCGCCCAACCCCTTCACCTCGACGGTCCCGCGAGGCTCGAACTCGCAATCACCGACAAGTCCTTCCTTGGCCGCCGTGGTGACACCTGAAAACAGTGCAGAAATTGCCAACGACCGCTTTTGGCGCGACCAGACGTTCGTTGAAATTGGCGATACGTCCGATTTGCGGACTTCGCTGCCATAGGAACTGCTCTACGATCAGAATTGGCAGTGATCTACATTTCACTTTAGAAGTAATAGCTAACGCAGCGTTGTGGGTTTGAGGAAGCGGTACTTGACCGTTCTTAATGCGATACGTGATGGCTTTACCGGCTATATGGAGATTGGCCGCGATGGTTCATCGTCGCGACGTGATCGGGCGCGCTATGTTCGTAACATCTTTTCCCTGACAGCAGGATTGCTTCCAATCATCTACGCTCTTGGATTTGTCATTTATGACTTTCAAGGTTTGTGGCCCGCCAGCTTGGCGATGCTGCTGCTCTGCTATCAGCTCGCTAATCCGTATGTTGTCCAAAGAAGCTTTACATTGGGCAACCTCTTGGGTCCTGCGAATGCCTGCGCTGCATTCTTGCTTCTAACGTGGTTACTTGGTCGTGACTCGGGACTCTATGTGGTCATCGTGATAGCACCGCTGATCGTTCTTCTAGTGGCGGGAAGTGAGCATAAACCACTGATTATAGGCGTTTTTGCCATGTCTTCCGCTTCGCTTGTGATCGGGGTGAACGCATTTGAGGAACCAGCAAAGTTCATAAAGATTGACAATGCTCTTCTCGCGTTGCTGCGGACCTCGATGATCCTAGTTTCGATGGCATTCATAACTGGAACAGGGTTTGTGCTTTTGAGAAAAGCAGATACAGCCGAGGACGCCTTGGAAGTAGAGCACGCTCGGTCGGAGGCTCTCCTATATAACCTCCTCCCCGAAGACATCGCGGCACGACTGAAGGTAGAACCCGATCAAACCATCGCTGACAGCCTTCCTCAGGTGGCGATCCTCTTCGCGGACATCGTGGATTTCACTCCCCGTGCCGCAACGTTACCTCCAGAAGAGGTGGTGGGGTTCCTTAACAAAATCTTCCGTGCCTTCGATGAACTGGCCGAAAAGCATGGATTGGAAAAGATCAAGACCATTGGAGACGCCTACATGGTGGCGGCAGGAATGCCGAACCCTTGCGGCGACCCAGTCCACCGGGTGGCTAAGATGGCTTTGGACATGCAACGTACTGTGGAAGCCATGGCCCCTGAGTTCCCCGAGGGGCTCCAGGTGCGCATTGGCCTACACGCGGGGCCAGCGGTGGCGGGTGTCATAGGGAACCGCAAGCTGTTCTATGACGTCTGGGGTGAGACAGTGAATACCGCGAGCAGGATGGAGAGCCACGGGGAGCCGGGACGCATTCAGGTGACGACAGCTGCCAAGGAGGAGCTGGACGCGGATTACGAGTTTGAGCCAAGAGGCACGGTCGAGGTCAAGGGGATTGGGGCCGTGGAGACTTGGTGGCTGGCCGGTGCAAAGGTTTAAATCACACCAGTACTTTATGCCCGCATTGGGCTCGAAGCCGTCATTCGCTGCCTTGCAGCGGCATGAGGCGGCCTGAACGTCTGCTTCGCGGACAACACTGACAGCACGCGAGTTGTGTCTGACTCAGCTAGCAGTTCAAGCCAGTGACGAAATCGCTTGCAGACATGCTTTCTGCTTCACAATGCTGCGTTCGCAAGTTAGGGAACAGCAAAGTTTAGCAAAGCAGCAGGCAATTGGATCGCAACAACATACTCGCCCATCGTGGGCTCTGGACAGATACCGCTGAGCGCAACGGTCGTGCTGCCCTACGCGCGGCGCTGAACCAAGGCTTTGGTATCGAGACGGATTGTCGTGACTCCGCCGGAAAACTCTATGTGTCTCATGATCCGGTGGATGTGTCCGCGCAGCCTTTATTGGCCAGCGAATTCTTGTCGCACTACAAGGAGCTCGGATCAGACGGTCGGATCGCCCTAAACATCAAAGCAGATGGACTGCAAAAAGATTTGGAAACCTTGCTGGACGGTACCGGAGTGCCTGTAGAAAACGTATACGCGTTCGACATGTCGGTGCCAGATACGCTGGGCTATCTGCGGCACAAGCTACCCTTTTACACCCGCATGAGCGAATATGAGCCGCTGCCTGCATTTCTTGATAGCGCCCAGGGGATATGGATTGATGATTTTACCGGGGAATTTCCTCAGGTGGCTAAAGCTGTCGAATACCTCGCTTTAGGGTATCGCGTTGCGATCGTATCTTCCGAATTGCATGGGCGCTCGCCAGACGGGCTATGGAAGAATATCAAAACGACTGGTATCAATCAGAACCCCAAACTGGAGTTGTGCACCGACCATCCGCTGCAAGCCTTCGAATTCTTAGGAACGGATAAATGATTAAGGCAATTCTATTTGATATGGACGGTGTGCTGATCGATGCAAAAGACTGGCACTACGACGCGCTGAATCGCGCACTAGGCCACTTTGGGTATACTATTAGCCGCGAAAGCCATCTTTCGACCTTTGACGGGTTGCCGACGCGGCAAAAACTGAAAATGCTTACAAAGTCACGCGGATTACCGGAAGGGCTTCACGAATTTCTAAATTCGCTGAAGCAGTCCTATACTATGGAGTTGAGCCACCAGCGCTGTAAGCCTGTGTTTCATCACCAATTTGCACTATCCCGCTTAAAGAACGACAATTACCTTACAGCCGTGTGTTCAAACTCTGTACGTCAATCGGTGGAGGCCATGTTGCAGCTCTCTGGATTGTCGTCGTTCATCGATACAATGCTGTCTAACGAGGACGTGTCCAAAGGCAAACCTGATCCGGAAATGTATACCAAAGCTATGGAAATCCTTGGGGTTTCACCGAAGGAATGCCTGATCCTCGAAGACAATGATCACGGGATCGAGGCCGCTTTGGCAAGCGGTGGACACCTTATGCAAATCGGGGTTCCAGCGGATGTAACCTATCAGGCGATTAGGGCACGCATAGCCGAGATCGAGCAGCACTGAGGCAAGGTGGTAGCAATGCAGATACTTGTTCCGATTTCTTCTCGCTCATCTTTTTTCCCGGTCGAAGAGTATTTCTTTCCCAAGCCTTTGATAGAAGTTGCGGGCCAACCTATGATCACTTTGGTGGTTAGTGCGCTAAAATCAGCCTTCGGCGGATCCGATTTTGTCTTCGTGGTTGAACGAGAAGAAGCGCGAGCCTTTTCGCTTTCGCAGATCCTGCAACTGGCAGCAGGTCAAGATGCGGCGATCGTTGAGCGCACTGGAAACACATCGGGTGCACTGTGTTCGTGCCTTTTGGCTATCGACAAGCTGGACAAGGCCGAGGAATTGCTGATTGTAAACAGCGATCAGATCATCACCGCTAACTTGGCCGCGCATATCGACCGTTTCCGCCAATTGGAGGCGGACGCAGGAGTCGTCACCTTCGATGCAGTGCACCCGCGATGGTCCTACATCGTGGATGATGGCGGCTATCAGGTACAGCAAGCCTTTGAAAAAAGGGTAATGTCACGCAATGCAATCGCGGGTGTCTATTATTTCAAAGAGGCCGAAACTTTCTTAGAGGCGGCAAAACGTGCGATCCTTAACGCGGCCAGTGAAGAGGGCATCTACTTCATAAGCGCATCTCTGAACGAAACACTCCTGATGAACCGTTCTGTGGTGCATTCGCGCATAGACGCGCAGCATTATCATAGCTTCTTTTCCCCCGAGCGCATCGCCACATTCGAACGCTCGCAGGCGGCCGCAGCCCTCCGCGACGGTCAGGATATCGGATCCAAGGTTAACGTGATTATTCCTGCAGCGGGCGCGGGCTCACGATTTGCCAAACAGGGATGGAAAAAACCCAAACCTTTTATCGACGTGGCTGGCGAACCAATGTTAAAGAACGTGGTGCGCAACGTGTCACCGCTTGGTGGCAAGACATCGGTTCTGTTGCGACGAGAGCATACAAAGAGCCAACCGGGAATTGTGCAGACGTTGGAGACCGACGGGATCAAGATTGTGCCTGTAGATCGCCTCACCGAAGGTACCGCTTGCACAGTACTGCTCGCGCGTGATGTTTTCGACAACCAAAACCCTCTGATCGTTGCAAATTCTGACCAACTTGTTGACTTCGACGTGACAGATTTTGTGCGTGATTGCCTGGCCCGCGGGCTGGATGGATCGATTCTCGTGTTCCGGGATCCGGAAATGGATAAGAAATGGTCCTTTGCCAAAGTAAATGATGAAGGCCTTGTGACGGAAGTAGCCGAGAAGAAGCCGATCTCTGACCTTGCGACCGCGGGTATATACCTATTTCGGAGGGGACACGACTTTGTCGGTGCCGCGGCTGACATGATCGCCGCCAATGAGCGAGTGAATGGAGAGTTTTATACCTGCCCCATCTATAACTATATGATTTCTAGGGGTGCGCGTATCGGGGCCTATGAGGTTCCGATGACAGCAATGCATGGTCTGGGCACTCCAGATGACCTTTCCTTGTACCTGTCCCACATAGGTGCGCCTGCGTCCGCAGACAGCCCGAACTGATGCTTATCATCGTTCCATTGGCTGGGCCAGATTTCATCCTGCCCGACGGTACGGTAAAGGCAACCCAGACCTTTTGTAACGGCCACCTTTTGCACAAGATCCTAAACTCCCGGCCATGGGCCACGCGTGTGCGGTCGGAAAAGTATGTTTTTGTTTTGATTGACAGACGGGAAACAAGGTCTTTCGCCTCATCCTACCTAGAAGCGTGGTTTCCTGGCGCGAAGGTCGTGTTTCTATCAGCAATCACCCGTGGTTCGGCGGTAAGCGCTTTGGGCGGCATGACGGCTTATGCCAGCGCTGAAGAACCGGTTATCGTGGACCTCGCAGATATCCAGTACTCCAGCGATCTAGATCCAGAAGCTCTCTTTGCGCAGGAGGAGAACTGCGGTGGAGTCGCTTTGACCTTTGACAGCGCAAACCCTGTCTACAGCTACCTTCGCTGTGATGCTGACGGCACGTTCGTAGAAGCTGCAGAGAAGCGGGTTATTTCCAAGAATGCATCCGCGGGTACCTATATCTTTTCCGGCGCATCGGTTTTCCTGCGCGCGATAGCACATGCAATGGAGAACGAAGCGACGCAGACTTACAACGGGCTATTCTTTGTTTGCCCGCTGTTCAATGGTGTGCGCGCGCAGGGGAAGACTGTGTCTTTGTCCCAAGTTAGGGATGTGATTGACGTGAAAGTTACCTAAGATTTAGACATCAATGTGAGCAGCCCGATCTGATTG
>NZ_JXYH01000060.1 GCF_001262635.1 Aestuariivita boseongensis
CGACGCGCGGCGGGCCGCCGACACCGACAGATGCACACAGCTGGAAGCCGGCATGACGGCCCATCGCCGGGCGGTGCAGGCGGCGGGGTTCATCCCTGCGCTGAAATCCATGTTCGCGGCGGCCACGGGCAATAACACCTGGCTGAACACAAGGCCCCCGATGGCGGATGCGCCGCCCGAGTTGGGCCGGTCGTTGATAGATCAGCTTGACTGGCGCTATCCGGCAGAAGACCCGCGTTAGAGCCCGATCGCGTCCAGCCGGGACACCGGGTAGCCCAGCCCGTGGACCACGATATCGCGCAGGTCCGAGGCGGAGGTCACAGTGCCTTTCGCCTGAATGTCGGCCAAGGCGGCGCGCAGGGCATCCAGAATAGCGGCCATCACCTCGGCCCCGGTGAAGGGGCGCTGGTCGATCCCGGCGAACCAAGCCTCTTCGCGGATCAGGTCTTCGATCAGCGGGTCGATCACCGCCCCCCCGCCACCGGGATAGCGGTACCAACCCCAGCCAATCTTCTTGCCGATGCGGCCTTCTTCCACCGCGCGATCGGCGATCTTGCTAGGCTGCGCCTGCGCCTTGCGGCGGGCATAGGCCACGTCGAGGCCGGTGAGGTCTTGCGCCTCGTAAAACCCAAGATCAAAGCCGAAGGCGGTCATCGCCTCGTCCAGTTCCCACAGGATCGCGCCGCGGATCAGCAGATCGTCGCAGGCAGCGTGCAGGTGGTCTTGCAGGTGCAGCCCGACCGACGCCGCACCGTCCGGCAGGACCACCGGAACGCGCCCGATCTTCTGTGCCAGGTCCTGCCAGAGGGCCAGCGTCTGATCCGAGGTTTCGGCAAAGCGGGTCAGTTCCGTCAGATGCCGCAGCTGCATGGGCTGGAAGGGAACAAAGCGCAATTGCCGGGTCAGAGCGACGCCGGTCAGAGGTGTGGGATAGGGCGTGGCCACCACGGCATCGGGAGGCAGGATAAGCCCGTGACTGTCACGCTCTGCCATGTCCAGTGCGTCAAAGATCATTCCCGCGCCAGCCAGTGCAGAGGGATCGCTGTGAAAGGTGATCCGCGCGGCGGCCCGGGCATCATCCTTGCGCGCGAAATCCTGCGCCCGCTCAAGCGCCGATGTATCCGGGTCGACCACCCTTACCGGCAAATCGGCCGCTGCGCAGGCCAGGGCGAGTGACAGCCCCGTGGCGCTGCTGCCCAGAATGGCGATGGGGGTCTGGGTCATCTCAGACCAGGAACCGGTGATCCTGGATCAACTGCAACAGCTCGGCCAAAGAGCGGTCGACGGGTTTGCCCGACGTATCCAGCACCGCCTGCGCCTTTTCGTAATGCGCCTCGCGGCTGGTCAGGATCGACCGCAGCTGCTCCATCGCTTCGGGGTTTCCGGCCATCGGGCGTTCATCGCCTTGGGCGCGCACGCGGGCCATATGTTCGTCGGGCGATGTCTTGACCCAGATCGTGTGGAAATGCGCCAGAAGCGAGGCATAGGTGTCAGCCTCGGCCACGATGCCGCCCGCGACAGCGAGGATCATCTTGTCATGGCTTGCCACGATGCGGGCCAGCGCCTGCGCTTCCAGCTTGCGATATCCTTCGGGACCATAAAGCGCCATGACCTCGTCCACGGGCATGCCGCTTTGGGCCTCGATCTCGTCATTCAGTTCGACGAAGGGAAGGCCCAGCGATTGCCCGGCCAGACGGCCCAGCGTGGACTTGCCCGCACCGCGCAGACCCACAAGGCACAAACGTCGTGCACGCATCACCTGCGCGGGGCCCGGATCAAGCGCCTTCATCACTGCCGCGCGCACATCATCGGACGCACCGCGATAAAGGTCGGCGACGCGCAGTGCCTCGGAACTCCACGGGTCGTCTTCGGCAAGGAACCATTCGATCCGGTGATCCAGCGCGATCGAGACGCGTTGCAGCAAACCGATGGAGATGTTCCCCTCCCCCGCTTCAAGCTGCGCCAGATAGCGCGGGCTGACGCCGGACATGTCCGACAGCACGCGGCGCGGGATGCCCTTGCGTTCGCGGGCACGGCGCACCCTGTCGCCCACACGTGTCATGACTTCGGCCACGGCAAGATCGGCGGGACCGGGCGCGTTCTCCGGCGTCGTCAATTTGGCGGTGCTGGGCATGAACGCTCCATCAGGAATGAACAATAGTGCATATTTCTACCCCGCTTCCGCAGGGGGAGCAATGCAAGAAAGTGCAAAGATCAGGGGCGCATCAGCGGTTCGACAATCGCGCGCAGATCATCGGGCGCAGGCTGGCTTTTGAACTGATCGGCAATGGTGAAGACGCAGGTGAAGCTGCCGGTAAAGCAGGTCGTGCCATCCTGCGCGCCTTCCACCCGGAAGGTGATGGACTTGCTGCCCAGCTTTGTGGGCCACACCTTGCAGCGCAACCTATGGCGCGGTGTGATCGGAGACACGAAATCCATCGACAGGTTCACAAAAGGCGTGCCGACATTGCGGTCGGTTTCCATCTGGAACCAGCCGTCGCCATCCAGATGGTGTTCCCACCAGGCGTCGATACTTTCCAGCGCCCAGGCCGGAATGCGCGCGGTATAAGCGATGCGGGCCGGGTCGCAATCGCCCCAGCCCACACGGATCACGTGTTCGAAAACGTCGCTCACTTAATAGGTTTCCACGTGGTACCGGCCGTCTTCGCGCATGGCATCGCGGATCTCGGTCCAGGTCAGGCCGTTGCTGCGCGCGATATCGGACAGCGCGGCTTCCACGCCATGCTCCATCGCTTTCAGGCCGCAGATATAGATGTGGCCCTTGGGATCCTGCATCAGCTTTGCGACCTTATCGGCGTTTTCACGCAGCTTGTCCTGCACATAGGCTTTGGTCTCTCCCTCCTCTCGGGAGAAGGCAAAAACCTTCTGCATGAAGTCATCCGGCACCTTCTTGAGCGGGCCGAAATAGGGCAGCTCTTTCGGGCGGCGCGCGCCGAAGACCAGCGTCAGACTGTCCTTGACGGACGGCGCTTCGCGCTGGCGGCGCATGGTGAAGCCACGGAACGGGGCCGAGCCGGTACCGGTGCAGATCATCATCAGATGTGCGTCGGGGTCGGACGGCAACAGGAAGGTCGCGCCGAAGGGGCCGGTCAGATTGACCGTGTCGCCCGGTTTCAGGTCGCAGACATAGTTCGAACAGATGCCGTTTTCTTCCCGCTTCACGGTCAGCGACAGGTTGTTATAACCCGGACGTTCGCCGTCGCGCGGGCTGGAGATGGAATAAAGCCGGGGCAGATGCGCATTGCCGTTTTCATCTTCGCCCGGAGGGATGATGCCCACGCTTTGACCTTCCAGCGCCGGGAAAGGCTGCGCGCCAAGATCCAGTACGATGTGGCGCACGTCATTGTCGCTGTCTTCGGCGGTCAGGCGGTAATTGCCCTGCACCGTGGCCTTGGCCGGTTTGGCCAGGTTGTACATGTTCACCGTGGGCTTCGACGCGCTGGCGGGCGCCTTGGCCTTGCCGCCCGCGCCGGCATGCGCTTCGGCCAGCAGCGCGGCGATGGCGTCTTCGAGACCGTCCGTGTCGGCGTCCGAGCCATTGGAAACCGCGATCTCTTCCTGCTCGGGCAGTTCCATCCACTCATATTGCTGTTCCAGCGTATAGGCGCTGTCCTTGTCGGCCACGACGCGCCATTCATCGATGGACCCAGTGGGACAGACCGGAATGCAGTCCATGCAGAAATTGCATTTGGTGGGATCGACGACGACGTTGTTGTCATCATGTTCGATCGCCTGTTCCGGGCAGGTCATCTCGCAGGTGTAGCAGCGGATGCAGATTTCCGGATCGATCAGGTGCTGTTTGAACGGCGCGGTCATCTGGCACCGCCCCGCGAGAGGATCGCGTCGGGCAGGGTCATCGCTTCGACCAGCGCGATGCACAGGCCTTGGCAGCCCTTGCAGCCCAGGCAGGGGCCTTGCAGTTCGGCAATGGTTTCCGCAACGGCGCGGGTGCGCGGCGCGTAGGCGGCGAGGCGTTCCGTCTTCATGTCTCGTCTCCTTTGGGAATGGGGGCGGCAGGGTCGGACCCCGCCGCCCGATGCGTCACGCCATGTGCAGTTTGACGTATTCGAAATCGCCCGGCTTGTTGTCGATGCCGACCTTGGGCGGAGCGATCCAGCTGGCGTATTTGCCGGGCTCATAGACCGGTTTCATCAGCGACTGGATGAAATCGCCATCGGCATGGGTGGGCAGCCACTCCTGCAGGCCTTTGTCATATTCGGCACCGGACACCATCTTGCCATCCGGATCGAAATTCTTGTTGGCGAAGACGCCAATTTTCCGGTTGAAGGACTGGTGCGGCAGCTTCATTTCGAACTGGATACCGGCCTTTTCGATGATCTTGTTCCAGCGACCCACGCCACCGGCAGCGTCACGCACGTAATCGTCACGCAGGCGCATGTTGATGGCAGTCAGTGCGGGCACTTCGCGTTCGACGATCATGTCACCTTCCAGATCCAGCACCTTGTAGGTGTCATTGGTCAGCTTGTGGTCATCGTCGATCCGCATTTCCATATAGCGGCCCTTGATGCCTGCGTTGAACGCGTTGGCGGCGTTCGTGGACACCTCCTGCCCGAAGAGGTCGAGCGAGAGAGTATAGTGCAGGTTCAGCTTCTTCTGGATCGTCGGCAGGTCGATCACGCCCAGATTGCGGATCTTGTCGGTGTCATAAGGGTCGTCGATGCCCGCTTTGTTCATCGCCTCGACCGTGGCCTGAATGGTGCGGCCCACGCCGGTTTCACCCACGAACATGTGGTGGGCTTCTTCGGTCAGCATGAAGCGGCACGTGCGCGACAGCGGGTCAAAGCCCGATTGCGCCAGGCTTTCCAGCTGCATCTTGCCGTCACGGTCGGTGAAATAGGTGAACATGAAGAACGACAGCCAATCCGGCGTTTCTTCGTTGAAGGCGCCCAGCATCCGCGGTGCTTCCTCGGAACCCGAGGAGCGGACCAGCAGGTCATTCGCCTCTTCCCGGCCGTCGCGGCCGAAATACTTCTGCAGCAGGTAGACCATCGCCCAGAGGTGGCGGCCTTCTTCCACGTTCACCTGGAACAGGTTGCGCATGTCGTAAAGCGACGGCGCGGTGAGGCCCAGGAAGCGTTGCTGTTCGACCGATCCCGGCTCGGTATCGCCCTGGATCACGATCAGGCGCTTGAGCATGTTGCGGTATTCGCCCGGCACTTCCTGCCAGGCGGGCTCGCCGAAATGTTCACCACAGGGGATGCGGCGGTCTTCCACTTGCGGGGCCAGCAGAACGCCCCAGCGGTATTCGGGCATCTTCACATAGTCGAACTTGGCCCAGCCTTTCGGGTCAACCGATACGGCGGTGCGCAGATAGACCATGGATTCCTGGAAATTCTGCGGGATCAGGTCGTTCCACCAGTTGATATAGCCGGGGTGCCATTTCTCCAGCGCCTTGAGGACCTTCTTGTCCTGGCTCAGGCCCACATTGTTGGGGATTTGTGTGTCGTAGCTAACGTTGATGAGGTCGAGCATTGGTTTCTCCCTAAGATGCCGGGCTGAAGCCCGGCCTACTGATGTCATGCGGGACCGGTTGATGCCGGGGCCCGTAGGCCGGGCTTCAGCCCGGCAGTCTTGCAGGTCAGACCCGCTCCATGTCGTATTCACCGCGCTGGCCGGTGCCATAGCGCTGCAGCGCGCCATTTGCGCCCACCGCGTTGGGACGGTTGAAGATCCAGTTCTGCCAGGCGGTAAGCCGCCCGAAGATCCGGGTTTCCATCGTTTCCGGGCCGGCAAAGCGCAGATTGGCTTCCATGCCCGTCATCGCATCGGGCGAGAAGCTGGCGCGTTCTTCGAGGAAGATACGCACTTCGTCCTCCCAATCGATGTCGTCATAGGCATAGGTTACCAAGCCCAGTTCTTCGGCATCTTCCGCCTCAAGCGGTTCGCCGATGGAGCTTTTGAGCTTTTCGACCTGCTGCGGTTCGCCGAGGAAACGGGTTTCCAGGCGGCTGAGGTCATTCGACATCGGGAAGGTGCCGAAATTGCTGTCCGACAGGGTGACCGTTGCCATGTGGCGGTTATCGCCGTCGAATTCATCCAGCATCATAAAGCTGCGGTCGACGGCCCAAAGCAGTTCTGCCAGAACACCGGCATAGCAGGAGCCGTGTTCGACCAGCGCCACAAGGCTGCGGGAGGTCATGTCGACGCGTTTCAGAACGCGTTTCCAGTATTTCAGGATCTCGTTGGCCAGCCAGTGATCGGCATTGTCGAGAAGCAGTTTCTCATGGGCCAGAACGGCCTCCGGGTCGCCCTGGGTCTGGAAAACAACCAAGCCCACTTTGCGTTCGTTCAGGCGCAGATGCAGGATCGCGTCATCCAGTTCGCGCGCAAGGCGCAGCAGGTACAGATCCGCGCCCAGCGCCTGGGCCGCGTCCATGTCCGCAGGCACGTCCTGATCGGGGCCTTTGAGGGTGATCGTCGCAGTGTTGGCGTTGCGGTCCACAGCGACTTCGACCAGCGAATAGGAGACCGAGCCATCATCGGCAAAGCTGCGGGTGAGCGGGGTGAGTTCGATCCCCTTTTCCACGTCAGCCTTGGAGGAGTTCGCGGCGAATTCCTTCGCACGCTCAGCCACCACCTCGTCGAATTTGGAGTTCGGCACAACCTCGTCCACCAGACGCCAATCCACGGCACGCTGACCTTTCACGCCTTCCTCGATCGAGCAGAAGACATCGGCGCGGTCACGGCGCACCTTGCGCTTGTCGGTCACACGGGTCAGGCCACCGGTTCCCGGAAGCACGGCCAGCAGCGGAACCTCGGGCAGCGCGACAGAGGACGAGCTGTCATTGGTCAGCATGATGTAGTTGCACGCCAGCGCCAGTTCATAGCCGCCCCCGGCGCAAGCGCCTTTCACGGCGGCGATGTACTTCTGGCCGCTGTCTTCCTCGGCCGCCTCATAGGTGTTGCGTGTTTCATTGGTGAATTTGCAGAAGTTCACCTTGTGCGCATGGGCCGCACCGCCCAGCATGCGGATATTCGCCCCGGCGCAGAACACGTTGTCCTTACCCGACCGCATGACGACAACCTTCACCTCGGGATGTTCGAAGCGCATCCGCTGGACCACATCGGCCAGCTCGATATCGACGCCAAGGTCATAGGAATTCAGCTTGAGCTGGTAGCCATCGAAAAGGCCACCATTCTCGTCCACATCCATATAAAGATTGGCCACCGGGCCATCATATTCCACACGCCAGTGGCGGTATTTGGACGGGTCGGTCTGGAAGTCGATAATCTTGGACATGGACGCTCCTCCCTAAAGCGTATTTTCGATGCACTTTAATGCGCGGGCAATGGTGAGTAAAGGCATAAGATGCATTTTAGTGCTAAGTTAATATTGCATAAAACCAGATACTTACAGTTCATTTGCAGCAAAGATCAAGTATATGTGCATTTTAATGCACCGCCCATCAGCCCCCGCGCTCAACCGAATCGACACGCGCCAGCCAGAGGTCCACGTCCTGCTCCATCACCCTTTCCCCGCCTGCGGATCGGGCCGCGCGCAGATGGTCGCGCGCCTTGGCGCAGAGACGTTGGGCAGCGGCAGGGCGCCCCATCCGGTGTTTCAGCGCGGCATTGGCCAGCTGGATGACGCCCTGCACCATCTGATGTTCCGCGGTTCCATCGGGCGTGGCCATCCAGACCGGCTCAAGAACCTCGTGCGCTTCCCAAAAGAAGCCTTCGTCAAAAAACCGAAGGCCCGCCCGCCACGCCAGCGTGCCCGGCAGATCCTTCAGCGCAATCCCGGGCGGGACACTTGCGTGATAGTCTTCAAACGACCCTTTGGCATGCCGCGGCGTCTGGCCCGGAACATAGACGTGACCGGGCAGCGTGATGTCAGGCAAGACTGACCTGTTCCGCTTCGATCCGCTCCAGCCGTGCCACGAAGTCCGCAACAGCGGCCAGAGTGGCATCGGGTTGCTCCAGATGAGGAGCGTGCTTGCAATCGTCCAGAATGACCAGATCGACGGGCGAGTAGGCGCGGGTTTCGACCTCCTGCACCTGGGCAAGTGTGCCGTATTGATCGTCGCGGCCTTGAATGGCCAGCGCGGGAATGCGGAAGTAATCAATCACCTCGGCCACATTCCAGTTTCGGAAACCGGGGTCCAGCCAGGTATCGGCCCAGCCAAGGAAGGCGCCATCCACATCTTTGTGGTATTTCGCCAGACGCGGTTTCAGATCGCCGCTGTCATAGGCGTCCCGCGCCTTCGCGATTTCAGCCACACAGACATCTTCGTTAAAGAAATGCGGGGCCATCAGGATCAGGCCGCGCACGCGCAAGTCTTCGACCGACCCGGCATAGATGGCCGAGACCGTGGCCCCGTCGCTGTGGCCGAACAGAATGCCGCGCTGAAACCCGATGGCATCCAGAAGACCGGGCAGAAACTCTTTGGCCTCGCGGGTCATGAAATCAAGCGGGCGCGGCAGGGTGACCGGGCTGGACGCGCCATAACCCGGTCGCGAAAAGACAAAGACGCCAAGGCCGGTTGCCTCCGCCACTTTCTGCGGGAAATCACGCCACAGGGCCAGGCACCCCAACCCCTCGTGCAGCATCACGATCGTGGCGGCCTTGTCGGTTGACGGACCGTAACAGGCGTATTCAATCGCCAGGCCGTTCACATCAAGCGGGGCTGCGGGTGACGCGGTCCAGTCCATCATGCGAGCTCCCTCAGTTTGAAGCGCTGGATCTTGCCGGTGGCCGTCTTGGGCAGGTCTTCGACGAATTCGATCCAGCGGGGATATTTCCACTTACCGATCTTCTCTTTGACATAGTCTTTCAGATCGCTGTCCGGGATTGGAGTGCTGACGTCTTTAAGAACGATATAGGCTTTGGGCTTTTCCAGCCCCTCGTCGTCGCGCGCGGGCACGACGGCAGCTTCCAGAACGGCCGGATGAGAGATCAGGGATTGTTCCACCTCGAACGGAGAGACCCAGATGCCCGAGACCTTGAACATGTCATCCGTCCGCCCGCAATAGACGAAGCGGCCATCCTCTCGGCGTTCGTATTTGTCGCCCGTGCGGGTCCATTCGCCTTCGAACGTGGCCCGGCTTTTGTCGCGCTTGTTCCAATAGCCATCGGCGGCCGAGGCACCGCGCACCAGAAGTTCGCCAATTTCTCCGGTTGCGACATCGTTGCCGTCCTCATCGACAAGGCGCAGCTCGTATCCCGGCACCGCTGTGCCCGAGGTGCCATAGGCCACATCCCCCGGCGCGTTCGACAGGAAGATGTGCAGCATTTCCGTCGAGCCGACGCCATCCAGAATGTCGACGCCCCAAAGCTGGTGCCAGGTTTTGCCGATCTCTTCCGGCAGCGCCTCTCCGGCTGAGATGCAGGCGCGCAGAGGTGCGTCAGGAGTGCCCGCTTTCTGCAAATGCTGCACCAGCGCAGCATAAAGCGTGGGTACGCCGCAGAAGACGGTGGGTTTTTCAGACGCCAGGATATCGGCCACGCCATCGGGGGTCGGGCGGCCCTGGAACAGAACTGTCGTCGCACCGACGCTGAGCGGGAAGGTCATGGCGTTGCCCAGACCATAGGCGAAGAACAGTTTGGCCACGGAATAGACCGTGTCGTCTTCGTGGATGCCCAGCACCTGCGCGCCATATGTATCGGCGGTGGCCTTCAGCGCGCCGTGCACGTGGCGGACGCCTTTCGGCTGGCCGGTCGACCCGCTGGAATAGAGCCAGAAGGCGCATTCATCGTCGCTGACCGGAACCGCATCTGCTGGCGCGGCACCGTCCATGAAGGTGTCAAAACTGATGGTGCCATCGGGCGCGTCGCCCACCACCACGATCTTGCGCAGCGATGGCGTATTGCGCGCGGCAGGCAGAACGACCGGAAGCAGTTCTTCGCTGACAAACAGGATCGCCGCGCGGGCGTCGTTCAGGATCACCTCGTACACATCTGTGGCCAGCAGCGTGTTCAGCGGCACAGCCACGACGCCCGCCTTCAAGCAGCCCCAGAAGACCGGCGGAAATTCAAGCTGATCCAGCATCAGCATCACGGCGCGTTCCTCGCGGTTGATGCCGGCGCGTTGCAAGGCATCGGCGACGCGAGCGCTTTCATGGGCCAGATGGCCATAGGTCATGCGGCGTTTGTCACCGGCGGCCTCGCGGAAGGCAACCTTGTCGGCACGGCCTTCCTGAAGGTGACGGTCCACAAACCACAAAGCGGCGTTGCGGTTGTCTGTCATATGATGTCCTCCCATCGACCGTGGCCGCACCTCTCTCCTCCCGGGTGCGATCCACGAGTCGCTTGGCTTATCATGCAAAGATCAGTCAGATATGCAAGATATCCCTTTATATGCACTATTTTGCAACTATAGCCGGATGACTGCCGGATCATTGGAATAGAGCCGCTCCAGTACATCCTCGCGCCGCAGCAGAAGTTTGCGGAAGTTCAGATTGCCCTTCGCCGTGATTTCCCCGTCGGCCATCGATGGCGGCTCGGACAGGATCAGAACGCGACGGATGCGGCTGGACGTGCCGCGCGTTTCGCTGCCGAAATCAGCAAGGCGTTTGCGGATCTCGTCCTCGAACGCCGCGCCGCGCCAGATGCCGTTATCATCTGTCAGTTCATGCGCCGCCACCGCCGCGGGGCTGGGCACGATCAGCAGGCCAACCTCGGTCTGGCCCTGCCCGGTGATCACAACATCCTGCGCCAGAGGGGCCAGAGCGGGCAACAGCTCAAGCCGCATATTGGCCGCGCGCACCCAGATGCCGGTCAGCAGCTTGAAGTCTTCCGAGATGCGCCCATCGAACCGCATCCCCTTGGCGGGATCGTCCGGATCGACGAACACCATGGCATCGCCAGTCAGGAAATATCCTTCATCATCAAAGGCCTCGGCCGTCTTTTCGGGATCATGGAAATAGGCCTTGAAGATATTGGGGCCGGAGACGCGCACCTCCCAGCGGTCACCGTCATCGGGGACCAGCTTGACCGTGCCGCCTGTCATCGGCACGCCCACGACGCCCGATTGATCTGTCAGTTCATGCTGGATCATATGGGCAGGGCCGGTTTCCGTCAGGCCCCAGGACGAATTCATCAGCGGTGCTGTGCCGCGCACCTCGACCGCCATGTCATGCAGATCGCGCCAGACATCCTGCGGCAGCGATGCGCCGGCATAAAACAGCATGTCGAGATCCTTGAAATACGTCTCGCGCAGGGCGGGGTCTTCGCGCATGGCGTCGCGCAACATGGCAAAGCCCACGGGCACATTGAAGGCCATGGTGCCGTTCATCAGGCGGTTGTTTTCGATCGTCTTGTCGACCAGCCCTTTCACCGGCTTGCCACCGTCGATGTACAGACTGCCACCATTGGCCAGCATCATGTTGAAGTTGTGCGACCCCCCAAAGACGTGATTCCACGGCAGCCAGTCGACGATGCGCGGGGGGCGATCCTGCAGGAAGGGCAGCGCGTCCACGATCATCGCCTGGTTGGCGCACATCATCCGGTGTGTCGTCTCCACCCCCTTGGGGTTCGAGGTCGAGCCCGAGGTCATCAGGATCTTCACCACCGAATCCGGGCCGACCTTGGCCTCTTCCGGTTCCAGATCCACATGAGCCCCGGCCAGCAGATCGGCGAAGGCGTCGGCCCCCTCCGGCACGTTGTGGGTGACGATCTGCTGCAGCGCCGCCAGTTCCGGCAAGGCAAGGGCACGGCCAAAGGCTTCGCCATCCTCGGCATAGACCATCGCAGGCCGCGTCAGTTGGGCGACATAGCTGAGTTGTTTGTCCGCACCAGGGATCAGCGCATATTGTTCGGCCACCGGAACGGTCGGGATCCCCACCAGATGCGCGGCAAGGCTGAGCACGCCATGGTTCACGCTGTTGCCCGAGATGATCAGGATCGGCGTTTCCGGACCCAGCCCGCGGGCCAGCAGGGCCTGTGCCACGGCTTCCACCTGCTGCAGCGCCTCGGCATAGGGCAGTTCGCGCCAGCCGGGCCCGCTGCGTTCGGCCAGAAAGACCATGTCGGGCCGGTCCACCGCCCAGCGCCGCAGCCAGACGGATGAGGTCGCGACCACATCGCTGGGCGGATAACCTGAACGCAGAAGGACCGTCCCATCGGGTCGGTCTTCGCGGATCACCTTGTGCGGGCGATACTGCGTTTGATGTGCCATGGCTTCATCCTCCTCCCGCGCCGAAACAGATACCCGGCGCGACCCGATCTTACCTGATCAGGAAAAGCGTGATCGCCGGGAACATGACCAGGATAATCACCCGGATGATGTCGGACCCGACAAAGAACAGAACGGCCTTATAGGTGTCGATCATCCGCGTGGTGCGATCCATCGCGTTGATGATGAACAGGTTCATGCCCACCGGCGGCGTGATCAGCCCCACCTCGACCACGATCAGGACAAGGATGCCGAACCAGATGGCGACGTATTCCGCCTCGATCCGGTTGGCCATGCCTTGCGTGACGCGGATATCCAGCGCCTTCATCTGCTCGCGCGTCAGTTCGGCGCCGCTGGCGATGGCGGTTCGGATACTTTCCAGCATCTCGGCGCCCATGCCTTCGGGGATGCCTGCGTTCAGCACCTCCATCGCGGCTTCGGCCTGCATGGCGGCCAGGTTCACCAGATCGAAGTCCAGAACGCTGATTACCGGAAAGAAGATCGGGATGGTCAGAAGGATCATCGACAGGCTGTCCATCAGGCAGCCGAAGATCAGGTAAAAGACAAGGATCAGGGCCAGCACCATCCAGGGGCTGAGACCCATTTCCACCACCCAGTTCGACAGCTCCTGCGGGACCTGGGTAAGCGCAAGGAACCCGTTATAGAAGGCCGCGCCCAGAACGATGAAGAAGATCATCGCGGTGGACCGGGCGGTGACGGTGAAACTTTCGATCAGCGTGGACCAGGTCAGACCGCCATTGATCAGCGCGATCAGCCCGGTGCCTGCCGCACCAACGGCTGCGCCTTCGGTCGGTGTGAACCAGCCCGCATAAATACCGCCCACCACCAGGCCAAAGACCAGCAGAACAGGCCAGACCGCAATCAGGTTACGGAACCTTTCGGCCATAGGGATCGCTTCGCGCACACCCGCGCTGTCGGGGTAGAGCCGGACATAGATCGAGATAGCGATGACGTAACCGATGGCGGCAAGAATGCCGGGAATGAAAGCCGCCAGAAACAGCTTGGCGATGTTCTGTTCAGTGAGGATCGCATAGATCACCAGCACCACGGAAGGCGGGATCAGGATACCCAGCGTGCCGCCCGCAGCCAGCGTCGCGGTCGAGAACCCCCCGGCATAGCCATAGCGTTTCAGCTCAGGCAGGGCGACGCGCCCCATCGTCGCCGCAGTGGCCAGTGACGATCCGCAGATCGCCCCGAACCCGGCACAGGCACCGATAGAGGCCATGGCCACCCCACCCTTGCGGTGGCCCAGAAACCCTTCCGCCGCCTTGAACAGCGCGGTCGACATGCCGCCCAGCGTCGCGAAATGGCCCATCAGCAGGAACATCGGAACGATCGACAGTGAATAGCTGGAGAAGGTCGTATAGGTCTCGTTCTTCAGCCGGGCGAAGGCGACGGTGGTGCCGTCGGTGACAAGGACCAGCCCGACAAGACCCACAAGAAACATCGCAAGGCCAATCGGCACTCGCAGAAAGATAAGCGCCATCAGCGCCGGGAAAGACGCGATCCCTACTTCAAGGCTGCTCAATGTTCTGCTCCTGCGCCTTCTTCGACCAGCGTGCGGCCCGTCGCCATTTCCACAACCCGGATGACGGCCATATAGACCGCGACCACCGATGACACGACAGCCCCTACAAGGCTGGCCGCATAGGCCCACCAGATCGGGAATTCGATCAGGAAGGAGGTCTCACCATATTGCTTCTTCGACATCATGCCATCGAACAGCTGCACCGCGATCAGGATCAGAACTGCGGCGAACACAACCTCGGTCACGGCACGCAGGGTCTTGTCCATCCATTTGGGAAAGGCATTCGCGAAGATATCGACCGAGGCATGACCCGCCGTGATCTGACACAACGGGATGAAGGCGAAGATGGCAAAGGCGACACCGGCCTCAACCAGTTCGAAATCCCCGTTCACCGGGCCCACGCCGATATCGATCATCCACTTCGAAAAGCCCGGAGCGAGCCCGGTCATGAAGTCGCTGTGAAACATCCCGTTCAGACTGCGGCCGATCACTGACACACAGGTCAGCAGGATCAGAACGCTCAGGACGATGCCGCCCAATATGGCCATCAGCCGGGCCAATCCCATCATGAATGCGTGCATGGATTTCCTGCCCCGTTCCTGCGCTGCACATGATCAGGCCACGGCACGTTTCCATGCCGTGGCCCATGATATGCAGCAATCAGTTGGTCGCGCTTTCGGTGTATTTGTCGATCAGCATCCGAGCCTCGTCGATCAGGGCCTGACCGTCGATGCCGCGACCGTTCATGTCCTTGACCCATTCGTCATAGATCGGCTGCGCCGCTTCGCGCCACACGGCGGTCTGTTCCGCATCCAGCGTGATGATGTTGTTGCCAAGATCCAGCGCCTGTTCGCGGGCGGGGCCGTCGCTGTCTTCCTGCGTACCGCCTGCAAAGACGGAGAATTCCAGCCCGGAATTGTCGTCGATCACTTTCTGCAGATCGGCGGGCAGGCTTTCATACTTGTCCTTGTTCATCGCCAGAACGAAGGTCAAAACATAAAGCGCGTTCCCGGTGAATTCGGTGTGGTTTGTCACCAGCTCCGGCACTTTCAGCGCGGCGGTCACTTCCCATGGGATAGTGGTGCCGTCGATCACGCCTTTGGACAGGCCTTCCGACACGGCTGGAACCGGCATGCCGACAGGCGTTGCGCCCAGAAGCGTCAGCAGAGAGTTGACCGAGCGCGAGCCGCCACGGATCTTCATGCCTTGCAGATCCCCAGGCTCAACGACCGGGTCCTTGGTGTGGATCAGGCCGGGGCCGTGGACCCAGGTTCCCAGAATGTGGACATCCTTGAATTCGGTGTCCTTCATGTGCTTTTCGAACATTTCCCAATAGGCGCGGGATGCCGCGCGGGCGTTCGTCATCATGAAGGGCAGTTCAAAGACTTCGGTCGAGGGGAAGCGCCCGGGGGTATAGCCGACCACGGTCCAGACGATGTCCGCCACGCCATCAATGGCCTGGTCCATCAGCTCTGGTGGCTTGCCGCCCAGCTGCATCGACGGATAGCGTTCGACCTTGATGCGGCCGCCGGATGCTTCTTCGACGTTATCCGCCCAGACATCCAGAACCAGCTTCGGCACGTTGGCCTGAGCCGGCAGGAACTGGTGCAGTTTCAGCGTAACTTCCTGTGCCGAGGCCGATGTCGCCATTGCGCCCATGCTGAGTGCAGCAATGGCGGCGCTGGCGGCTAGACCCAGCAGGGTTCTCCGTTTGGTCATTGGTATCCTCCCTTTTGACCTTTATTGGAGCGGCCCAACACAGGACCGCCCATTTATCAGTTGGACGCTTTGTACTCTTCCATCAAAGCACGCGCCTCATCAATCAGAGCCTGCCCGTCAATGCCCTGGGAGTCCATATCGGCCACCCATTTGTCATAAACCGGCTGTGCCAGCGCGATCCATTCGGCGGTGTCCGCTTCGCTGATCGTGATGACGTTGTTGCCCGCGTCCAGCGCCAGTTCGCGCGCCGGACCGTCCGAGCTGGCTTGCGTGGTGCCCGCAAAGACCGAGAATTCCAGACCGGAATTGTCATCGATCACCTTTTTCAGATCGTCCGGCAGGCTTTCATACTTCTCTTTGTTCATCGCCAGAACAAAGGTGATGTTGTAAAGCGCGGGGCCTTCAAATTCGGTGTGATTGTCCACCAGTTCGGCCACTTTCAGGGCCGTCGTCACCTCCCACGGGATGGCCGCGCCGTCGATCACGCCTTTGGACAGCGATTCCGGAATGGCCGTCACCGGCATCCCGACCGAGGTTGCGCCCAATTCATCAAGAAGTTGCGTTACCATCCGCGAGGCACCGCGGATTTTCAGCCCTTCCATATCAGCCGGCGATTCAACAGGTTCGGACGTGTGCAGCATGCCGGGGCCGTGCACCCAGGTGCCCAGGATCTTCAGATCCTTGAAATCGGTGTCTTTCATGTGCTTTTCGAACATCTGCCAGTATGCGGCAGAGGCCGATGCGGCATCAGTGGTGAAAAACGGCAGTTCGAACACTTCGGTCCGCGGGAAGCGGCCCGGCGTAAAGCCGTTCACGCCCCAAACGATATCTGCCACGCCATCAATGGCCTGATCGATCAGCTGCGGCGGCGTACCGCCCAGTTGCATGGATGGAAAACGCTGGATTTCGATCCGCCCACCCGATGCCTCTTCGACATTGTCGGCCCAGACATCCAGAACCAGCTTCGGCACATTCGCCTGCGCCGGCAGGAACTGATGCAATCTGAGCGTGACGTCCTGCGCTGCGGCTGACGTGGCCAACATTCCGGCCATGGCGACACCGCCAAGAAGGCCGATCACAGTTCTCCGAGTGGTCATGTCATTTCCTCCCTCTGACATGCGCGGCGGTTATTTTTGCGCCGCCGCCAAGTTATGTCCGTTTTTCAGGACCAATCAAGGATCAGTTAACCTATGAACGAAAATTCGACTTATGATTAACCAAAAAAACAACCAACCTGCGCGCATAAGGCACTATTTTGCCTGATGGCGTATATAATGCACCCAGCGTGAAGTTAGCCGGTCGCATTACGTGCCGACTCGCCTTGTTTCGGACGATACTGCGCCTTCCAGACCGGTCGAGCCATAAAGCCACGCGATCTGATCATACCAGTCAGCCGGCCCCCGCGCGCTCATCACCGCGTTGCGCAGTGCGGCGTGCGCACCTGCGGGGTGATAGACATGTTCCCCGATCTGGCGTGACTGCAGCTGAACCCGCGCTGTACGCAGGCGGCGTCTGTCCTGATATGCGATCAGCGCTGCGGGGAGATCGTCACTGTTCCCCAGTTCATGAGACAGGCAGACGGCATCCTCCATCGCCATACAGGCGCCCTGCGCGAAATACTGAAGCATCGGATGGGCGGCATCGCCCAGAAGCGCCACGCGTCCGTCGACCCAATCAAGGATAGGATCGCGGTCGCACAGCACCCACAGCTTCCAGTCCTTGCCCTTGTCGATGATCTGCTGGGCGCGCGGGTGCACATGTTCGAACCCTTGGCGCACCTCGTCATGGCTGACGGGTTTGCCGGCCACCGGTTCGGGCGCGTCATTGTGATAGGTCACCACCAGGTTGAAGAGCTTCCAGCCGGACAGCGGGTAATGCACGATATGGCATTTCGGTCCGGCCCACAGCGTGGCGGCGTTCCAGCGCAGGTCTTCGGGCATGTCTTCCACGGGAATGACCGACCGATAGGTGGTATGGCCAGACACGCGCGGCGCGCCATCGCCCACCAGCTGTTTGCGGATATTCGACCACAACCCGTCCGCCCCGATCAGTGCACGCCCCGTGACCGTTTCACCGGAAGCCAAGGCAACAGTCACGCGGTCGCCGTCTTGGTCATATCCGGTCACGGCAGCACTGGTGCGCAGTTCGACCAAATCGTGAGCCTGACAGGCCTTCAGGAACACGCCGTGCAGATCGCCGCGATGGACCACCGCATAAGGGTTGCCGAAGCGCGTGCGAAACGCGTCATCCAGCGGGATGCGCGTGATCTCATCCCCGGTCAGCGCATCCATCAGACGCAGGTTGTCGATATAGACGGCCATGTCGCGCGCCGCATCACCGACACCCAGATAGTCAAAGGCATGAAAGGCGTTCGGCCCCAGCTGGATGCCCGCACCAATCTCGCCCAGTTCAGCCGCCTTTTCCAGCACGGTCGAGGCGATGCCCTTCTGTGCAAGACCAATGGCCGTGGCCAAACCGCCGATCCCGCCGCCCGCAATCAGGATGCGATCCGACATCGGACTATTCGGCATCCGTGATGGTCAGCGCGATCGGGTCCAGCCCATCCACACCGCCTGCGATCACGTCACCCGCAACGACGGGTCCAACACCCGCAGGTGTGCCGGTCATGATCAGATCGCCTGGGCGAAGGTGATAGAATTTCGACAGGTCCGAGACGATTTCATCGACTTTCCAGATCAGCTCTTCCAGGGTGGCGTCCTGCTTGACCTCGCCGTTCACCTCAAGCCAGATGCGCTGCTGGCCAACCGCACCGAAATCACCCGCCTTGGTCAGGGGCGCGAAGACGGCGCTGTCTTCCACGTCCTTGCCCAGATCCCAGGGCCGCTGCTTGTTGCGCGAGGCGATCTGCAGATCGCGCCGAGTCATGTCGAGCCCGCAGCCATAGGCATAGATCGCATCCAGCCCTTGTTCTTTCGAGCAGCGGAACACCGGTTTGCCGATGGCGATCACCAGTTCCATCTCGTGATGGAAATTCTCGGTCCCAGGAGGATAAGGCATGGATGCCCCCGTCAGCACAGCATTGGCGGGGGATTTGGTGAAATAGAATGGCGCCTCGCGATCCACCTCGAACCCCATCTCGGCGGCATGGGCGGCATAGTTCCGGCCCACGCAGAAAACGCGCCCGATCGGGTATCCCGCGCTTTCGCCTTTGACCGGAATGTCCGGAATGGTGGGCAGGGTAAACAGGCTCATTTCGCGCGCTCCTCGTAATAGCCCAGCTTTTCCTGCAGCGGGCGGTCATGGATGCGGACAAGGAAGCTTTCCTCCTCCGCGCTATGGGTGATGTCGGCAAAGACTGGGGCGGTAAAGGTATCTTTCGGCCCCCAGTGAATGGTCTGCCCGTTCACCACGGTTGTGCCCCGGCCCTTGACCACATGGAAGGCGGCCGAGGCTGAGCGCAGCGGCGGCGCATCGGTTTGGCCCGCGGCCAGCATCATGGCAGTGAAGCCCATGGTGGGCAGGACATCCTGACCGGTTTCGGGGTTGATGAAATCCATCTCGGCCACGCTGTCATCGCCATATTTGGCCATCTGGCGCAGCGCCGCTTCGGTCTGTTTCCAGGGATAGCGCATCATCGGATAGCGCCGCACCGATGAATTCAGCCGCCGCGAGGGCGCAAGCCCCGCCGCACGGTACTCAACCTCGGACGCATCTGGGCGGTTGCGCTGCGCCTGAAGTGGGCCTTCGATGGCATAGGAGCCTTCCAGATACACGAACAAAGGCAAGTCCAGCGCATCCAGCCAGATCACAGGCTCGTCCCCGTCATGGCCATGGTCATGCCAGTCGCCGCCGGGGGTCAGCACCAGATCGCCATCTTCCATTGGCAGCTTTTCACCGTCGACAACCGTATATCCGCCGGTCCCTTCAACGATAATCCGCGCCGCAGATGGCGTGTGCTTGTGCGCAGGCGCACTTTCGCCCGGCAGCAGCAACTGCAGCCCCAGGTAAATCGACGAGGTCGCCTGCATCGCACCGGTGCCCCGCCCCGGATCGGACAGAACCAGCACCCGGCGCTCGGCCTTTTCAACTGGCGTTAACTCGCCCGCACGCATCAAAAGAGGACGCACCGCATCAAAAGACCAATGACCCGACCGCGTCACCGGGTTGGGCGCATCATGGGGCAAGACATTGCGCATCATCGGCCAAAGCGGCGCCACGCCGGCCTCGGTCATGGCGGCTTTGTAATCGTCTGGAAGCTCGTCCAGCGTTCCCAGCTGTTCCGACATTCGGATCCTCCCCTATCCAGCAGTCATTTTGTTATGTATGCTTATTATATGCATACCTGTCAATTGCCTATACGACTCGCAGGAACAAGAGTACCACCATGACGCAAAGCTGCAGCAACAAAGCCAGCCGCACGCGGCATGCTGAGGCACAGGTGCCCCTGTCTCGACGCAATGAGCTTCGAATCGCTGAGGCAGGCCTCTTCCCTGGAAAAAGTTCGCGCGCTGTCACGCCAATATTGCTGTGTGAGCGCTCACTGGTTTTAACGTCCGAAGTGCGTTGAAAGACGGACATCTGACAGTTTTCTCAGATGTCACGTTCGAGCCCGGTCCGGACATCTTTGAATCGAAGCCACTCAAGCTGTTCATTCGCGAATGCTTCGCTCCAATGCAGTCGAAAACATGCAACACTTGGAATATTTGGGCGGATGACGGGTTGGCGGCAGTTCCTTCAAGATTCAGGATGAACAATGTGCCATCGCAACTTATTACATTATTTGCTGAGGTCGTTTTGAAACGCTCGATCATACACACCCTTGTCCTTTCTACCGCAGTTGCAACTCTGGCCGGATCGGGTGGAGCAAGTGCGCAGACAGCCGACAGCACACAGTCACGTGAGAAGTGAGCAGCCCGATCTGAT
>NZ_JXYH01000061.1 GCF_001262635.1 Aestuariivita boseongensis
GGCTGATCATCGTCGGCGCGGTCCATATCGCGCAGGCGCTGGTGCCCATTGCGCGCGTCGCGGGATATGACCCGGTGCTGATCGACCCGCGTGAGGTGTTCGGCACCTCTGACCGGTTTCCGGGCGAAACCATTCTTCTGGACTGGCCGGATGAAGCGGTGGCGTCCCTTGGTCTGGATGCGCGCACCGCGCTGGTGCTTTTGACCCATGATCCCAAGCTGGATGACCCCGCTTTGGAAGCGGCGCTGGGGGCCGATGTCTTTTATATCGGGGCGCTGGGCTCGACCCGGACCCACGCCAAACGGGTGGAGCGGTTGACCGCCGCAGGCTTTACCGCCGATCAGATCGCGCGCATTCATGGACCCATTGGTCTGGATATCGGCGCGGCGGGTCCGGCTGAAATCGCCGTGTCGATCCTGGCGGAGATGACGGCCGTTCTGCGCGGGAAAGCGTCGTGAAATTCGGCGCGGTTCCCCTGACTGACGCGGAAGGCGCGATCCTGGCCCACTCGGTGAAGGTGGGCGCGGGTCGGCTGCGCAAAGGGCTGGTGTTGGATGCCCAACACCTCGCGCAACTGGCCGAGGCGGGGCTGAACGATATCGTCGTCGCAAGGCTGGAAGAGGGCGATCTGCACGAGGACGAGGCCGCGCGCCGCCTGGCGCAAGCACTGGTTCCCGATCCCAAGGCCGCGCATCTGCGTCTGACCGATCCGTTCACAGGACGAGTCAATCTGATTGCCGATTGCGAAGGGGTGGTGGTGCTGGACGTGCCAGCCATTGAGGCTTTCAACGCCATCCACCCGATGATCACGATCGCGACCGTGCCGCAATACCAGCAGATGGAACCGGGCGGCATGGTGGCCACGATCAAGATCATCTCTTATGGCGTGGCCGAACGGGATGTCGAGGCGGCGGCGCAGGCGGCAGAGGCGGCGATATCGCTGGCCGCGCCCGTGATGCGAACCGCCGGGCTGGTGATTACCGATATCCCCGGCGGGCCCTCCAACGAAAAGGGCCGCCGCGCGATTGAAGACCGTATCACCGCACTGGGCATGGAGATGGCCGAGACGCGTATCGTCCCCCATGACCTGGGCGCGCTGGCTGAAGCCTTGCAGGCGCTGGATGGGGATATCGCGCTTATTCTGACGGGCTCGGCCACTTCTGACATCGACGATATCGCGCCTGAAGCTGTGCGCCGTGCAGGCGGGCAGGTGGATCGGTTCGGTATGCCGGTCGATCCGGGCAACCTGCTGTTTCTGGGAAGTCAGGGCGCGCGTCCGGTGATCGGGCTTCCAGGCTGCGCACGCTCTCCGGCGCTGAATGGCGCGGATTGGGTTCTGTCGCGTGTGGTCTGTGGGATCGACGTGTCCGGGGCCGATATCGCGGCGATGGGGGTGGGCGGGCTGCTCAAGGAAATCCCGTCGCGCCCGCAGCCAAGGGCCGGGCGCAAGGCAACGTGAAAAAATTCCTGTCTGCAGGCCAAGTTTATGGTTCTCAACGGGAAAGCCGCGTGTTTAACTCGCCCTCAATCAACAACGAGCTTTTGGGAGGAAGCCATGCCTCAGGTCTCGATGACCGTGAACGGCAAAGCCACGTCCGGTGACGTGGAAGGCCGTACGTTACTTTCCGCATATCTGCGTGATCACCTTGGAATGACCGGAACCCATGTGGGCTGCGACACCTCGCAATGCGGGGCCTGCGTGGTGCATGTGAATGGTGAAGCGGTGAAATCCTGCACCATGTTCGCGGCCGAAGCCGATGGCGCGACGGTCGATACAATCGAAGGTCAGGCCAATGCAGACGGGTCGCTGAACGTGATCCAGCAGGCGTTTCAGGACCATCACGGCCTGCAATGCGGCTTTTGCACGCCCGGCATGGTGATGTCGGCGGCGGCCCTGCTGAAAGAGAACCCCAAACCCACCGAACAGGAAGTGCGGGACTATCTGGAAGGCAATCTGTGCCGCTGCACCGGGTATCACAACATCGTCAAGGCGATCCTTGCCGCGTCCGGTCAGGACGTCGGCGCGATCGCGGCGGAATAAGCCAAGGATCGAGGGGCCAGCCCCTCGAGCTCCCCGTCGTATTTTCAGCAAGAAGAAAAGACGGGCGGGTTCGATCCCTGGCCCTTCGCGGATATCGAGGCGGAGATCCCGCCATCTCAGGGAGGATTGAGATATGCCGAAGGATAGTGGCATTGGCGCCAGCCCAAAGCGGCGCGAGGACGTGCGGTTCCTGACAGGGGCCGGAAATTACACCGATGACATCAATGTGGCCGGTCAGGCCTATGTGCATTTCCTGCGCTCGGACGTGGCCCATGCGCGGATCAAGGGGATTGATACCTCGGCCGCGGCTGGCATGCCCGGCGTGGTGAAGATCTTCACCGGTGCCGATTTCGAAGGCGTGGGCGGTCTGCCCTGCGGCTGGCAGGTCACCGATCGCCATGGCGAGCCGATGCAGGAGCCGCCGCATCCGATCCTGGCGCAGGGCAAGGTGCGCCATGTGGGCGATCCGATTGCTGCCGTTGTGGCCGATACCTATGAGCAGGCCCGCGACGCGGCCGAGGCGATCGAGGTCGATCTGGAAGAGCTGCCCGCGATCGTCGACATGAAGGCGGCACTGGCCGATGGTGCGCCCAAGCTGCATGACGATCTGACCTCGAACCTGTGCTATGACTGGGTTCTGGGGGAAACCGACGACGCGGTGGTGCAAAAGGCCTTTGACGAGGCCGATCACGTCACCACGCTTGAGCTGACCAACCAACGGCTGGTCGCCAACCCGATGGAACCGCGCGTGGCTGTGGGGGAATACAAGCGTGGGACCGATGAGTACACGCTTTATACCACCTCGCAGAACCCTCACGTCATCCGGCTTCTGATGTGCGCCTTCGTTCTGGGCCTGCCTGAACACAAGGTGCGCGTGGTGGCGCCCGATGTGGGCGGTGGTTTCGGCACCAAGATCTTCCACTATGCCGAAGAAGCCTTCTGCACATTTGCCGCCAAGGCCTGCAACCGCCCGGTCAAATGGACGGCAAGCCGGACCGAAGCCTTCATGTCCGACGCGCAAGGCCGGGACCATGTGACCAAGATCGAATTGGCCATGGACAAGGACAACAACTTCACCGCGCTGCGCACCAACACGCTGGCCAATATGGGGGCCTATCTGTCGACATTCTCGTCGTCAGTGCCCACATGGCTGCACGGCACGCTGATGGCCGGGAACTACAAGACGCCCTGCATTCAGGTGAATGTGAAGGCGGTCTTTACCTCGACCGTGCCGGTCGATGCCTATCGCGGTGCCGGACGGCCCGAGGCGACGTTCCAGATTG
Organism: Aestuariivita boseongensis; assembly: GCF_001262635.1. Lineage (GTDB taxonomy): Bacteria > Pseudomonadota > Alphaproteobacteria > Rhodobacterales > Rhodobacteraceae > Aestuariivita > Aestuariivita boseongensis. The sequence continues at coordinate 3,325 of NZ_JXYH01000061.1, forward strand.
AACGCGTTATCGACAAGGCCGCGCGCGAACGCGGGGTCGACCCGATCAAGCTGCGCCGGCAGAACTTCATCACCGAATTCCCCTATGACACGCCTGTGGCGCTGACCTATGACACCGGGGATTACAACGGCACGATGGACAAGCTGGAAGCCGCCGCCGATATCGCGGGCTTTGCCGCACGGCGAGCCGAGAGCGAGAAGAACGGCAAGCTGCGGGGCCTTGGCATCAACTGCTACATCGAGGCCTGCGGGATCGCGCCGTCGAACATCGTCGGCATGCTGGGCGCACGTGCGGGGCTTTACGATGCCGCGACGGTTCGCGTGAACGCGACGGGCTCGATCTCCGTCATGGTCGGTGCCCACAGCCACGGGCAGGGGCATGAAACCGCCTTCCCGCAAGTGGTGGCCGAAATGATCGGGATCGACGAAAGCCAGGTCGAAATCGTGCATGGCGACACCTCGAAAATCCCGTTTGGCATGGGCACCTATGGCTCGCGTTCGCTGGCGGTCTGCGGATCGGCGATGGTGCGCGCGACCGAGAAGGTGATTAACAAGGCCAAGAAGATCGCGGCCCACCTGATGGAAGCCTCGGAAGCCGATATCGAACTGAAGGACGGGATGTTCAGCGTGGCAGGGACCGACAAATCGGTGGCCTGGGGCGATGTTACCCTGACGGCCTACGTGCCGCACAACTTCCCTCTGGAAGAGATTGAACCGGGGTTGGAAGAAACCGCCTTCTACGATCCGGCGAACTTCACATACCCTGCGGGCGCCTATGCCTGTGAGGTCGAAGTCGATCCGGAAACCGGCAAGGTCACCATCGAACGCTTTGCCGCCGCGGATGACTTTGGCAACATCATCAACCCGATGATCGTTGACGGTCAGGTCCATGGCGGGATCGGTCAGGGCATCGGTCAGGCGCTGCTGGAAGGCTGTGTCTATGACGAGAACGGTCAGCTTCTGTCCGGGTCGTACATGGACTACGCCATGCCGCGCGCCGATGATGTGCCGTTCTATACGGTGGATCACTCCAGCCAGACCCCCTGCACGCACAACCCGCTGGGTGTGAAAGGCTGTGGGGAGGCCGGCGCGATCGGCTCGCCCCCTGCGGTGGTGAATGCTGTGATCGACGCGCTGCAATCGGGCGGCAAAAACGTCACCCATATCGACATGCCCCTGTCACCGGGGCGCGTCTGGGCGGCGATGAATGGCTGAGTGTTGACGGCGGGACCGGGGGCCAGCCCCCGGACCCCCGGGATATTTTTAACCCCAAAGAAGCAGGGGATGCTTCAAAAGGGGAGGAGAGGACAAGATGTATAACTTCGAATTTGAGAAACCCGGCTCTATCGCAGATGCAGTTGCGGCCTTGGGATCCGAAGATGCGATGCCGCTGGGCGGGGGACAGACCCTGATCCCCGCGATGAAACAGCGGCTGAACGCGCCGTCGAAACTGGTGAGCCTGTCTGGCATTGCCGAGATGAAGGGCGTCTGCGTGCGCGATGACGGTGCGCTGAGCATTGGCGGCGCGACACCGCATGCGGTTGTCGCTGCAGAGGCCGGGGCGCATTATCCGGCACTTGCTGGGCTGGCAAGCCATATCGGTGACCCAGCCGTGCGCAATCGCGGCACGATTGGTGGGTCGCTGGCCAATAACGACCCGGCGGCCTGCTATCCGTCGGCGGCGCTGGGCTCGGGCGCGACCATCGTGACCAACAACCGCGAGATCGCGGCGGATGATTATTTCCAGGGCATGTTCACCACGGCGCTGGAAGAGGGCGAGATCATCGTCGAAGTCCGTTTCCCGATCCCCGAAAAGGCGAACTATCAGAAATTCGTCCAGCCGGCCTCGCGCTTCGCGCTGACGGGCGTGTTCGTGGCCAAATATGCGGACGGCGTGCGTGTGGCTGTAACCGGTGCCTCGGAAGAAGGCGTTTTCCGCTGGTCCGAGGCCGAAGCGGCGCTGTCATCCGACTTCTCGGCCTCGGCCGTTGACGGGCTGAGTGTTTCGCCGGATGGCATGATCGGCGACATTCACGGCACACCTGCCTATCGCGCAAGCCTGATCAAGACGCTGACCAAGCGCGCGGTTGCTGCCGCCGCCTGATCCAGCCCGGAAAGATCACGACAAACGCGGCGCCCCCGGGGTGCCGCGTTTTTCTTTGGCGTGCACATAACGAAAAAGGGCGCCGCACCCGCGACGCCCTGCGTTCAAATCAAAACCGGCTCAGCCCTTGTTCGGCAGGGGCCCGATCATCATGATCATCTGACGGCCTTCCATCTTGGGCATGTTTTCAACCTTGCCCACCTCTTTGATGTCTTCGGCCACCCGTTCCAAAAGCTCACGGCCCAGGTTCTGGTGCGCCATTTCCCGGCCACGGAAGCGCAGGGTGACCTTCACCTTGTCGCCATGTTCCAGGAATTTGAAGACGTTCCGCATTTTCACATCATAGTCATGGGTGTCCGTATTGGGACGGAACTTGACCTCTTTGACCTCGATGATCTTCTGTTTCTTGCGGGCCTCGCTCTCGCGCTTTTGCTGTTCATATTTGAACTTCCCGTAATCCATGATCTTGCACACGGGCGGGTTTGCATTGGGCGAGATTTCAACAAGGTCCAGTCCGGCCTCTTCCGCCATAACCATGGCGCGTTCGGGGGTAACCACCCCGACATTTTCACCTTCTGCGCCGATCAGGCGAATTTCGGGGGCACGGATTTTTTCATTGACGCGCGAGCCTGTGTCACGTTGCGGCGGCGCGTTATGGGGTCTGCGGGCGATGTCTGTCTTCCTTCATTTGTTGACATGAATTCGAAGTCGCAAGGTAAACGGGCGCCAAGGCCCTTTCAAGGCGCAAATCGGCTAAAGCCTGCTGATTGTCGCGGGTTACGGATTTTTCCCCTTTGATGCCCCGGGCCGGGATGCGATCTGTGCGCCAACCGGTGTGCAGCTTGCACATACCGGAACCCGAAAGGAGTTTGGGAATGAGAAATGTACTGATTTTGGTCGCGGTGGCTGCCATCGCCGCGACGTTGTATTTCACCCTGGCAGAGCAGCCGACGGTGGACGCGCCGGCTGAACAGGCCGCAATCGAAGCACCGACCGACAGTGTCGCAACGGAAGTCGAAGAGGCCACGGAAGAGGCGCAGGACGCCGCCCAAAGCGCGGCGGACGCCGTGGAAAGCGCAGCTGAACAAGCCGCAACCGCGGCGGAAGAGGCGGTGGAAAGCGCCGTTGACAGTGCAACCCAGGCCGCAGAAGAGGCCAGCGAAGCCGCCCAAAGCGCGGTTGATGCCGCCACCGAGGCCGCGGAAAACGCGGTTCAATCGGCACAAGAAGCCGCTGCAGGCACTGCCACCGATGCGGCGGAAGCCACTGAAAACGCGGCAGAGGCCACGGCTGACGCGGTAGAAAACACTGCCGATGCCGCGACCGAGGCCGCCGAAAGCGCCGCGACCACGGCCGAAGCCGCAGCTGACGCGACCGCTGCTGCTGCCGAAAATGCCGCCGAGGCCGTCACGCCTGAACCGACGCTGGCCGATGCGCTGACCGTCGACGGGTTCGATTTCGACAAGGCGATCGAGGCGATCGAAGCGTCGGACATGGGAGCGTTGCAAAAGACGACGCTGCGTGCGGGCATCGAACAGGCGCGCGACAACCCCGAGCTGTTGTCGCAGGTGCTGGAACGCGCCCGCGAAGCTCTGGGTCTTTAAGCCGCCGTTTGCCTAACCACGCCGGGGGATACCTGGCGCGGAGCAACAGGAAAGGGCCGGACAATTCCCGCAGGGGAACAGAGTCCGGCCCTTTTTCTGTGCGCTGTCAGTGCTTAGTCGAGGAAGGCCTTTTCCACCACATATTGGGCGGGTTTGGAATTGGCGCCTTCCTCCAGCCCGTATTCCTCAAGCATTGCCTTCAGTTCCAGGTTAAAGGCCAGGTTGCCGCAGATCATGGCGCGGTCATTGTCGGGGTTGATCGGGTCCACGCCCAGATCGGCATAGGCCTCGCCCGAGCGGATCAGATCGGTGATGCGGCCCATCTTGGCGCTCTCTTCCCGGGTGGTGGTGGGATAGTATTTGATCTTTTTCCAAAAGCCTTCGCCGATCACCTCGTTCAGCAGCTCATCGTGCTTGAGGTTTTCGATCAGCTCGGCCCCGTATTCCAACTCACCCGCTTCGCGGCAGGTATGGGTAATGATGACCTCGTCATAATCCTCATAGGTCTGCGGCTCGCGCAGCAGCGAGGCAAAGGGCGCAAAGCCCGTGCCGGTGGCAAAGAACCAGATGCGTTTGCCCGGCAAAAGCGCATCATGGACCAGCGTGCCCACGGGTTTGGGCCGCAGAATGATCTCGTCGCCCGCTTGGATGTGCTGGAGTTTCGAGGTCAGCGGGCCGTCTTGCACCTTGATCGAGTAGAACTCAAGCTCCTCATCCCAGGACGGCGAGGCGATGGAATAGGCCCTGAGCAGCGGCTTCTGCTTGCCGGTCTTGGGGTCCGGATCGCCCATCAGCCCGATCATGACAAACTCGCCCGAGCGGAACCGCAGCGATGCAGGCCGGGTGCAGCGGAAGCTGAACAGCCGGTCGGTCCAGTGTTTCACATCGGTGATGGTCTGCGCATCGGGCAGGGTGGGGACTTTTACAGGGCTTGCTTCGGTCATGGGACGGTGTTCGGTCATTAGGAATGTCAGGGCACGTTTACACGCACCCCCTCTCTTTAGGCTGTGATCTGGATCAAGGGAAGGTCGGATGACCCGGCTGCGGCAATCAGCAGGTCAGCCGCGCAGCCGCGCCTGATAGTGGTGCTGCTGCCAATTGGCGCGGGAAAGCCATTCACCTTCGGGCTGTCTTGCGGCCAGATCGTAGGAAATCTCGACCTCATCAAAGCCCGACCGCCGCGCCATGGCGTATTGATCCGACAGCACATGCCCCTTGGCGCGCAAGCGTCCCTGATAACCGCGCAGGCGCAATTGCCGCGCGATGGTAAAGCCGCGCCCATCGGCAAAGCTGGGAAAATCCACGCGGATCATTTTCAGCCCGGGGGTCAGCGTGACCCCATCGGGATCGGTATCCGACGTCAGATCAAGCGAGGTCGTGTCATTGGCCGCCTCGCCGGGGCAAGGGTAGCCACCCAACCAGTCATCTGTTTGAAAGCCACTATCGGTGACAAGAACACTCATGGATTTGCTCCTATACGTACCATTTTGCCATCCACGAAATGGATGCCGCATTCCTCTTTGCTTTGATCCCGCCAGCGTCCTGCGCGCGGATCTTCTCCCGCCGCGACCTTGGAGGTGCAGGGCGCGCAGCCGATCGACGGATAGCCCTTTGCCACCAGCGGATGCCGGGGCAGGCGGTTTTCGTCCATATATTGGCGCACGTCTTCGGGCGCCCAATGGGCCAGCGGATTGATCTTGATCCGGCCCTTGGTCTCTTCCAGCTCAAAGAACTCCAGCGCCGCGCGCGTGCCGGACTGGAACCGTTTGCGCCCGGTGATCCAGGCGTCATAGGGGGCCAGCGCCGCATCCAGCGGCCGGGTTTTGCGTAACGCGCAGCACGCATCGGTGTCGCGCTGGTGCAGCGTTCCGTCGGGGTCTTCCGCGTCGATGCCGGGTGCGGTGATGATTTGCATGTTCCTCAGGCCCAGCCGTTCGGACACTTCCTGCTGATAGACCAGGGTTTCGGTGAACAGCATTTGCGTATCGATAAAGAGCACCGGCAGAGATTTGTCCGTAACCGCCACCATATGCAGCAGGACCACCGATTCCGCCCCGAAAGACGACACCAGCGCCGTGCGCCCCGTTTCTTGCAGGCCCGCGCGCAGCACATCCGTCGCGCTGTGATGGCGAAAGCGGGTGTTGAGTGCGCGCACCTTGCCTTCGAGTGCCGCGACCCGTGTCTGGTCGCGGCGTTCCGTATTTTCAGCAAGAAGAAGGGGGGAGGTGCGCATTATTCCGCCGCCACTGCCTGCGCCGGGTAAAGGGCTGCTTTGAAGGGCGCGAGGCCCAGGCGGCGGTAGGTTTGCAGGAAGGTCTCGCCTGGATCTTCGCGCAGGTCGAGATAGGCATAGACCAGACGTTCGATGGCCGGAATGATTTCATCGGCAGAAAAGCCGGGGCCTGCGCGTTCGCCGATGGCCGCGGTTTGCGTGGCATCCCCGCCCAGGGTGATCTGGTAGTTTTCCACGCCCGCGCGGTCGAGGCCAAGGATCCCGATATGGCCCACGTGGTGGTGGCCACAGGCGTTGATGCAGCCCGAGATCTTGATCTGCAGATGACCGATATCGTGTTCGATTTTCAACTCATCAAACCGCGTCGCGATCTCCTGCGCGATGGGGATCGACCGGGCTGTGGCCAGCGCGCAGTAATCCATGCCGGGGCAGGCGATGATGTCCGATATCAGGCCGATATTTGCGGTGGCAAGGCCATGGTTTTTCAGCGCGGCATGGATCGCGGGCAGGTCGGATTTATGCACATGGGGCAGGATCACGTTCTGCTCATGGCTGATGCGCAGCTCGTTGTGGCCATAGGTTTCAGCCAGATCGGCCATCACGCGCATCTGCTCGGCCGTGGCATCGCCAGGCGTGGCGCCATGCGCTTTGATCGAGATCGACACGATGGCATACCCATCCGCCTTGTGTTCGGTGATGTTCGTGTCCACCCAGGAGCGGAACACCGGATCGGCGTCATAGGCCGCGTCAAAGGCCTCCGTCGATGCGGTGCGGAAGGCGGGTGCCGCGAATTGTGCTGCGATCTGGGGCAACCACTCCTGATCCACGCCGGTAAAGCTGGGGCGGATCAGGGCAAAGCGGTCTTCGACCAGATCGCGGATTTTCTCGATCCCGTTTTCATGCACGGTGATCTTGATGCGCGCCTTGTATTTGTTGTCGCGTCGACCCAGCAGGTTATAGACCGACAGGATCGCCTCGACATAGGGCAGCAGATCCGCTTCCGGCAGAAAGTCGCGGATCACCTTGCCGATCATCGGCGTGCGACCCAGGCCACCGCCCACCAGCACTTTGAAGCCGATCTGGCCGTCCTGTTTGACGATCTGCAGCCCGATATCATGGGCCTTGATCACCGCGCGGTCATTTTCCGCGCCTGTTACTGCGATCTTGAACTTGCGGCCCAGGAACTGGAATTCCGGGTGGTCGGTGGACCATTGGCGCAGCAACTCTGCGTAAGGTCTTGGATCAGCGACCTCATCCTGCGCGGCACCAGCAAAATGGTCAGCCGTCACATTGCGCACCGTGTTGCCCGAGGTCTGGATGGCATGCAGACCAACCTCGGCCAGCGCATCCAGCATATCGGGCACATCGCGCAGCTTGGGCCAGTTATACTGGATGTTCTGGCGTGTGGTGAAATGGCCGTAACCCTTGTCCCATTTCTCGGCCAGCAGCGCCAACTGCCGCATCTGAACTGAGTTCAGCGTGCCATAGGGGATCGCCACGCGCAGCATATAGGCGTGCAGTTGCAGATAGAGCCCGTTCATCAGGCGCAGCGGTTTGAACTCATCCTCGGTCAGGTTGCCAGCGATGCGACGTTCGACCTGCGCCCGGAACTGGGCGTTGCGTTCAGCCAGAAAGGCTTTGTCAAATTCGGTATAATTATACATCTGCGCGTGCCTCTTGTTTGCCATGGGCATAGTTCGACGGCCCGGTGCGGCGGAAATCCTCGCGGAAATGGGTGGGTTCGGGGCCGTCGCGGCCAGTGGTCACATCGGCCAGATAGGCCCCGACCACGACGTCAGGCTGGCTTTCGGCGTGCAGGAGACGCAATTGCGCGTCCGCCTCGTCGGTCAGCACTTCGGCGTCTTTCAGATCGCGCACCCATGTGTCATCGGCAGCCAGATAGATCACATCGCCCTCCAGCAAGTGGTTTGCGGTCACGACCTTGGGGGTGAAATCACGGGGCATCAGAGCGCCTCCTCTAAAGCGATATCGAATTGTTGGGCTTGGGCCAGAGCGGCACGGGGCGCGAGGCCGTAGAAGGTGAGGGCAGGTCCGCTCAGACCGGCATCCGACAGATCGGCGGGCAGGGTGGCCAGATTGGTCTCCACGACGCGCTGATTGGGGCGCGAGGCGTTTTCGACCAGCGTCACGGGTGTGCCGGCGTGTGCGCCATGCATCAAAAGACGACCTTGGATAAAGCGCGCGGCCTTCTTGCCCATGTAAATCGCCGCGACCTCTCCGGGCCGGGCGAGCGCTTTCCAGTCGTGATCGGCAAAGCCCTTCATGTCATGGCCCGTCAGAAATCGGACCGAGGCGTTGCGCCCCCGTTTCGTCAGGCTTTGCCCGATGGCCGCCACAGCGGCAGAGGCCGAAGTGATGCCCGGCACGATATGCCAGGAGATGCCCGCCGCATCGACCGCGTCGATTTCCTCGTCCAGACGGCCAAAGACGGTGGCATCACCGCCCTTCAGGCGCACGACCTGCGCGCCTGTTTTTGCGTGTTCGACGATCAGGGCGTTGATGTCATCCTGTTTCATCGACGGGCCGAAGCCTTCTTTGCCTGCGTCGATCATCGTGGCTTCGCGACGCGCGAGTTCGAGGATTTCTGGCGCGATCAGGCGGTCATGGATGATCACGTCCGCCTCATCCAGCGCGCGGCGCGCCTTGAGCGTCAGAAGCTCCGGATCGCCGGGACCTGCGCCCACAAAGGCCACGTGCCCTTCACGGGCGGGTTTGGTCAGGTGGGTTTCAAGCAGGGCGTCAAGCGCGGGTTGGACGGCGTCCTGGCCTTCCGCCAGGGCCTTGGGGCCCGCGTTGAAGTAATAGTCGCGCCAGAAATCGCGGCGCGGGCGGCCAAAGGGCAGGGCGTCGGCGGCTTTGCGGAAGGCCTTGCCGATGCGCGCCAATGTGCCAAGGCCCGTAGGAAGGCGGTCTTCCAGATCGGCCTTGATCGCGCGAGCCAGCACCGGGGCGGCCCCTTCGGTGCCGATGGCGATGGTCACCGGGTCACGATCCACGATTGCCGGAGTGATGAACTGGCTGTCGCGCAGATTGTCCACGATATTGGTCAGCGCGCCGTCCGCGCGGGCAAGGGCCGTGGTGCGGGCGTCCTCAGAGGCGTCCTCATCGGCGGCATAGAACAGCACCGCGCAAAGCGCATCACCCGGCGCCATCTTGCGGCGGATCAGGGTCAGCTTGCCCTCGAGCGCCCATGTTTCGATCTGCGGGTCGGGTTCGGGCGCGAAAACGGTCAGATGCGCGTCTGCCTTGAACAGCAGCCGCAGCTTCGCCAGCGCGGCATCGCCTCCGCCCGACAGCACGATGCGGCGGCCTGCGACCGAAAGGAAGATGGGAAAATGCTGCATGGCGTCCGGCCTGTTGGTTGCGGTTCTTTTGGGATGAATATAGGAAAATGTTCCATTATGCCGCCAGATGCTTGCGCAAATAAGAACAATTGTTCTATCAACTGCGTCAGGTAGAATGAAAACCTTGGAACCTGGGAAAAACGCGAATGTCTGTACGGATTGATGACACCGATCGGAAAATTCTGGCCGAGCTGCAGCGGGACGCTGGCCAGTCGCTGGACGATATCGCCAAGGCGGTGGGCTCATCCAAGACGCCCGTATGGAACCGAATCCGCAAGCTGCGCGAGGCGGGCGTGATCGGTCAGCAGACCGTTTTGCTGGATGCCGAGCCGCTGGGGTTCGAGGCCTGCTTCTTTGTCCTGATCCGCACGTCCGAGCACGAGGCCGAGTGGCAGAACAAATTCCTTGCCGCACTGAAGGCCCGGCCCGAAGTGCAGGAGGCGCACAGGCTGGCGGGCGAAATCGACTATATCCTTAAGGTGCGGGTCAAGAATGCGCGCGCCTATGACGAGTTTTATCAGGCGCTGATTTCCGAGGTGCGGATCTATAACGTGACCGCGCTTCTGTCGATGGAAGAGATCAAATCGACCACCATGCTGCCTTTGGGGGTCTAGGGCTGCCCCGCGCTGACACAGGCTCTGGTCAATGCAAGCCACGCTTTGCTAGGCTTTGGTCATGCTGAATGCGCGCCTCTCCAGAGCCTTGATCATCCTGGGCTTTTTGCTGTCGGTCGCGGGGCTGAGCCTCGGGATCTGGCGCTATGGTCTTGGGCAGGCGCTGGATCAGGTGTCGCTGCGCGCGGCGTCGGATCTGGAACTGGCCAGCGACCGGCTGAGCACGCAGCTGCAACGCTATCAGGAACTGGCGGTGCTGATGGCCGATCACCCGGCCCTGGCGGAACTGGACAGCCCCCAGACGCGCGCGGCGGCCAGCGCGCTGCTGCTTGAGGCGGCGGACAAGACCGCGGCGCTGGATGTGATCTATGCCGGAACGGATGGGCGCGTGCTGGCGGCGGCCAAGGGCATCATGGGGAATAATGTGTCGGCCAAGGCGCAGTTTCGTCGCGCGATGCAGGGCGCTTTGGGCAGCGGCCACGGGGTGATCGGCCCGCTGGAGGAACGCGCCTTTGTCTATGCCGCGCCCAGTTTTGCGCCCTCGGGCGCGGTGCGCGGCGCGCTGATCGTGGCGGTGGATGTGGAAGATGTGGAACAGACCTGGCGCGGGTCGAACCCGGCGGTGTTCTTTACCGATCAGATCGGGGAGGTCTTTATCTCCAACCGCTCGGAACTGCTGGGCTGGACGCGGCCGGTGGGTCAGCCAGGGCTGATCCCGCGCGACCGGTCCACCGCGCGTTTCGCCGCCGACCAGGTGGGCGGGCATGAGATCTGGCATATCGGCTGGGGGCCATACCTGCCAGAACGCGCGCTGCATCTGGTGCGCGATCTGCCGGTGATCGGTCTGACGGGCGAGGTGCTGGTCGATATCGACCCCGCGCGCCGTCTGGCCGCACTGCAGGCGGCGGTGGTGGCGGCGGTCTGCCTGGCCTTTGGCGCCATGCTGATCCTGGCCACGGAACGGCGCCGCGCCCTGGCGCGGGCCAATGCCGTGCTGGAAAGCCGGGTGGAGGCACGCACCCGCGCGCTGCGCGACACCAACACCCAACTCAGGCGCGAAATCTCGGAACGGCAGGAGGCCGAGGCCGCGTTGAAACAGGCGCAGGCCGATCTGGTGCAGGCGGGCAAGCTGTCGGCCCTGGGCCAGATGAGCGCCGGCATCTCGCATGAGCTGAACCAACCGCTGATGGCCATTCAGTCTTTCGCCGAAAACGGCATGCAGTTTCTGAAGAAAGGCAATGTCAGCGCCGCCTCGGACAATCTGGGCCGGATCGCGGGGCTGGCGCACCGGATGGGCCGCATCATCCGCAACCTGCGCGCCTTTGCCCGGCAGGAGGCCGAAGCGGTCGCCCGCGTCGATATCATCGCCACGCTGGAAAGCGCGTTTGAACTGACGCAGGCACGGCTGAGCCATGACGGCATCGCCTTTGACTTTGATGCGCCGGACGGTCCGCTTTGGGTCAAGGGGGGCGAGGTGCGTCTGGGCCAGGTCTTTGTGAACCTGATCAACAACGCCGCCGATGCCATGGCCGAAAGCCCGGAAAAATCCGTGCGGGTCCATGTGCGCCCCGAACCTGGCCATGTGGCCATTGACGTGATCGACACCGGCCCGGGCATCGCCGCGCCGGAAAAGATATTCGAACCTTTCTATACCACCAAGGAAGTGGGCGCCTCGGAAGGCATGGGGCTGGGACTGTCGATTTCCTATGGGCTGGTGCAAAGCTTTGGCGGCGCGATCCGGGGCCGCAACCGCGAGGGCGCGCAGCGCGGGGCGGTCTTTACCGTGGAACTGGCCCGCTGGGCCGATGACGCGCTGGAGGCCGCGGAATGACCAAACCCCCGGTTCTGGTGGTCGATGACGATGTGATGGTGCGCACCGCTTTGGTGCAATCGCTGGAACTGGCCGATTATCCAGCCATCGCGGCGGGCTCTTTCGTGGCGGCCAAGGATCACATCACCCGCGATTTTACCGGGGTGATCCTGTCGGATATCCGCATGCCGGGGCGCGACGGGTTCCACCTTTTGAGTTACGCGCTGGAGATTGACGAGGAACTGCCGGTCATACTTCTGACCGGGGAAGGGGATATCCCCATGGCCGTGCGCGCGATGGAGCAGGGGGCCTTCGACTTTCTGGAAAAGCCCTGTGCGGCCTCCGATCTGATCGCCGCGCTGGACCGGGCCGTGGCCCAGCGGGCCGACGTTCTAGGCACCCGCGCCCTTGTGGCGGAACGGGAAGCAGGCGATCCCGCCGCGCGGCTGATCTTTGGCGTCTCGGACCTGGCCGAAGGGCTGCGCGCCCGCGTGCGGCGGCTGGCGCGGGCCGAAGGCGCGGTGCTGGTCACCGGCGCACCTGGCACGGGCGTGTCGAAAGTGGCAGAAGTGCTGCATCTGTGTTCCGACCGCGCGCAGGGCCCGTTTGAAAAACGCGCCGGTGCGGGGCTTTCCCCTCAGGCTCTGGCGCAGGCGCTGGCTGCGGCTGGGGGTGGGTCTTTGTTCATTGATCAGGTGCATATGATGCCAGCCGACACCCAGCTTGCCCTGATCGAGGCGCTGGACAGCGATAGCGCGGCCCGCGTGATCGCGGGCAGCACCGACACGCTGAGCGAGGCGGGCGATCAGATCAATCCCGAGCTGTATTACCGCCTGCAGGTCATGACCGTGCGGATCCCTGCGCTGGCGGAACGGCCGGAGGATATCCCGGTGCTGTTCCGGCACTACGTCTCGCAGGCCTGCGAGCAGGCGGGGCTTGCGCCGCCCAGCGTCACGCCGGATGTGATCGCGGGGCTGATGGCGCGGGACTGGCCCGGCAATGCCCGCGCGCTGATGTCGGAAGCGATGCGCTTTGCGCTGGATCTGCAGGACGATATCGCTCCGCAGGAGGGGCTGGGCCTGGCCGAACAGATGGCCCAGATCGAACAGTCTTTGCTGGAGGCGGCGCTGCGCCGCGCCGGCGGGCGCGCCAGCGAGGCGGCGCAGGCGCTGAAGCTGCCGCGCAAGACCTTTTACGACAAGCTGGCCCGCTATGGCATCAAGCCCGAGCAGTTTCGCGGTTGATCCTTGCAGGAGCGCGATTTTTCGAAAAATCGCTGCGCGGGCAGAGAAGGGCGCCAAGGCTTTTGCAAAAGCCTTGGCCCGGTGTCGCCGGCTGTGCGGAATTTCGCACAAGCGGCGCAGGGGCTGTGCGGGTTTTCGCACAGCCGATCTGGCCATAGGGTCGGATTGCCCTGGGAAAGTATCGTAAGTATATGAATTATATAGGTTTAAGTGGGTGCAGCCTTTTCCGGCTCACCTGTTCTTGAGCGGTTTTCACCGAAACGCTTCACTGAACGCAGCGCACCGAATCTGCGTATTTGGGTCTGGAAGGAGCCAGGCCCGGCCAAAAAACCAGGAGGAGACAGATATGAAAATCCTAACCACGGCCGCCACAGCCATCGCGCTGAGCCTTGCCGCAACCGCGGGCTTTGCCGCCTGTGACGACGGCGAGATCGTCGTCAAATTCAGCCATGTGACCAACACAGACAAGCACCCCAAGGGCATCGCCGCTTCGCTGCTGGAACAGCGCGTCAATGACGAGATGAACGGCAAGATGTGTATGGAGGTCTTCCCGAACTCCACGCTTTACAACGATGACAAGGTGCTTGAGGCGATCCTGCAAGGCGATGTGCAACTGGCCGCGCCCAGCCTGTCGAAGTTCGAGAAATTCACCAAACAGTTTCGTCTGTTCGACCTGCCCTTCATGTTCAAGAACATCGAAGCGGTGGATGCGTTCCAGGCATCCGACGCCGGTCAGGCGATGAAAGACAGCATGCAGCGCCGTGGCCTGCAGGGGCTGCAATTCTGGCACAACGGCATGAAGCAGATGTCGGCCAATGTGCCGCTGATCCTGCCCACGGATGCCAATGGCCTGAAATTCCGCGTGCAATCGTCGGACGTGCTGGTGGCGCAGATGGAAGCCATCGGCGGCTCGCCCCAGAAAATGGCCTTTTCGGAAGTGTATGGCGCGCTGCAGCAGGGCGTTGTGGACGGGCAGGAAAACACCTGGTCGAACATCTATGGCCGCAAGTTCTTTGAAGTGCAGGACGGCGTGACCGAGACCAACCACGGCATCATCGATTATCTGGTGGTCACCAGCGTCGACTGGCTCGACAGTCTGGACGCCGATGTGCGTGACCAGTTCCTGACGATCCTGTCGGAAGTGACTGAAATGCGGAACGGCGAATCCTATGCGGTGAACCAGCAGGCGCGTCAGGCGATCCTGGATGCGGGCGGCGTGATCCGCGAACTGTCGCCCGAGCAGCGCCAGGCCTGGGTCGATGCGATGAAGCCCGTCTGGGACAAGTTTGCCGGTGACGTGGGTCAGGACATGATCGACGCGGCGCAATCCATCAACGCCGGGATCTGATCCCAAGCCGCGATGACAAGGCGCGGGGGCGGTGGTTTCGGCCGCAGGCTCCCGCGCCGCATTCGCAGGTGGGCGCATTTCCAAGACGCGAGAACGCGCAGCCGCCCCCTGCCTGACTTTTCCCAAGGGACAGTGACATGATTGGACATTCCCCCGGCCCGCGTGGCTGGAGCGACCGGATCGAGGAGACGCTGATCGCGCTTCTGCTGGGTCTGATGACCGCGATCACCTTTGCCAATGTGGTGGCGCGGTTCATGAATTCGAACATTCTCTGGGCGCTTGAAGCGACGGTGTTCATGTTCGGCTGGCTGGTGCTTCTGGGTGCGAGCTATGCGGTCAAGACGCGCTCTCATCTGGGGGTGGATGCGATCGTCAACATGGCCAGCCCTCCGGTGCGGCGGGTGCTTGGTCTGATTTCGGTCGGGGCTTGTCTGCTGTTTTCGGTCCTGCTTCTGAAGGGCGCCTATGATTACTGGGCGGTTTTCGCCGATCTGCCGCCCACCTCGGGGCGCTGGTTCCCCACCGGGTTTGAAGAGAAGTTTCGCAGCCAGTCCTTTTACGAGGTCGATGACATCCCAATGCTGCCCTTCCTGGGTTTTCTGGAAGGGTTGATCAATTACGGCGACGAATACGAGAAACTGCCCAAGGTGGTGCCCTATCTGGTGCTGCCGGTGTCGATGCTTTTGCTGCTGTTCCGCTTCCTGCAGGCGGCGCTGGCGATCCTGAGAGGCGATGAGGACCGGCTGGTGGCCAGCCATGAGGTGGAGGACGAACTGAACGAGGTTCGCGCCCAGAATGGGGAGCGTGACTGATGGACGTTGTCATTCTCTTTTCCATGGTCATTGGCCTGTTGCTGATCGGTGTGCCGATCGCGGTGGCGCTGGGGCTGAGCTCTACGATCTTTCTGCTGATCTATTCCGACAGCTCTCTGGCGTCGGTCGCCTCGACCCTGTTTGAGGCGTTCGAGGGGCATTTCACCCTTCTGGCCATTCCCTTCTTCATCCTCGCCTCGTCCTTCATGACAACAGGCGGCGTGGCACGGCGGATCATCCGCTTTTCCATCGCCTGCGTGGGCCATCTGCCCGGGGGTCTGGCGATTGCGGGGGTCTTTGCCTGTATGCTGTTTGCCGCTCTGTCGGGGTCCTCGCCCGCCACCGTGGTGGCGATCGGCACGATCGTGATCACCGGCATGCGGCAGGTGGGGTACACCAGGGACTTCGCGGCCGGCGTCATCTCGGTCGCGGGGACGCTGGGCATCCTGATCCCGCCGTCGATCGTGATGGTGGTCTATGCCGCCGCGGTCGAAGTGTCGGTGGGCCGGATGTTCCTTGCAGGCGTCATTCCGGGCCTTCTGGCGGGCTTCATGCTGATGGTGACGATCTATGTCATCGCGCGGGTGCGCAACCTGCCGAAAGGCGACTGGCTGGGCTGGGGGGAGATCTTCGCCTCGGGCCGCGAGGCGGGTTGGGGGCTGTTCCTGATCGTGATCATCCTGGGTGGCATCTATGGCGGAATCTTCACCCCGACCGAGGCGGCGGCCGTCGCGGCAGTCTATGCCTTCGTGATCGCCAGTTTCGTCTATCGCGATATGGGGCCGCTGAAAACGGAAGAGGGTCAGCCAAACAAGTCGTTCTTTGCCGCGCCCTGGACGTTGGTCACGGCGCTGGTGCATCCCGACACCAAGCATACGCTGCTTGAGGCGGGCAAGCTGACAGTCACGCTGCTGTTCGTGATCGCAAACGCGCTGATCCTGAAACATGTGCTGACAGACGAGCAGGTGCCCCAGGCCATCGCGGGGGCGATGCTGGATGCCGGTTTCGGCCCGGTCATGTTCCTGGTGATGGTCAATGTCATCCTGCTGATCGGCGGTCAGTTCATGGAGCCCTCGGGCCTTCTGGTGATCGTGGCGCCACTGGTCTTTCCCATCGCCATCGAGCTGGGGATCGACCCGATCCATCTGGGGATCATCATGGTGGTGAACATGGAGATCGGGATGATCACGCCGCCGGTGGGTCTGAACCTGTTCGTGACCAGCGGTGTGGCCGGGATGCCGATGATGCGGGTCGTGCGGGCGGCGCTGCCGTTCCTGGCGGTGCTGTTCGTCTTCCTGATCATGGTGACCTATATCCCGTGGATTTCGACTTTCCTGCCCAACACCTTCATGGGGCCGGAGATCGTGATCAGATAGCGCGCTGCCGCGCATTCGAGATCAACGCAACGCAGAGGCGACGCCCGGATGTCCGGGCGTCGTTTTTCTTGGCAGGGGTCGGTTTGCCGTATTTGGAAAGAGAAGAAGAGAGGGGACGCTTCAGGCGTCTTCGAGCGCGGCGATGATGGGGGAGAAGTCTTGGGCCTTCAGGCTGGCGCCGCCCACAAGCGCGCCGTCGACATCGGCAATGGCGAAGATCTGGGCCGCGTTGGCGGGTTTGACCGACCCGCCATAGA
>NZ_JXYH01000062.1 GCF_001262635.1 Aestuariivita boseongensis
CCCGCCCGCCATGAGTTGCGGTTGCAACCGGCGCGTCCGGGGTGATCAGCGTGGTGTGAGGGTTCCTGTGCACGGGGCGGGTTCTTTGCGCTGCAGCATGTCAATTTTAACTGACAGCATAGGAAGATACACGGCGCGCGCAAGAGTAGAGGCCGCCGCGACCGCGCGTCACTTTGGCCCGGTGGGAAATCAGCCCTCGATCCGCGTCAGATCCGCCACGGACAGACAGGTTTCGCGGATCCGATGCAGCAAGTTCAACCGGTTACGCCGCACTGTCTGATTATCGGCATTGACCTTCACATCCTCGAAAAACCCGTCGATCGCCGGGCGCAGACCGGCCATCGCGCCCATGGCGGTGGCGAAATCCTCGGCCGTCATCGCGGGGGCGATGGCCGCCTCTGCACTGTCCAAAGCGCTGAACAGCGCGCGTTCGCTGTCGGTTTCGGCATATTTCGGATCGGCCCCGAAGGAATATTCGACCCCGTCGGCCTCTTCGGCCTGGCTCAGGATATTGTTGGCGCGCTTGAAGCCCTGGATCAGGTTTTCGCCATCCTCCGTGGCCAGCACATCGTTCAAAGCCTTGGCGCGTTTGACCAGAAGCGCCAGATCGTCACTACCGGGCATGGCCAGGCAGGCATCGATGATGTCATGCCGGATGCCCTGATCGCGCAGATAGACTTTCAGGCGGTCATGGATGAAGACCAGCAGGTCGGTCGACAGATCCGGCACCGCATCGCCCACAGTCCGCAACAGTGACCCTTCGCCGGTGTCGGGCGCGCCGTCCTTGTCCTGCAGCTTGTCCAGCACCGTGCGGAAGGCCGCGCCGAAGACGCCATGTTCGGCGATCTCGTCCAGCAGGTCTTCCAGCGCCGACAGCTCGGATTTATCGGCACCGGCATTAAGGTGGATCTTGTGTTTCAGCAGCTGAAAATCAATAAACCGGTCCAGCGACAGCCGCAGATCGTTCTCCAGCACCAGCCGGATCACTCCCAGCGCGGCACGACGCAGCGCGAACGGGTCTTTCGATCCGGTGGGCTTTTCGTCAATCGCCCAGAACCCCGTCAGCGTGTCCAGCTTGTCAGCCAAAGCCACGGTCACCGACAAGGGCGCGGTGGGCACGTCATCGGACGGTCCCAGCGGCGCGTAATGATCGCGCGCCACATCGGCCACGGCCTGTGGATGACCGGCTTTTTCCACGTAATACCGGCCCATTATCCCCTGAAGTTCAGGAAACTCATAGACCATCTCGGAACTCAGATCGGCCTTGGCGATCCCGGCGGCCACCTGCGCCTGATCGGCCTTGGCGCCGGGCACGCGCGCGGCCAGCTCTCCGGCCAGGGTCTGGATCCGTGCAATCCGTTCGCCTTGCGTGCCCAGCCTGTTGTGAAAGGTCACGTTATCAAGCGCTTGCAGCCAGTCGTTCATGCCCGCCTGCGCCACGCGCAGATCGTTTTCCCAGAAAAACTTCGCATCCGCCAGCCGCGCCGACAGCACCTTTTGGTTGCCCGCCAGAATGGTCGCGCCGTGATCGGCGGTTTCGCGGTTCGCAACCGTCACAAATTTCTCGATCCGGCCGGTCTTGGGATCGCGCACCGAAAAGAATTTCTGATGTTCCCGCATCGAGGTCTGCAAAACCTCCGCCGGCAGGCCCAGAAATTCCGCGTCAATATCGCCCATCAGAACCACCGGCCATTCCACCAGCCCGGCAACCTCAGCCAGAAGACCCTTGTCCTCGACCACCTCCAGCCCTGCGGCAAAGGCCATGTTCGTCGCATCCGCCCAGATGTGCTCGGCCCGGTCGGCCGGGTTCAGCTGCACATAAGCGCGCTTCAGCTTGGCCGCGTAATCGTCGAATGAAGTGACGGAAAACCGTCCCGGCGCCATGAACCGATGCCCTTCGGTGCTGTCGCCCGCCGCGATGCCGTCCACCGCCATCGGCACCACCTGCGCGCCGCCCTCGTCACCGAGGATGCACAAGATCGACTGCAGGGGCCGCACCCAACGCAGGCTGCCCGCGCCCCAGCGCATGGATTTCGGCCAGGGGAAATTGCGGATCACGTCTTCCAGCACCTCGGCCACGATCTCGGCCGCGGGCCGGCCCGGCTTTTCGATGGTGGCAAAGAACACCGCGCCCTTGGGCGTGTCGCGTTCTTCCAGCTGATCGCGGGTCAGGCCCGCGCCGCGCAGAAAGCCCTCGATCGCCTTTTCCGGCGCATCCACGCGCGGCCCCTTGCGTTCCTCGCGCAAGGTGGGGCTTTCAGCCAGCAGATCGCTGATCGTCAGAACCAGCCGCCGGGGCGTCGAGAACGCCGCCGCACCGCCATAGGTCAGCCCGGCCTCGACCAGACCGTTGGTCATGCGGGTTTTCAGATCCTCGGCCGCGCGCAGCTGCATCCGCGCGGGGATTTCCTCCGAGAAAAGTTCGATCAAAAGCTCTGGCATGTTTCAGCCTTCTCCATTCGTCTCTGGCAGGGGCGGGCATTCCTCTCCCACCACCGTGCCGTCATAGGCCTTGTCGCCGCAATCGTTCAGCTCGTGCCAGATATATCCGCGCCCGTCTGCCGTGACGGCCACGATCCGGTCCACGCCATAGTGAATATTCTTCTGCCCCAGATAGGCCCGCGCGGTACCAGCGCTCAGCGCCTCGGCAATGGCTTCGGCGTCAAAACACTCGAACCAGCCCGGCGCATTGCGCGGGATCACGGGGCCCGCATCCACATAGGCCGCGCTCAGGTCATCAAGCGAGGCCGATGTCTCGAAACAGGCCCGGAACCGGATCGGAGAGCTATCGGCATCCACAGCCTGAAATGCCGTGAATTCAATATCTTCCGGTGCGTTGTTATCCTGACGGATCAACTGCACTTGGGCCTCGGTCACCTCGTCGTAAAACCCATAGATCTGCAGATAATACAGCGCGCCGCCAGCTAGCGCGCCACAGATCAGCAAAAACAGACCGACCAGCTTGCCGCTCATCGCCTTACCCCGCCGCCGTGCGCACGAAGGCATCGGCGCATTGCTTGGCCAGCGCCCGCACCCGCCCGATATAGGCCTGCCGCTCGGTGACGGAAATCACGCCACGCGCATCCAGCAGGTTGAACAGATGGCTCGCCTTGATGCACTGGTCATAGGCGGGATGGGCCATGATGATCGTCTTGCCGGTCTTGGGGTCCACGTCCTCTTGCGCCAGCAGATGGGCGCATTCGGCCTCCGCCTCTTCGAAATGGCGCAGCAATACGTCGGTATTGGCGGTGTCGAAATTGTACCGCGCGTATTCCTCCTCGGTCTGGCGGAACACATCGCCATAGCTCAACGCGATGGGCGCATCCGGGTCGTTGAAGGGCATGTCCATCACGTGATCAATGCCCAGCACATACATCGCCAGCCGTTCCAGACCATAGGTCAACTCGCCCGACACGGGGTGGCAATCATGCCCGCCAACCTGTTGAAAATACGTGTATTGCGACACTTCCATCCCGTCGCACCACACTTCCCATCCCAGACCCCAGGCGCCCAGAGTGGGGCTTTCCCAGTCGTCTTCGACAAATCGGATGTCATGCAGCTCCATATCAATCCCGATCGCCTCCAGCGATCCCAGATACAGCTCCTGCAGATCCGGCGGGCTGGGTTTGATCAGCACCTGATACTGGTAATAATGCTGCAGACGGTTCGGGTTCTCGCCATAGCGTCCGTCGGTGGGCCGGCGCGACGGCTGCACATAGGCCGCAGCCCAGGGCTTTTGGCCCAAAGACCGTAGCGTGGTGGCCGGGTGGAACGTCCCTGCGCCCACCTCCATGTCATAGGGCTGCAGGATCGCGCAGCCTTTCGACGCCCAATAGGTCTGCAGGCGCAGGATGATCTCCTGAAAGGATCGCGGGGCAGTGCTGGATCGGGACATGGGTGACGCTCTTTGCTTGAACCTCGGGGCCGGGCGCGCCCTCGTTATCCCCCTCACCCGCCGGGGTCAACGGGCTGGCAACTGTTGTGACCGCGCGACACGCGCGCCTGCCGTCGCTTCCCCCCTGGCAAAGGGCATGGCCATCCCCGGAACTTCGTGCTTATGCTGCGCGAAAAGTAAAGAAAACACAGGGTTTGGTGTCTCGATGAAAGCGTTTCTGACTGCGTGTCTGCTCACATGTCTTCTGTTCCTGCGCCCCGCCGCCGCACAACAGGATGTGGTCTGGGTCCAGGTCGAGGCGCAGCCCAGCCTGACCGCCGCGCAGGCCGCCGCGCGCCGCTATGCCGCCGACCTGCCTGATGTGGCAGGCTTCTCCATCGGCGGGGGCTGGTATGGCATCGTGCTTGGCCCCTATGCACGGCAAGATGCGGAACGGGTCTTGCAGGTCTACCGCGCCGAAGGGGAAATCCCTTCAGACAGCTATATCCAGCTGACCTCCCGTCTGGGCCAGCAATTCTGGCCCGTGGGCGCGGATGTGCTGGGCCGGGGCGCGGTTGAACCGCCCGTGGAAACCACCACCCCGACAGAAACCGCCGAAGCCCCCCAACCCCCGGCAACGCCCGACCCCGTCCCCTCGGACGAAACCCCGGCGCAAGCCCGGCAAAGCGAGGCGCAGCTGACGGTGGACGAACGCAAAGCCCTGCAGATCGCGCTGCAATGGGCGGGGTACTATACCTCTGCCATCGACGGCGCATTCGGGCGCGGCACGCGCGGCTCCATGGCCGCCTGGCAGGCCGATCGCGGATATGAGGACACGGGCATTCTCACCACCGCCCAGCGGGCCGAGCTTCTGGCCGATTACAACGCCCCCCTGACCAGCGTGGGCCTGGCCATGGTGCGCGATGACAACGCCGGGATCGAGATGCTGCTGCCTATGGGCGAGCTGACCTTCGAAAAATACGAGCCCCCCTTCGCCCATTACGCAAGCGCCGGCGATCTGGGCATCCGCGCCCTGCTGATCAGCCAGCCGGGCGATCAGGACACGCTTTTTGGTCTCTACGAGATCATGCAGACGCTGGAAATCGTCCCGCTGGAGGGGCCCCGCGAACGCGGCAGCGACCGGTTCACGCTTCAGGGGCAGAACGGGTCGATCGTCTCTTACACCGAGGCGGCGCTGGAAGACGGGCAAATCAAGGGCTTTACGCTGATCTGGCCTGCGGGCGACGAAGCCCGCCGCACCCGCGTTCTGGCCGAAATGCGCGCCAGCTTCCAACGCCTGCCGGGTGTTCTGGATCCGGCGGCGGGCGATGGCGGGCAGCAAAGCATCGACCTGGTCTCGGGGCTTGAGATCCGCAAACCGCGCCTGTCGCGCTCGGGCTTTTTCGTGGATGGGCAAGGCACGGTGATCACGACATCCGAAGTGGTTGAAAACTGCGCCCGCATCACGTTGGAACGTGATGTGGCCGCCGATCTTCTGGTCACCGACCCGGCCCTCGGCGTGGCGGTGCTGCGCCCGGCCGCGCCCGTGGCGCCCATGTCGGTCGCGCGGTTCCGCGCCTCCACCCCGCGGCTGCAATCGGATGTGGCGGTGGCGGGATACCCGTTCGAAGGGGCGCTTGGCGCGCCTTCGCTGACCTTCGGCACGCTTTCCGACATCAAGGGCCTGCGTGGCGAGACCGAGTTGAAACGCCTTGCCCTGGCCGCCCAGCCGGGCGATGCGGGCGGGCCGGTTCTGGACACCCGCGGCACGGTTCTGGGCATGCTTCTGCCGCGCGCCAGCAATGGCCGGCAACTGCCGCTGGATGTCAGCTTTGCCGCCAACAGCCAGGCGCTCAGCAATGTGCTGGCCGAAGCGGGACTTGCCGCCGAACGTAGCGATGCCGACAGCCCCATCACTCCGACCGAGCTGAACCGCGTGGCAAGCGGCATGACCGTTCTGGTCAGCTGCTGGGATTAAGCGAATACCCGTCCCGGACCCGCACCGGGACCTCATGGCACGACGCGAGGCCCCGGGTCAGGCCCGGGGCCCGCAGGCCTTAACGCAAGGCGATATCCGTGGGAACATGAATGACCGTGGGCCCATTGGCCTGCAACGCCTCCGTCACCGACGCCTGCACCCCCGCCAGATCCTCCGGCGCCGCCGCATGGGCACCGTAAGCCCTTGCGAGCGCGCAGAAATCCGGGTTGCGCACATCGACCGCATTGGGCGCGATTTGGGCACGGATCATGCTGGCCTCGATCTCGCCCAGCTTGCCATTGTCCCACAGAAGGATCGGCAGTGGCAGGCCCAGCTCCACCGCCACGGCCAGTTCCTGAACCGTGTACTGAAACCCGTAATCCCCCGCGATGGCCAGCGTCGGCAGCCCCTTGCGCGCCACTGCCCCGCCGATCGCGGCAGGCAGCGCATAGCCCAGCGTGCCAAAGCCCGTGGGATGGTGCCAGTGACCGGGGCGAGCCATGTCCCAGAGCTCTTTCGCGGCATAGGCGAAGGTGGTCATGTCGGAATAGATCATCGTGCCCTCAGGCAGCACCGCCTTCAGCGCCGCGCAGACCTCGGGGATGCCGGGGCGCTCGGCGGCAACCTCCGCCGCCCAGCGCTGCCTTGTATCGGCCACCCTGTCCGCTGACCAGCGCGGCGTGCGGTCTTCGGCCCGCGCGGGGATGGCGATGCGCATGGCGCTCAGAAACGCGCCCGCATCGGCGCACACCGCCAGATCGCCCGCCCGCGCGGTGGCCAGAACCTGCGGGTCCAGATCAATGCGGACCATCTGCCCCGGAAGATCCGGCATGTCGCGCCACAGATCGACCTCGGCCAGTTCCGACCCGGCGACGATGACCAGATCGGCCTCGGCCAGCACCGCATCGCTGTCGGGCCGCGCAAGGTATGATCCGAAAGACAGCGCCGTGCCCTCGGGCACCAGCCCGCGCCCGGCATAGGTGGTGAAACTGGCCGCCCCCGTCATCTCCAACAGTGCCGGGATCGCGTCCGCCGCACCGCGCGCGCCGCCGCCAAAGATGAACAGCGGCTTTTCCGCCCCCAGCACAGCGCGCAGCACCGCCTCAAGATCCGCATCGGGCGCACGCGGCATCCGGGGGCGCGGGCCGGGCGCGGGCGCCGGGTCCGCCAGCCCTTCCAGCAGGGGAATGGGCACCTGCACATGTTTGGGCCGGGGCCGCGCGCAGGCAAATTCGGTGAACGCGCGTTCAATTAACCGGTAGGCGCCTTCGGGCGACCGCGCCTCCTCCGACCAGTCGCAGACCGTCTCGGCCGCCGCCCGCTGGTCCTTCATCTGGTGCAACTGCCCGAACCGGGCGGAGACATCGGCCAAACAGGACGAGATCGCCAGAACCGGCACGCTGTCGGAATAACTCTGCCCCAGCGCCGTCATCGCATTGGTCAGCCCCGGCCCGGTGATCACGTAACACACCCCCGGCGACCCCGTCGCACGGGCATAGCCGTCGGCCATGAATGCAGCACCCCCCTCGTGGCGGGCCAGCACATGGGTGATCCCGGCCTCTTCAATACCGCGATACATTTCCTGATTATGCACGCCGGGGATGCCGAAAATCACATCGACCCCCCGCGCCTTCAGCATATGGGATATCTGTGCCCCCAATGGTCGCTGCATGGTCTTAGGCCCTCCAGAAGCGAATGGTGAAAATGGCATAGACCGCCAAAAGCTCCAGCCGCCCCAACAGCATGGCTACGCTCAGCATCCATTTCGCCGTATCATTCAGCCCCGCGAAATTGCCCGACGGGCCGATCTCATCGCCGAAACCGGGCCCGATATTGGCCAGCGCCGCCGCCGCGCCTGACACCGATGTGGTGAAATCCAGCCCCGTCATGCCCAGAGCAACCGACAAAACGCCCAGCGACACGATGAAAAAGACGAAAAACGCCATGACCGAGTTCAAAACATCCTCGCCCACTGGCCGCCCGTCATAGCGCGGAATGAACACCCCATGGGGCGACCGGATCCGCGCCACCTGCGCCCGGATCGAGGCAAAAAGAAGCTGGTACCGGAAAACCTTGATCGAACAGGCGGTCGATCCCGCACATCCGCCGATCAACCCGGTGAAAAACAGAACCGCCACCGGGAACCCGCCCCACAGCATGTAGTCCGCGCTGGCATAGCCCGTCCCGGTCAGAAGCGACACGGTATTGAACAACGTGCCGCGAAAGGCCTCTTCCCCGCCGATTTCAAGGTTGGTCATCTTCCACAGGCTCAGGCACAGGACAAGCAGTGTGGCTGTCAGGAAAAAGCCCCGGATCTGCGGATCAACCAGCAGCGGGCGGGCCGAGCCTGCGGTCAGTTGGACAAAGCGCACGAAGGGCAGCGCAGCCAGCATCATGAAGATCACGGCAAGGTATTGCGTGGCCGCGCCAAAGGCCGCGAAGGACGCGTCGTAATTCGCAAATCCACCGGTGGCGATTGTGGTCATCGCATGGACCGTCGCGTCAAACGGATCCATGCCCGATCCCAGATAGGCCATCGCGCAGATCATCGTCAGCGCCAGATAAATCACCGAGATCCGCTGCGCGATCTCACCGGCGCGCGGCAGGATTTTTCCAAAAGTATCAAAGCCTTCGGATTTGAAGATCTGCATGCCGCCCACCCGCAATTCGGGCAGGAACACCATGGCCACAACGATGATCCCGATCCCGCCCAGCCATTGCAGGATGCCGCGCCACAACAGCAATCCGCGGGGCAGATCCTCCAGATTGGTCAGCACCGTTGATCCGGTGGTGGTCAGGCCGGACATCGCCTCGAAAAACGCATCGACAAAGCGCAGGTCGGTTTCGCCCACCATGAAAGGGATCGCACCAAAGATTGGCAGCGCCAACCAGACTGTCGTGGTCAGCAAGAAGGTCTGCTGAATGGTCAGACCCTGCTGAACGGAGTTCGAACAGGACAGAGCCATCAGAACCCCGATCAGGATCGTCAGGACGGCGCTTTCCGCAAAGGCGGTCCAATGGCCGCGCCCTTCGGCCATATCCGCCAGCATCGGCAGCAGCATGGTCACGCCCAAAACGGCGACCAAAAGGCCGATCACATATCCGACTGGGCGCAGGTCCAACATGAGGCCGAGCGTTGGCGTGACCGCAGGGTGCTGTCAAGCCATGGCGCACGCGCAGGGGCGCTCTGGACCCGGCGTCAGGATTTGGGCAACGGTTCCGGCATCGCCGGCGGTTTGGAGGGCGCGCGTTTCTTGGCCGGTGCCTTCTTGGTCGCTGCGGCCTCGGTCGGTTTCGGCTCGGGCTTGGTGGCCGCTGCCTTGGCCGCCGCTTTGGCCTTGGGTTTGGCGGCTTTGGCGGCAGTGGCCTTGGCCGGTTTCGCAGCGGTCTTGGCCGCAGCCTTCGCGGCCGGTTTTGCCGCAGCCTTGGCCGCAGGCTTCGCAGCGGTCTTGGCGGCAGCTGTGGCCGCAGGTTTTGCAGCCGGTTTCTTTGCCGTTTTGGCCTTTGCCGGCGCCGGTTTCACAGCGGCCTTTTTCGCCGCTGGCTTTGTCTTGGCCGCGGGTTTCGCCGCCGCATCCTCCGCTTTCGCAGGCGCGGGTTTTTTGGCCGCGGCCGGGCGCGGTTTCGACGCCGCATCGTGCAGATTACGCACCGGCGCAAACGGCGCCTGGACCATCGCATCGGTGATCATCTGCATCATCTTCAGATGGTTGCTCAGCGCATATCCGGCCATTTTCATACATGCTTTCGAAACAGCCAACTGCGCGTCAATGGGGTTCATCATAGGAACGCTCCCTTCATTCAGGATCTGCCTGTGCAAGCGAAAGTCCCGGCAGACGGGGACCATATTGCGCCAGACGCACGCGGTTCATTCGCGCGGTGTCTGACAGGGGTTCGATCGTGTTGCGGCCGACGCGTTCGGGTCCGTGCCCGGACAGCGCGCTCAGCGTGCCGGCCACGAAAGCCTCGGTAAAGGCCGGGATCTTCTCCGACATCATTGCCGTGCCCTCGCCGCGCGGCGTGGACCATGTGCCCTGCATTCCCATCACACGCAGCGCCACGACGATCTGGGAATCGGCGGCAAGCTGAATGCAGGACATCCACAGATGCGTGGCGTCTGTTGCACGGGTAACCAGGTTAAACATCCATACTCCTTCGCCGCGGCAGGCGTCCTCCGCGACATGTTGGGCCAAGTATACAGGAAGTTTTGCCGCATTGAAGCAAAAAATGCTGCGCTGCGGCATCGCGCAACATGCCGCCCAAAGCAAAACGCGCGCCCCGGTGACAGGGCGCGCGTTGAAATGCGGTTGGGGCGGGCCGGTCAGCCCACGTGAAAGAGCGTGCTGAACAGTTTGGGGTCCAGGCTGGTCTGGGCGAAGGTCTCGCCCTCGGTCAGGACCGACACGGCGTCATGGCTATGCAGGCTTTCCTGATGGCTGGCCACCACGCGGAAATCGCCCACACGGTGATCGGCCTGCAGCACCTCGCAGAACAGCCGCGCCGCGTCTTCGACGAAAATCGGGTTGGCGGCGTTCAGTTCGGCAAAGGCCTGTTCGTCTTCGCGTTTCACCATCACCTGGGTTTCGGTGGGCACCGCGCGGCGACAGGCTTCGATCAGGTCTTCGAACCACAGCACATCGGCTTCGGGATCCAGCACCACCGAAATCCGCGCGACCGAGCGCTGCGAATGCGGCGTGGCCAGCTGTCCGCGCGTGGCGCGGGCGTGTTCGCTCAGCTCCAGCGAACAGGGGCAGGTCGAGCTATAGACGTAATCCAGATGCATGATCTTCTGGCGCAGCCCGTCCTTTTCGACCAGCTCCAGTGCGATATCGTAATACTGGTATCCCGACAGGCCCGACCGCAGGCTGTCGACCTTCATCGGGAAGGAAAACCGCATCTGGATCCGCGCATCAAAGCTTTCCAGATCGGTGATGTAATCGTCCAGCGCCGCCTCGATCACTTCGAAGCTGAAGGTGCGTTCGGCGTGCTTGTAAAACGACCGCATGATCCGGGACATGTTGATGCCCTTCTTGTCGGCCTCAAGGCTGACCGTGCCGGTGACAGAAGTTTCCAGCGTAAGATCGCCATTGTCGCGGGTATGAAACCGCAGCGGCAGGCGGAAGTTGGAAATGCCCACATGCTGGATCTGCTGGCGCGCCCCGCGGATCAGGCTGGAGGGGCCGTTCTGCAGGTCAGGCAGCGTGTCCTTGTACCCGGTATCGACGGCAAATTCTTCGGGGTATTCGCGCGACAGCGCCGGGTAATCGACCGCGCCCGCGCCGGGCACCAGCTTGGCGACCGAGGGGTCGAGTTCCACGATTTCAGCGGCCGAGGCGGCATTGGCCCATTTGCGCAACGTGTTCAGCGCGGCTTCGGCCTCGTCCCGGTCGGGGTGGCTGTCGATGGATGGCGTATGAATATTCATCTGGTCTTCCTCAATGCCCGCCCGTGATAGATAGAGCGCGCAGCCCTGTTTTGCCAATTTTCTCATCTATTACGTGTGAAACAGGCATGCAGATCAGTCTTTTCCGGCAGGATTTCCCAGTGATGCGACGCAGACGCCGGGGTGTTTTCCCGTGAAAAACACCCGGTAATCCTTTGGTTTTGCGGCATTTCGCGCGCCTTCAAGACCGGCGCTCACGCAAACGTGAGCCCCCGTCACTCCGTGCTGGATCAGACCTGCTCCAATGCCCCAAGCATATCCGCCTTCAGATCGGCGATATCCTCGATCCCCACGGAAATGCGCACCAGACCCGGCGTGATACCCAGCGCATCCTTCTGGTCCTGCGGCAGGCGCTGATGGGTGGTGGTGGCGGGATGGGTCGCGATGGTTTTCGCATCCCCCAGATTGTTGGAAATCTTCGCCACCCGCAGCGCGTTCAGGAACCGGAACGCCGCCGCCTGCCCGCCCTGAATGTCAATGGACAGAACCGTGCCGCCCTTGGCCATCTGACGGGCCACCAACCCGTGCTGCGAATGGCCGGCATGACCGGGATAGATCACGCGGGCCAGTTTCGGGTGGCTGGCAAACGCCTCGGCCAGCGCCAGCGCGCTGTCGGCCTGGGCATTGACGCGCAGGCTCATCGTTTCAAGGCCTTTCAGCATGACCCAGGCCGTGAAGGGCGACATCGACCCGCCGGTATGCTTCATGTAGGGCTCGACCGTCTTGCGGATGAACTCGCGTGAGCCAAGGATCACACCGCCCAGCGCGCGGCCCTGCCCGTCGATATGTTTGGTGGCCGAATAGATCACCACATCGGCGCCCTGCTCGAACGCGCGCGAAAAGACCGGGGTGGCAAAGACATTGTCGACCAGAACGGTCGCACCAACCTTGTGGGCCAGTTTTGAAACCGCTTCGATATCAATGACTTCCAGCGTGGGGTTCGAGATGGATTCGAAGAACACCACACGGGTGCCTGCGCGGATCGCACCTTCCCACTGGGCCAGATCGGTGCCATCGACAAAGGTGACCTCAACGCCGTAACGCGTCAGGATCTCTTCCAGCACATAAAGGCACGAGCCGAACAGCGCACGTGAGGCCACCACGTGATCGCCCGCCTTCAGCATCGCCATCAGCGCGCCCGACACCGCCGCCATGCCAGAGGCGGTGGCAAAGGCATCCTCCGCCCCTTCCAGCATCGCGATCCGGTCTTCGAACATGGCCACGGTCGGGTTGCCATAGCGGGCATAGATGAACTCGTCAGGCCCGGCTTCGACAAAGCGGGCCTCCGCCGCTTCGGCGCTGTCATAGACAAAGCCCTGGGTGAGGAAAATCGCCTCGCTCAGTTCGCCATACTGGCTGCGGCGCGCGCCGCCATGGACGGCCTGGGTGCTGGGTTTCCAATCGTCGGACATCAAGTCCCTCCATCAAAAAAGCCCCCAGGCATTGGCCCTGAAAGTCGGGCCATGCGAAAGGGGGCTTTCCTCAAGGCCGATTTAGCGGGTTCTTTAACGTGGCCCGCAAGCTGGACACAAATCGCCACGTGACAGACGGCATACGCCCGGCGCGCGGGGCGGTCAAGATGGATTGATGAGGGGCGCGCGCGGGCGCTTATCCCTGCGCGCTGTCCTGATCGGGGTCATGCATGTATTTCTGCAGGGACAGGATCTGCCACCACATGAAGACGAAAAGCGCGATGGGAAAGCCGAAGGTTTCGATCTTGACCCAGGCATCGGTGGACATGGTGCGCCAGACAAATTCATTGGCCACCGCCAGCACGCCAAAGGCCAGGCACAGGCGGCGGGTGAAGATCATCCAGCCCTCATGCGCCATGGGCAGCATGCCCGACATGATCCATTCCAGATAGGACCGCTTCTGCAACAGCCCGATGCCCAGAAGCACCGCGAACAGCCCATAGACGATGGTGGTTTTCATCTTGAAGAAGCGTTCGTCATTGAACCAGGCGGTCAGCGCGCCAAAGAAGATCACCATGAAGGCGGTGAAGATCTGCAACCGGCTCAGCTGGCCTGTCAGCCACCACAAGATCGCCATGGCCGCCAGCATGATCGGCACGAAGATCACCGTTGCCACGATAAAGCCTGAGTATTCGGTGCCGCCGAAGCTGAAGACCTGATCGCGCAGGCGCAGGTAAAGCAGGAAAAACGCCAAAGGCGGGCCCAGTTCCAGAACCTGGCGCAGGATGGGGTTGATCTCTTTCGGCTCTGGCATGAGGCCCTCCGGTTAACCGCCCATCTCAACTATCACCGCACCCAGCGCGATCAAGACCATAAGTGCCAGGCGGCGCGGCCCCACGGTTTCGCGCAGGAAGACCCAGCCGATGACGGCGGCAAAGACGGTGGAAGTTTCGCGCAGGATCGCGGCCTCCCCCACTTTATCAAGGCGCGTGGCCAGCATGATCGAACCAAAGCTGAAATAGGCCACGATCGCCCCGATCAGCCCCCGCCGCGCCAGGGCGCGCAGATCGACACCCTGCAGCCGGTGGCGCATCCGCGTGGCAACCAGCAGCGGGATGTCGAAGGCGGTGATGAAGAAAAACCACGCAAGGAACGTAAACGGGTCGGAGGCCGCGCGGATGCCATAGGCGTCATAGGTGGTGTAAAGCGCCACGAACAGCCCCGTGGCCACCGCCAGCATCAGCGCAGGCCCCAGCGTGGCCCGGTCGGTCACGAGAAAGGCCATGTTATAGGCCGCGAGCCCGAAGATACCGGACAAAAGCACCGCAACGCCCATCCACTGCGTGGGGGTAAAGACCTCTCCGAACAGCAGGTAAGCGCCGAAAACGGTGAACAGGGGCCCCGTGCCGCGCACCACCGGATAAACGACGGTGTAGGCCCCCTTGGAATAGGCCTGCGCCTGCAAGACCTTGTAACTGAAATGGATCAGCAGCGCGCCGCCCAGAATGGGCCAGAGATGCGGTTCGGGCCAGGGCACAAGAAACAGCGCGATCGGCGCGGAAAGCACGAACAGCCACGCGTCAATCGCCGCCCGGCTGATCCAGGGGTCATGCCTGCCCTTTTGCAGCGCGCCGAAGACGGCGTGCAGGAAGGCCGCCATCAGAGCAAGGATCGTGGCCAGGGTCGTGCCTGCCTCGGTTCCTTCCAGAGAGATGATCCAGTCGCCTATGGCAACCCCCTGGGGGCTGTCTGCCCCCAGACCCCCGAGGGGTATTTCGGACCAGAAAGAAGCATGGCGTCAGGTCTCCAGCCCCGTCAGCGCGGCGGCGAATTCTTCGGGGTCGAAGGGTTGCAGATCGTCGATCTGTTCGCCCACGCCGATGGCATGGATCGGCAGGCCGAACTTGTCGGCCAAAGCCACCAGCACGCCGCCCTTGGCGGTGCCGTCGAGTTTCGTCATCACGAGGCCCGAGACGTCGGACACCTCCTGGAAGATCTTGACCTGGTTCAGCGCGTTCTGGCCGGTTGTGGCATCCAGCACCAGAAGCGTGTTGTGGGGGGCGGTTTCGTCTTTCTTGCGGATGACGCGGACGATCTTGGCCAGCTCCTCCATCAGATCCTGGCGGTTTTGAAGACGCCCTGCGGTGTCGATCATCAGAAGGTCCGCGCCGTCTTCCTGCGCCTTGGTCATCGCGTCAAAGGCCAGGGAGGCCGGGTCGGTGCCTTCAGGCGCAGTCAGAACCGGCACACCGGCGCGGTCGCCCCAGACCTGCAGCTGTTCCACGGCCGCTGCGCGGAACGTGTCCCCGGCGGCGATCACCACGGACTTGCCGGCGGCCTTGAATTGCGAGGCGAGCTTGCCGATGGTCGTGGTCTTGCCTGACCCGTTCACGCCCACCACCAGCACCACCTGCGGGCGTTTGGGGTAAAGCGGCAGGGGTTTGGCCACAGGCTCCATGATCCGGGCGATTTCGCGGGCCATGAGGGATTTGATCTCCTCGACCGACAGGCGCTTGCCCATGCGGCCCTCGGCCATGTTGGCCGTCACGCGCAGGGCGGTGTCGACGCCCATATCGGCGCTGATCAGCAGTTCTTCGAGCTGTTCCAGCATGTCGTCGTCCAGCTCGCGCCGGATGACGGTTTTGGCCTCGGACCGGCCCAGAAGACGGCTGAGAAGGCCCGCTTTGGGCGCTGCTGCCTCGGGCGGGATTTCGACCGGAGTGGGGTCGGCCACCGGCTCGGGCGCTGGCTGCGGCATCTCTTGCGGGGCGGGCGGCGCGACGGGTTCGGGCGCGGGCCGGGGGATTTCCGTCGGTGTCGGCGGGGCCACCGGGGCTGGCTGAGGCTCCGGTTCCGGCTCGGGGATCGGCAGGGGTTCGGGTTCGGGCTCTGGCTCCGGCGCGGGGACCGGAATGGGGTCTGGCTCAGGCGTAGGCTCAGGCTCTGGTGCGGGCGCGGGCTCCGGTTCGGGCTCAAGCTCTGGTGCGGGCGCGGGTTCCGGTTCGGGCGCTGGCTCGGGTTCTGGCTCGGGAGCAGGTTGCGGTGCAGGCGCGGGCTCTGCCTGCAGTTCTTCCTCGACCCCGCCATCTTCGACAATGGCTTCCAGCCCCTCATCCAGCTTGGATGAGGACTTGAAAAGCCGGTCCTTGAGTTTCTTGAAGAAGGCCATGCGCGCTCCGGTCTGTGCTCCGTGACAATCACCTAATACGGGCGAGGGCCGGTGAAAAGGCGCGAATGGCGGTCAAGCCGCCGGGATACCGGTGAAACCTGCCAGAAACAGCGCCTGCGCCGCCCAATAGCTGGGCCAGACGATCCGTGCCAGAGCGCGGGCGAGCGGCATGCCGTCTTTCAAAAGGAAGGTTTCCACTGCAAGCAGGCTGTCCGAGAGGAGAAACAGCGCAGCGCCCAACAGGATCAGACCCGTCGCTGGTGATGGTGACAAAGACAGCGCGGCAAGGCTCATCGACAGGATGATGGGGATGTAAAGCGCGACGGGGATCCGCAGCGCGCCAGTAGCGGGCAGGATGCGCAGGGCCAAGGTGGCGCCCAAAGCCAAAAGGCCAATGACAGCAAAGGCTTGCGGGGCGTTCAGAAGGCGGTTCAGATCGGCGCCGGGCTGGGTCAGAAATAGGGAAACATAGGCGAGGTGGCCAGCGGCGAAGGCGGCGATGCCCAGGGCGAAGGCGCGTTCGCCCGGGCGGCTGAGAAGCGCGTCGCCCACGGCGCAAAAGGCCAGCGCCAGTGCAAGGGCGCCCTGCCACATAACCGCGGCGATCAGCGCGAGAAGCGCCACGGACAGGGTTTTGACCAGGCTGCGCAGCACATCGGGCGGAGAGAGCACCTGCGCCCAATAGGCCACCGCGCACGCGGCGGCGGCCAGCCAGAGAAGCGTCATACCTCGTCCGGGAAATGCTTCATCGTCAGGCGGATCGGGTTCGGCGCGGCCTGCCCCAACCCGCAGATTGACGCATCGGCCATGGCCTGACAGAGCTCTTCCAGCAGCGGTTGATCCCAATGATCGGCCTGCATCAGCTTTACCGCCTTTTCGCAGCCCACCCGGCAGGGGGTGCATTGGCCGCAGCTTTCATCCTCGAAAAACCGCAGCATGTTCAGCGCGGCAGCTTTTGCGCTGTCCTTGTCCGACAGGACCACCACTGCCGCCGATCCGATAAAGGAGCCATGCGGCTGCAGCGTGTCGAAATCCAGCGGGATGTCGTTCATCGACGCAGGCAGAAGCCCTGAGGACGGGCCGCCCGGTTGGTAGGCTTTGAACTGGTGGCCTTCGGCCATGCCGCCCGCCGCGTCGATGATATCGGTGATGGTGGAGCCTGCGGGCAATTCATACACCCCCGGCTTCGCCACCCGGCCCGAGACGGAGTAGTTGCGCAAGCCCTTGCGGCCGTTTCTTTCGACCGACGACAGGATTTCCGGCCCTTCGCGCAGGATCCGCGCGATCCAGTGCAGGGTTTCGACGTTGTGAACCAGCGTGGGGCGGTTGAAGATGCCGACTTGCGCCACGAAAGGTGGGCGATGACGGGGCAGACCGCGCTTGCCTTCGATGGATTCGATCATCGCGCTTTCTTCGCCGCAGATATAGGCCCCCGCACCGCGGCGCAGGTCGATGAAGCCTTTATCCACAAGAGCTGCGTCTTCCAGCGCCTTGATTTCCCTGCGCAAAATTTCCAGAACGGCGGGGTATTCGTCGCGCATATAGATGAAGCAGGTCTCGGCCTCCACCGCCCAAGCGGCGATCAGCATGCCTTCGAGAAACAGATGAGGATGACGCTCCAAGTGGTAGCGATCCTTGAAGGTTCCGGGCTCGCCCTCATCCCCGTTCACGGCCAGGTACCGGGGGCTGGGTTCGGCGCGCACGAACCGCGTCTTGCGGCCCGAGGGAAAGCCCGCGCCGCCAAGGCCGCGCAGACCGGCGTCGAGCACGCGGTCAAACTCGGCCTCCCAGTCGCCATTGGCGCGCAACTCTTCCAGCTTGGTGTAGCCACCCTCGGCGCGGTAGGCGTCAAAGCCCTGATAGTCGGGGATATGGGCGTGCGTGTCGCCTGCCGCGATGGCGGCCTGCGCCTTTTCCGGCGTGGCAAAGTCGATGTGGTTATGGCCCAGTTCCAGAGCCGGAGCCGTGTCGCACCGGCCCATGCAGGGGGCGCGCAGCACGCGGACCTGCGCGGGGTCCAGACCATCTTCCAAAGCGGCCTTCAGCTGTTGCGCACCGGCCAGCTCGCAGGACAGGCTGTCACAGACGCGGATGGTCAGCGCAGGCGGCGGTGTTTCGCCCTCTTTCACGACATCGAAATGGGCATAGAAGGTCGCGACTTCATACACCTCGGCCATGCTCAGACGCATTTCCTCGGCCAAGGCGCGCAGATGGGCCGCCGACAGATGGCCGTATTCATCCTGAATCAGGTGCAGATGCTCGATCAGCAGGTCGCGGCGGCGCGGGCGGTCGCCCAGGAGCGCGCGGACCTCGTCCCAGGCCTGATCGTCAAGCTGGCGGCCCTTGGGCGTGACACGGCCCTTGCCTTTGCCCTGCTTCCAGACGCCTTTGCGGCTTTGCTTGTCGTGATCCAGTGCCATCGCGCGGCCCTCCTTCTTCAGGGACGATCTATAGCGCGGCGCGCCCTGGCGGTGCGGTCAAAAACGACATGGTTAAGCGGTTTTGCGCGCTGGCTGCGTTCCCATCGGAACGCTCTGCCGCGAATTTTACGCAATCGGGCCATAACGCTGTGCGATCTGCTGTGTTAGTATGCAAGAAACACAAAACAGGCCCTTGTTCAGACAGGTTAGATGACACGCTTCTGGATCGCCCCCTTTCTGCCGGTGCTCCTGCTGGCGTCCGCCTGCCTGTTGGGCGGGTGGTGGAGCGTGGCTGCCCTGATCAGTGTGACCGCGCTGGTGATGGGGCTGGACCGCGCCTTTGCGCCTGCCCCGGTGACGCCGGATCCGTCGCATGAGGCTGAGGGCCATCGCATCAATATCGCGCTGGGGCTGGCGCATCTGGCGCTGATGCCGCTGGGGGTCTGGGCGCTGACCGAGGGGCCGTTGGATGGGGCGGCGGGTTGGGTCACGGCGCTGGCGCTGGGGCTGTTCTTTGGGCAGGTGTCGAACTCCAACGCGCATGAGCTGATCCACCGCAAGGCGCGCTGGCCGCGGCGGCTGGGCGTTGCGGTCTATGCCACGCTTCTTTTTGGGCATCACGCCTCGGCCCACCCCAAAGTGCATCATGTCTACGTCGCGACCCCGCGCGATCCGAATTCCGCGCCTTTGGGCATGGGGTTTTACCGGTTCTGGCCGCGCGCCTGGATTGGATCGTTTCGCGCCGGGCTGGAGGCGGAAAACCGGCTGCGGCAGGGGCGTGGGGGCTTGCATCCTTATGTGGGCTATGTCGGCGGCGCACTTGCGTCTTTGGCGCTTGGTGGGGCCATTGCCGGATGGACGGGCGTGCTGGTTTGGACCGCGTTGGCAACTTACGCAACGATGCAGCTGATCCTGTCGGATTACGTGCAGCATTACGGGTTGATGCGCGCCGAAAAGCCCGGCGGCGGCTGGGTGCCCGCGGGGCCCGAACACAGCTGGAACGCGCCGCAGTGGTATTCCTCGGCCCTGATGCTGAACGCGCCGCGCCATTCCGATCACCACGAGAACCCTGCGCGCAGCTTTCCCGACCTGCGGCTGGATCACGCGACGATGCCCATGCTGCCCCGATCCCTGCCGGTGATGGCGGCGGTTGCG
>NZ_JXYH01000063.1 GCF_001262635.1 Aestuariivita boseongensis
GTTCAGTTGGGGAGGCTCATTCTGGGGGCCGAGCATGATTTTCTTGAATCCCGTCAACTCAACGCCTATTGCGCCCGCCACCCCGGGAATGTCGCCTTTATCATCGAGCGCACAGCCCAGATGTTACTCTACCAGCGCCCCGACCTCGTGACGCAGCAGGTGGCCAGCCTGTTGCCAACCTGACCCATCAGCAGAGCCGACCTTGACCACCGCATCCTTGAACGGACCTGTTCGATGAACCGACTCTTTTAAGCCGATGCACTGGCAGTTACGCGTCATTGCAGCGTGACGTACGGGGGAGGAACTCTTCGAGGCGTGTGATCTTGTGGTCCGCGTTTCGGGTCAGAACCCAGTTGAGTTTGGATTGCGGATCGACGTCGTTCAGCTTGGTGGCCTCGGTAAAAGCGAATGCGATTGCAATGGCTTTGGCTCCGTCTCCGGGGCCTGCGAACTTCTAGTATCGCCCGGGATGTCCGGGCTCCACTCAGTACAGGGCGAGGGATTGGCCTTTGCCCTCAGAGTGGAGAAACACTATGGCGATGTCATCGTAGCAAGAGAACAAACCGACGAGACCTAGACGCGCCATTCGCATGGCGCAAAGTACCGTGGGTTTCTGAAGTGATACCAGAGGCCCCGATTCAGCGTACGCTCTGCCGAGTTCCCCCGAAGGATCTTTGTGAGACTTCAATCTGTACCATGGGAGTGTACCATTGTGCCCGCCCATATCGACATAGGTCGTTGTTGTTAATGGAAAATAGAGGGCTGGCTGTGCACGCAGTCTCCAGCTAGCTTGTCTCTGCTGAAAATTCCCTGAAAACAGGGAAAGTACAGGGAATTTTGGATATCTTCGGGGTATTTCCGCGAGTTCGACTGCAGATCCAAAAGAAATTTCAAAGGGTTAAGGGCGAATTCCCTAAACGCATTAACAGGGAATAGATCAGCTAATAGCAGGGAAACTTTATTCGGGAGCAGGGACTGCCCGCAAGCTTTCAGGGAAGTTATTCGCGGTAAAGATCTGCTTAGGATTTCAACTCTTGTATAGCAGCCGGATTTCAAGTCTTTCTTCGCTTCTTGCGCCGCCAGAAAGCCTGAAAAAAGCGCCGGTGTTCTTCGACTTCGGATGCCAGCCATTCCGCGAAACGCTTTGAAGCCTCCGTCTCTGAACTGTCCTTGGGGCGAACCAGGAAATAGGCTTCGGGTGATGGCAGCTTGGCGTCAAAGGGACAAACCAAGGATCCGTTCTCCAGGTGGCGCAGGGTTGAAACCTCGTCCCCGATCGTGACGCCGTGTCCGCGCGCTGCTGCCTCGAGGCACAGTCGCGACCTGTTGTAGATGCGGCCGGCCTCCGGGTTCAGGCCCCGATCGCCGATAGCATCGCGGAATGCACGCCACCAGAACCGCGTCTGATCGTGTATCAGGTGATTTTCGGGGATGTCGGATAGTTGCGGCGCTCGGTCCAGTGCCCGGAAGTAATCCGGCGCCGCAACCGGGAAAACGGTGTTCGTCATGAGGGCCTCATAGAGGCAGTCCTTCCAACCGCCACGCCCCCAGATGATGGCAAGGTCATACGGGCTTGATGGCGGGGCAGACATTCCAACGTCGACGGTTATCGAGATGCGGATATCGGGGAACAAGGCCTCGAAACGGGACAAACGCGGAAACAGCCAGAGTTCCGTAAAGTCGGCGTCACCCCAAAGCCGGATCTGCTCGGGCGGCGGCGCCTTGGTCATCTGCATCCCGGTTTCTATCCTTTCGAAGGCGTCGAAGGCCAGATCGGCAAGATGGCGGCCGAATGGGGTGATTTCAATCCTGCGATGAAACCGAAGGAACAGAGGGCGACCAAAATCAGACTCGAGCACCGCTATCTGCTTGCTCACTGCCGACTGAGTGACGCCCAGCGAGTCTGCGGCTTTCGAAAAACTGCCATCGCGCGCGACGGCCACAAGAACCTTGAGCGCGTTGAGATTGGGAAGCTTCTTCAGTTGCATGAGAAATTCTCACCATTAATGCGAATATTTGTAGTTTGACCGAAAGCTGAGCATCCCACAATCTCATGTCACTGTTGGCCGGAGACACCTCACATGCAGCTTTTCCCATTCACTGATCCACATCTGGCCGAACACAACGCGCCAAAACGGTTCGTGCGCGGCGATGGTATTCGCGTGTTC
This sequence comes from Aestuariivita boseongensis, assembly GCF_001262635.1. Lineage (GTDB taxonomy): Bacteria > Pseudomonadota > Alphaproteobacteria > Rhodobacterales > Rhodobacteraceae > Aestuariivita > Aestuariivita boseongensis. The sequence continues at coordinate 2,169 of NZ_JXYH01000063.1, forward strand.
GATGCCGACGGTCGGGGCTATATCGACGCGGTTTCGGCGCTGTGGTGTTCGTCGCTGGGCTTTACGCCGGCGCGACTGACACAGGCAATGACGCGACAGATGGAACAGCTTGCCTACTACCACTCGTTCATGGGGCGCACACCTGCGATTTCGGACGAGCTGGCCAAGCGGCTTGTTGCGCGTATGCCGGGCATGTCGCGGGTATTCTTTGGGACATCGGGTTCGGAAGCCGTCGAAACTGCGGCCAAGCTGGTTCGGTTTTACTGGAACGCAAAGGACCGTCCGAAAAAAAAGCGGATCATCGCGCGGGAAGGCGCTTATCACGGATCTGGGCAGATGAGCGCCGCGCTCACAGGTCTGGAATATTGCCATGATGGTTTTGACCTGCCGCTTGATGCGGTTCTGCGCACGGGCCGTCCGCACTACCTGCGCGATGCCGAACCCGGCGAAAGCGAAATCGCCTTTTCCAAGCGGCGTGCGCGGGAACTGGATGCGCTGATCCGCGCGGCGGGGCCTGAAACCGTCGGGGCATTCATCGGTGAGCCAGCCATGGGCGCTGGCGGCGTTATCCTGCCGCCCGAAGGGTATTGGAGTGAGGTTCAGGATGTTCTCGCCCGCCATGACATCCTGCTGATTGCCGACGAGATCATTTGTGGCTTTGGCCGGACGGGCGAATGGTTTGCCTGCGAGACATATGGAATCAGACCAGACCTGATGACGGTCGCCAAGCAACTGACCGCTTCGGTGCTTCCCATGTCGGCCGTGGCGATGACTGACGAGGTTTATCGGGGTATAAGGTCGCTAGGTCATAAATACGGGACGTTTGGCCATGGCGTCACCTATGGCGGACACCCTGTGGGCGCCGCGGTGGCGTTGGAATGCCTCGATATCTACGAGGAAATGGATCTTCCCTCGCATGTATCCTTGCTCGGTTCTCGCATAGCCGCGGGGCTCAAGAAGCTCTGCAAGACGCCGGGCGTGATGGATGTCCGCTGCCAGGGAATGCTGGCCGCAGTGGAATTCGAAACACCGCAACAGGCCCGCGCCGTGGGGGAAGAGGCCGAGCGTCGTGGTGTCTTCTTTCGAATAATCGGGCCGGTTCTGGCCATTGCCCCTCCCTATATCTGTACGACAGAGGAGATCGACGAAATTATGGCCGTGATGCAGAGCGCGATCATGGCCCAGGCCGTATCCGCATGAGCGATCTTGCCTACATATCTGCAAGCGATGCATTGGCGGCCTTTCGGGCAAAGAGGCTGTCCCCGGTGGAGCTGACAGACGCGATCATCGCGCGTGCCGAACGTACCGAGCCGGACGTTAATGCATTTACATACCGTTATTTCGAGGACGCGCGTGCAGCTGCCCGTAATGCCGAGGCGCGTTACATGGGGCACGGAGCGGCCCCCAGGCTATTGGAGGGGCTTTGCGTAGCGGTCAAGGATGCAGGGCACATTGCTGGCCAACCGACATCTGCAGGTTCGCTTCTGTCAGATACGACACCGCAACCGGCGACCTCGCCAATCAATGAACGCGTCCTCGCGACGGGGGCCATTGTGCATGCTCGCAGTGCGACGCCCGAGTTCTCTTGCGCTGCCGTGACTTGGTCAAAGCGCTGGGGCGTCACGCGCAATCCCTGGAACCTGGACATGACGCCGGGGGGATCGTCAGGCGGGGCCGGGGCGGCGCTGGCCGTCGGCAGCACGACGCTCTCAACAGGGTCGGATATCGGCGGCTCCATCCGTATTCCTGCGTCATGCTGTGGCGTCGTCGGGTACAAGCCGCCGCGGGGTCGCAATCCCGTTGATGCGCCCTTCAACCTTGATCCCTATTGCCATACTGGTCCGTTGGCACGCACGGTTGCCGACGCCTTGCTGTTTCAGAACTGTCTGAGCGGCCCGCATCCAGCCGACCCCTGCACCCTGCCAAAACGTCAGATCAAGCCATCGGGGCAGTCGGTTCGCGATCTGAAAATTGCGGTTTCGCGCGACCTGGGATTCTTTTCCGTCGACCCTGAAGTGGCGGCAGCCCTTTATCTTGCCGCGAGTCAGTTTCGCGACATGGGCGCCCAAGTGTCGGATGTCGAATTGCCGTGGACGGGCGATGTGCTTTCGGCAGCCCTGACGCATCTCAGGCTTATTTTTGGAACCTCGATCGCGCCGGAAAATGATGCGGATTGGCCGTACATGACGCCCTATGCGGAGCGCTTCGCCAGGGAAGGTCTTGCCGTGCAGCCGCGCGACTATGTGGCGGCGCTCTCCGTTGTGGGCGAGGCGGGCCGCAGCCTCGGCGCCATAATGGGAAATTTTGATCTGCTCTTGTGTCCGACAACCGCCATTCCAGCGGTAAAGGCGGATTTCGACCCCGGCAGTGAAAGCCTGCAGATCAGCGGCCGATCGGTTGACCCTATGCTTGGCAGGGTGATGACCGCACCGTTCAATATGCTGGGAACGCATCCGGTTTTGTCTTTGCCGATGGCACTGGCCCGGAATGGTGTTCCTATGGGACTGCAGATTGTCGGCCGACCATTCGACGAAGATACGGTGTTCCGCGCGGGCCTGGCGTTCGAACGCGCGCGTGGTGCCTGGTTCACGGGGCAGGGGCCGAAAGTGAAAGAATTAGAGCTATCCGGAATCGAACTAAAGTCCCGCGTCTTGCCAGTTGCCGGCTGAAGCCCCCGAAGGTTCTGAAGCGGACATTCATCCGTAACGCAGCGAATGACGGCTCTGAGCCCGGAGCAGTCGTCTTCTTCCGCTGTGGTGCTGCATAAAATAAAGAAATTTAGTGCTGGACCAACTTGTATGTTAGATTCCTCGGCATGAGGGCCGCATTAAACACGCTGTGATCAAGGAGGTTTGTCATGACTCGCACGTTGTACGAACGTCTAGGAGGAACCGACGGTATTCGACAGATCGTTGACGTGCTCGTCGACAATCATTCGAAAAACCCGGTTGTTTCTTCGCGGTTTGCGGGGAGCGATATGAATAACCTCAAGCAACTGGCCGGTGACTTCTTCATAACTGGGTCAGGTGGTCCTGAGATTTATTCGGGCAAAGACATGATTGCGGCGCATCAGTTTATGAACATCAGCGGAGATGAGTTCGTCGCAGTTCTTGACGATGCCATGAACGCTCTGCAAGCGAACGGCATTGGTCAGCGCGAACAAGAGGAAGTCCTTTACATACTGTACAGCCTCAAAGACCAAGTTGTAGGAATTTAAGAACTTTCGTACTGCACGAAGGCCGTCAGAGAACCGCGAAGCTGACGTTCAGATGGTTTCATGGCGCCGGCATGCAGCGAATGATTGTTGTAGGCCCAGAGCAGCCGTTCACCCGGTCATCAGTGCGAACCGTGCTGCTTTCGGCGCGCCATCACATGGTCCATGGTCAGGCTCAGCACCTCAAGGTTGTTCTGGTTGTAAGTCCGGTAGCGAAACCGCACGGTTCCGCGATCGGGTTTTGAGCGTGATGGTGTGAGGGCCTCAACCGTAACACGCGCAGAAAGCGTGTCGCCCGGGAAGACAGGAGCGAGCCACCGCACTTCGTCCATGCCATGCCCGCCTAAGTTGGTGCCGGCCAGCACACCAGTGTCACGAAACAGCCGAAACGTGAGCGCGATGGTTTGAAAGCCACTGGCAATGAGGCCGCCGAAAATCGACTCTTTCGCTGCAACCTTGTTTATGTGGAAGGGCTGAGGGTCGTGTGTAAGTGCAAAGTCAATAATCGCACCCTCGGTGAGGGTTATCCCGCCGCTCTCGAAAGTATCTCCAACCGACAGATCGTCGAAGAATTTGCCGCAAATCATGCCAGGAGGATAGGTAAAAGGGGAGTTGCCCGTCAATACGCGGGGCAAATGTCTACTCCGTCCGCAACGCGGACATAGGACGCAGTCAAAACGAGTGGCCGGTGTTGGCAAAAGCGGCCGTTGCAGTGCGAAAGCGGACGTTGCCGCGAGCGAGACAGTCATGAGTGGCTGCTGACGGCAGCTTTCCGGTCATCTGATGAAAAGACTCGGATGACCCAAACGAGCCCAGAGCAGACATGGCGTTCCCCGTATTTCGCTCGCGTCAATCGCACGACTTGGGAAACTTGGCTGACAGTTCTCAAGCACCGGGCTAGTCTCGAACAAGCATGGAGGTAGCTATGGAAAAAAGGCTTGCCGCGGTTCTGGCGGCAGATGTTGTCGGATACTCAGCCTTGATGGACCATAATCGGGACCAGACGCTCAATGCTCTCAAGACTTTCCGAGAATTGACCTTGATGCCCGCGCTCGCGAGATATGGTGGGCGACTGATCAAGAGCATGGGGGACGGCTGGATCGTCGAGTTCCGGTCAGCCACAAATGCCGCCGAATGCGCGATTTCCATCCAGTCGGTCGAAAAGCGGGCAGACATCCAGCTCCGCATCGGCGTTCACACAGGCGAAGTCATTACCGATGGCGATGACATCTTCGGCGATGGAATCAACATTGCTGCGCGTCTCGAGGCATTGGCCGAGCCTGGGCAGATATTGCTATCGGATACGGCACATAACAGCCTGGACAGAACCTCCGCTGCCTTGTTCTTCGGCGGTGGAGACACCCAGCTGAAAAATATCGCACGTCGCGTAGGTGTCTGGCGTTGGCCTGATGGTTCGGCGCTGAAACAAGCGGCGTCGACCGTGGACAAGCCCGGCATCGCCGTGCTGCCGTTCGACAACATGTCCGGTGATCCGGAGCAGGAGTATTTCTGCGACGGCGTCAGCGAGGACATTATCATCGAACTCTCGCGGTTCCAGGACCTGTTTGTTATCGCCCGCAACTCTTCTTTCTCCTTCAAGGGGCGATCGGTGACGCACCGGGACGTTGCCCGAGAACTCGGCGTGAGATACATGCTTGAAGGCAGTGTGCGCCGAGTGTCGAAACGTATTCGCATCACCGCGCAGTTGATAGAATGCGGGACTGGTACCCACATCTGGGCCGAGCGCTACGACCGCAATCTTGAAGACATCTTCGAACTTCAGGACGAGATCACGCGCAGCGTCGTCGGCGCAATCGCACCGCAAATTTCTCAGGCCGAACTTGCACGCGCAAGCCGAGTGCAGGATATCGACTTCAATTCCTATGACCTGGCCCTCAAGGCCCAAGCGCTCTTTCAGGAAGGGGCATATTCAGACGAAAGTGGCTATGAAAATGTCTTGGCATTGGCGCAACAGGCGATCGACCTCGATGCGCGCAACTCGCAGGCAATTTGGATCAAAGCCTATGCCTACGCTAACCGCTATCTCTATCAACTCGACGACAATCCAGACGAAATGCTTGACCTTGCCGAAGCGGCGGCGGAGCGCCTTTTCCAGAGTGACAGGTCCGACCCGAGGGCTTTGACGGTCCGTGGCATAATTCGCCATTTCCGGCGCGCATACGACGAGGCTACCTCTGATTTTCTACGCGCCTTCGAACTCAATCCGAATTTCGCCCTGAACATCCTTTTGATGGCTTGGCATGAATCGCTTGTCGGGCGGCTCGACGAAGCAAAGGAACACGCACAGCTTGCATTGCGTCTGTCGCCGCGAGATGCGGATGTCTGGGTAGGCAACGCCTATCTTGCACTCGCTCAGGCATATTTTGCTGAGAGCAACTTCGTTGACGCCAGACACTGGGGCGAACGTGCCATTCAGATGACGCCGCGCGCCCCTATTCGCCGGGCCCTAATGATCGCTGCTTCAGCCCATCTCGGCCGACCGAATGAAGCGCGTCCACATGCCGAAGCTTTAGCTACGTTCGCGCCGACTTTTCTGGAGAGCATCTCTTCGGGGCGTCTTGCCTTGTATCGCCTGCCTGAGCACAACTCTCTTCTCGTCGAAGGCATAGCGAAATCTATGGTCTGATCCCCAACCAGAATTCGCACCAATACCCCAGCAGCCGACTGAGCCTAGCGATCAGCTACTGTCTGCTTTGTCCGCGGAGCGGTCGCTCGTGTAAACTGCAGCGAACGTCTGCTTAGAGCCCGGAGCAGAAACTGCGAACGATGTTTTTTTGACCAGTTGATTGGCTTTGGCGCAAGACAAACTGATTGACCCAAGTCAAAGAGACACTGTGCGCGGCTCAATAACTTGACCAGAATAATGTCTGGGGATGCGTTTCCCTAAAGTCTCAGACTTCAACATTATCTTGGGAGCAGATGTATGCGTTTTCTGAGAAGTGGTGCCATCGCGGTCTTTGTCGTGGCACTCGTATGCGCGACGGGCTCTGATACACAAGCAGACACAGTAGTTAGTCATATCAAAACTATGCGGGATTATGACTTGGTGGAAATCGATGGGAAGCCGCCAACACGCCCCCTCAGGTTCTACATTGGCGAGAACTCCGCATTCGCAATCTGTGGTCGTTGTCTATGTGCTACAGGCGTTATGAAAGGTCGCTATCCCAAGTTAAGGATCAGACCAACTTCTGCTTCGCCAGCATGCAGCTGGGGTTCTCCAGGAATTGATGCGGATTCACCCTTGGTGGAAAAGTTTCTCAGTATGAAACAGGTTAGTTCGGAAGAAAGCAGCCTGGTATTTGTTGACGGCAAAGGTGGCGAAATGCGCTTTGAACTGGGAGGAGCGAACCTGAGCCCGCCATAACACGCAAATGGCCGAAAAGTCCGCGTTGCAGTCAGTCGGCTGCGCTTGAGTGGCTGCCTTCTTTGCAGCCCAGCCGTCACAACGCCTCATGAACGGGTCACAGACTGTTTCCCGCATAAGGTAACTTTCGCAGGCACTTACATTTCTCGATAGCGGGTCTATTGTCCCTGAAGTGCTGCATGAGGAGCGGAGAATGACCAAGGACAAAACCGCCATCGCATCTTCCCAAGTCAAGGGAATACGAGACATGGAGCCCGACGCGCGGCGGGCAGCCATAGCACGCATGGCCGGTATCGATGGTGCCTCTGCCGAGACCCTGTCGGGTGCCGCGGCCCTTCCTCTCGATGTGGCCAATGGAATGATCGAGAACGTGATCGGTACATTCGAATTGCCATTGGGAGTAGCGACAAATTTCACGGTGAACGGGCGCGACTATCTTGTGCCGATGGCGGTTGAAGAACCCTCTGTCGTTGCCGCGGCATCTTTCATGGCGCGGATTGCGCGCGGCGAAGGTGGATTCAAAGCCACGTCAAGCGCGCCGATCATGCGGGCTCAGATTCAGATACTCGGATTGACCGATCCCTTTGGAGCGCGCGCCAGACTTTTGTCGCAACGCGAGGCGCTTATCGAGAAAGCGAATGCGAAAGACACGGTTCTGGTCGGACTTGGCGGCGGCTGCAAGGACATAGAGGTTCACGTGTTCTCGGACAGCCCCATTGGTCCGATGGTTGTTTTGCACCTTCTGGTGGATGTGCGCGACGCGATGGGGGCCAACACGGTCAACACCATGGCCGAGACTCTGGCGCCAGATGTCGAACAGATCACAGGCGGAAAAGTGCGCCTGCGCATTCTTTCGAACCTGGCCGACAAGCGGATTGTAACAGCCAGCGTTCGCGTGCGCGCGCAGGCACTCACAACCGAAACTCTGGATGGCGCCGACGTGGCGCAGGGCATTGTCGAGGCCTGCGCGCTGGCTCTGATTGACCCGTATCGCGCAGCGACACACAACAAGGGTATCATGAATGGCATCGACCCGGTTGTTATTGCCACGGGCAACGATTGGCGCGCCATCGAAGCGGGTGCCCACGCGTATGCCGCGCGTTCTGGTCGTTACACCTCCCTGACAAGATGGGAAATCGCCGATGACGGTGCGCTTGTGGGCACGCTGGAAATGCCGATGGCTCTGGGCATAGTCGGTGGGGCCACGCGCACCCATCCGGCTGCACAAGCCGCGCTGGACCTCATGAAAGTTGCATCTGCACAGGAACTTGCGGAAGTGACGGCAGCCGTCGGCCTGGCGCAGAACATGGCCGCGCTGCGAGCCTTGGCCACCGAGGGTATCCAGCGGGGGCATATGGCTTTGCATGCCCGGAACATCGCCATCACGGCAGGCGCGACGGGTCACGAGATCGACAGCGTCGCAAAAGCCATCGTGGGCGCAGGTGACGTCAGTGTTGCTGCCGCAAAGAAGAGTCTCGAGGAACTGAGAAGCGATTGAAAGCCTGAGGGTAAATCCCTGTCGCTCTGGATATGACCCGTCACCCTTGCTTGGACATCCTGATGGGCAGCGACGTCCCGCGAAGGAGACCTTCAGGCCGCCTCTTGCTGCCGACATGCCGCGAGTTGCAGTTTTGAGCCCGAATTCACGGATGTTGCGAATAGTTCAAACGACCGCTATGCGAAACCTAACAAGAAGAATTGAATGTTTGAGTGGGGCTTGTGCCTTCTCCAACCCTCGGGTTTACGCGGGTTTCTTATGATAGCTATCGGAGCGCGGCGCATGATCGGGTCACACGACTTGCACATTTCATCGGTATGCATGACCGCCCTGACGAAAACTGTTTTGCGAACATCTGTCATCCGTCATCCGGCTTTCCTTTCAACGCCTGCGAGAGGCATGCTTCTGAAATATTGAAACGCGAGGCCCAATGGGACGACCGCGGCAAACAGGACCATGGCGAGCGAGATTGGCCCCTGCGCGTTGCCCGTCGCATCAAGGATTGCGCCAGCGGTCGGGGGCGTGACCAGCATGATCGTGTAATAGACGGTAAAGAATATGCCCATCCCGAAGGCGCGCACCTGTGGCCGCATGGCTTGTCCGGCCATTGCCATGATGACTCCCGCCGGTGCCATGCCTATCAGGCCGAACAGCACACTCGCTCCCAGCCCAGCCCCTTGGACGCCAAGCAGCATGAGAGAAACGACGGCGCCTGCCATACAAATGGTCAGTACGACATTTCGTCCACCGAAACGGTCCACAACCTGCCCGCACGCGGCACCTGACAGGATCATCAACCAACTCCCGATGCTGACGATGCCAGCGGCGGCGATGGCGGATTGGCCAAGGTCTTCGAGAACCTTCGGACCAAACGATAGATAGGTGACATAGGCGGCGTTGAACACACCCCACGCGGCAGCGGCACAAAGAACCAACCGCCATTCTTGACCTGTTAGGACAGCGCCCGAGCCACCTTTTACTGGCGGTAGATCATGTGGCGATCTGTAATACAGAAACACCCCGAGTGCCGCGAGCAGGCAGTAAACAGAGGCCACCTGAAACGGAACCTGCCAACCGTAAGCCTGCGCAAGCCAGGCGTGGCCGACTTGCCCCATGGCGATCCCGAATGGCCAAGACATGACAAGAATGCTCATGGCGGTAGCGATTTCGCGCCCTTCGAACCAATCCGCGACCATTTTTGTGAAATAGAGCGTGGTAAACAGAAAGCCTGCCCCGGCAAATATGCGACCCAGCCCAATAGCCCAGCTTTCTGTTGCGAAGGACGATATGGTCCCACCCAGTGCCAATGCGCCCAAACCGATCACCACCATGATGCGATCCGAAACATAGCGGCCCCAATATCCGGCAGGTATGGCCAGAAATAGTCCAGGGGCCATGAAGAGACCGATCAGGAAACCGATCCCTGCGTAATCGAGCCCGAAGGCGACGACCAAATCATCGCCCACGGAGGCAACCGTCTGAAACTGAAATCCAAGTCCGATGCGGGCAAGAAACAGAAGTGCCAGTATGCGCCAGCGCATCACGCCCAACCAAGCCCGCGCAGCCCCTGCACGTCATTCCAGATCTTGGTCATGTGGACGATCTTGTCGCCGTCGAATTGCATGACATAGGCATAGTCAGACACCGCAACTTTGCCGGTCGGTTCCACCGGCCCGCCCGGTCCCGTATGCGTGCCATGAAACTCGGCGGTTGCCACGGCAGTGCCGCGGGCCTCATCCATCGCAAAGGACGTCAGCTTGTAGCGTCCGTCGGGAATTGGGGTCAGCAAGCCTTTCATCCACTCGCAATAGTCTGCAAGTGTCTTGGTCTCCGCCAGCGCGTCCGCCTGGCACGCAAAGGTCGCACCCTCGGTGCACCAGGCCTGGCAGGCCTCCCATCCTTTGCCGGTTTCACAGGCATCAAAGAAAGCTTGGGCGGTTTTGAATTGTGTCATGGCACTATCCCTCAAATTTGCGGTGCCCCCTAATACTGCGCTATCAGCCTGGCGCAGCATATCCGGCATATGCAGTATTTTCAGAGAAGGCCCTGCAGTATTAGCCTACAGCATCTGTAGGATTGTTCGACTGTTTGCTTTTGATACCATCGAATGTGGCCGACAGATGGACCTTGCCACATGTTTCACAGCACCGACCTCAGCCCCAGAGAGCTGCAAATTGCCGAACGCTATGCCGCTGGATGCAGCTATCAAGAACTCGCAGCGGACCTGCACATTGCGCCATCCACCGTACGGACACACCTGGCCACGATCTATCGGAAGCTTGAGGTGTCGTCCAAGGTTGAGCTGGCCAGTCGCCTCAACGGTGTCAGCGCCGCTCCGCGCAGTCAGGAAGACCACGCCGCAATCATCTCGGAGCTCGCGCTGAGCCTCGAAGAGGCTCTGAGCCGTGAAAAGGCGTTGAGTGAAGTCCTGCGGATTATCGGCGCGTCCCAAGGCGATCTGAACTTGGTCATGCCAGCGATCCTGCGCTATGCGTTGGATCTCTGCGATGCGGAATTTGGAATTCTGTTTGAGTATCGGGACAAAAAGCGGTTCCGAGCGACATTTACGCTTGGGATACCCACTGCCTTTCAGGACTGGTTGGATGATAGTGGCACGTTCAGCGTGAGTGACCAAACCGGGCTCGGCAGACTGGTCACGCAGCGCACTGTGATAAACATCATGGATGTCAAATCAGAGGCGCTCTACCGGACGGACGACCCGTTGCGGTTTGCCACGGCTGACCTCGGAGGTGCCCGGTCGTTTGTCGCGATACCGATGCTTGCCGCAGACCGACTTGTCGGCGCTTTCACGATCTATCGGCAATCAGTGCGCCCGTTCTCGGAGGATGCGCTCCGGGTGGCACAGATGTTTGCCGCTCAAAGCGTGATTGCTTTGGAAAACGCGCGCATCTTCGGCAGCAGTGGACACCAAGTGTGACTTTTTGAAATGGCAACTTTGTCCCGCACAAAAGTCGTTCGCGCAAACTGCGGCGCATGACTCCCATAAGACCGATTTGGGCATTCCATCCAGGATTGGGACCGACACGCTTTGATGCGAGGAGGCGGCGTTGCTGCGTCATTTGCGAATGCAGACGTTCAAATCCGGCTCTCAGCCGATGGGCGCAGGGTCAGGAAATCTCTCTCAAAAGCCACTCGCCGCGTTCGATATGGGCACGGGCGATACTCAGCTTTTTCTCCAGGCGGGCCCTCTTTTCCATGGAGGCTGTGGACGCAAGTTCTTCTTCGAGTTTGGCTGACTTCCTGCGAAGTTTCTCAAGCACCTTTTGCACGTGATCGGGCTTGATCTTGCTGGCTTTTCCGCTTTCGAGCCGCTCGTTGTAATCGTCGACCTTGGCGGCCAGTTTCTTCATTCCCATAAACCAATCTCCGTCCAGCAGTCTCAGACGCGGTGTCTATCAGCTTTCCACGACAGTTTATTGACCACCGCCGTGATGACCCGGACCTAAGAAATGTGCATTGTCTCTTGTGGTTCTGCCAATTCTTCTTCGTCAAGCGCGAGAAGCTTTTCAACCTCGGCCATAGCGCTGTCGCGCTCGACGTAATAACTTCGCGCGGCTTCGATCAGGCCTCTCATGGCACTGTAAGCGTAGGCCGAGTCGTTCAGGAACGATGTCGCGGCGGTCGCGCTAAGCTCCCCGCTTCGGATCAGGGCATCGACGCGCTGCGTCGTCGAGCGCGCCGCCTCTTCGATCTGGGCGCGTTCCTGATCCAGCCACAGGGCGCTGCGATCCTCAGGGGCGGCCATGCCGAGCTTGCGGATTTCCACGGTGATCCGCGCGATCTCGGTTCTGAGGCCGTCATAGAGCGCTGTCACTGCGCCCTGATCCCGGGTGGTGTAACGAAGGATGTTTTTCCGGAGATGCTTGACCGACTTGACTGCCTGAACGACACCGCTGGCGACGTCGCGCAAGGCATAGACACTTTCCGCGATATCCGGTGGCAGCCGCTTGTTTCCCGCCCGGGTGGTGAACTCGACAATGGCTGAGTAAAGCGTTTTGATGCGGGTTTCATAGCCCTCGTCAATGTCAAGCTCGACGGGGCTCCGGCTTCTGCGGACAGTATCGGCAATGTCCTTGGTGGCGAAGATCTTCTCGCGGTGCAGATTCAATCCATGCAGGATGAGTTGTGCCGCGTTTTCGTAGAGGTGGAACACTTCTTTGCGAAGCGCGATCTCAAGGGTCTGCGGGAACTCGTCCACGGCTTCGTTCAGGAAATGTGGGCGGCTCACGTCCGGCACGGGTTCCGGGATCCGGGTCTCGAGAAACGCGATGAGCCGGTTTAGAAGCGGAAGCATCAACAGGACGCCAAGCGCGTTGAAGATCGTGTGGAAAACAGCCAGCTTCATCGCATAGTCGCCCGGCGCAATGCTCAGACCCGCGCTGACCCATTCCACGAGTTCGCGGAGAGGCACAATAAGGACCAGCGCCACACTGGCAGTCAGCAGATTGAAGATGAGATGGGCGAGCGCCAGCCGCTTGCCCTGGTAATTGGCCCCAAACGAGCCAATGATCGCGGTGATCGTCGTTCCGATATTGGCGCCGATGGCCAAGGCGAGGCCGTTCTCATAGCTGATCTGACCGGCTGCGAGGGCGGTCAGAATCAGAACCATCGTCGCATGGCTGGATTGCATGATCACCGTGGCTGCGGTCCCGATCAGCGAATAGACCATGAGCCCCATGAGTCCAGGCAGGGCAAAGCGTGTCAGATCGATCTGATCTTTGAAGGCGTCGAAGCCTTCTTTCATGTGGTGGATGCCGAGAAACAGAAAGCCGATGCCGGCAAGCGCGAAGCCTGTGCCCCTGAGTGCCTTTGATTTCTGAAAAACAAGTATGATGCTCAGGGCGATCATCGGCATCGCATAGGCAGCGATATTCACCTTCAGGCCAAGGCCGGCGACAAGCCACGCGCCCGTCGTGGTGCCGATATTGGCCCCGAAGATGATCCCCACCCCGCCAATCAACGAGATCAGCCCGGCGCTCAGGAACGATATGGCGATCACCGAAACCAGGGAACTTGATTGAAGGATCGTGGTTGAAATGAACCCGAGCGAGATTGCGCTGGATACCGAACCCGTTGCCCTTTCAAGCAGCCGTTCGATCGCGCCACCGCTGAATAGTTTGAAGCTGTCTTCAAGCATCAGCATGCCGAACAGGAAAATTGCCACCCCTGCCGCAATTTCCTGGACATCAGGGCTGAACCAGAAGGCCAGGATGAGCGTCGCGATCGCGACAGGTAGATAAATGCGCGTCATGCCTGCGCCGCAGCCAGCGGCGACATTGGCAGCCCTGCCCTCCTGATGCGCGGCTCGCTTGTCTTGCCCGTCACAGGCCGATCTCCCTCACACCGTTGCGAACATGAGACATACCGACTGTTGAAACTCTGTTCCTTGATTTGGCTCATATACGGAGCCGCACGGATGGGAATGATCGGTGTGCGAGTCGCGGATCAAAGGGGGGCCTGCGTTGTGCTGAGAACCGAGAATATCGAAACGGCCGTCCAGAGAAACCGTGACGAGCTGTTTCGGTTCGGAACCGCGTTGATCTTCATTGTCGGCATTATGCTGTTCACTATGGTCCGGACCGATGGCGGCATGGACGGAATTCTGCTGGTCTCTGCAGCGATGATTGGCGGCTATATGGCGATGAACATCGGCGCGAATGACGTCGCCAACAATGTCGGACCAGCGGTGGGCTCGCAGGCGATCACGCTGACCGGTGCTATTTTCATAGCGGCTTTCTTCGAGGCGGGCGGCGCATTGATTGCTGGCGGCGACGTTGTCGGCACCATCAAGAGCGGGATCATCGACCCGGATCTTGTGGCCGACCGCGACACGTTTATCTGGCTGATGATGGCTGCACTTCTCGCGGCCGCCGTCTGGCTTAACTTCGCCACGGCGATCGGCGCCCCCGTTTCTACGACGCACTCTATCGTGGGTGGCGTCCTTGGTGCCGGAATAGCGGCGGCGGGCTGGAACATTGCCAATTGGGCCGTGGTCGGTCAGATCGCCGCAAGCTGGGTGATCTCCCCCGTATTGGGTGGTCTGATTGCTGCCGGATTCCTGTACATTATCAAGCGCACGATAACTTATCAGAAAGATGTAATGAGTGCTGCCAACCGCATGGTGCCAGTGCTTGTCGCCACTATGGCCTGGGCCTTCGCAACCTATCTGATGCTCAAGGGTGTTAAGAAGGTCGTTGCGGTGTCCTTCCCTGTTGCGGTCGTTATCGGGCTCCTCATTGCTGTCGTCGTCTATTTGATCGTGCGTCCTTACATTGCCCGGATGACCGGGCAGCTGGAGAACCACAAATCCAGTGTAAATGATCTTTTCACCGTTCCCCTCATTTTCGCTGCCGCGCTTCTGAGTTTTGCGCATGGTGCGAATGACGTGGCGAACGCGGTCGGCCCTCTGGCCGGCATCAACGAAGCGATCATCGCTGGCGGGATCTCGACTAAAGCGGGCATTCCTCTGTGGGTCATGGCTGTCGGGGCTATAGGGATCGCGATTGGACTGGCGCTTTACGGACCAAAGTTGATCCGTACCGTCGGGAGCGAAATCACGGAACTCGACAAGATGCGCGCCTTCTGTATTGCCATGGCGGCGGCGATTACCGTGATCATTGCGTCGCAGCTCGGTCTGCCGGTCAGTTCCACCCATATCGCCGTTGGCGGTGTTTTTGGGGTCGGTTTTCTGCGCGAGTACATCAAGACGAACTACTCGCGCATGCTGGAAGAAATACGTGACCACCACGAGGGCGAAGATGCCGCTGCGGTCGACGAATTCCTGACCCGGTTCGAGGAAGCGGACGTTGCCGCAAAGGGTGAGATGCTGCGCGATCTGAAGGCCCGTACAAAACACAACCCACTGCTCGCCAAACGCGAGCGCAAAGGCCTTGGACGCGTCCACCGGGTCGAACTGGTGAAGCGGAACCTGCTGCTCAGGATCGCGGCGGCGTGGGTGATTACAGTGCCTCTCGCGGCGACGCTTGCCGCCATGTTTTTCTTCATGATCCGTGGGATGTTACTGCCCTGAGACGGCGCCCTGACCCTGTTGATGCGGCTGTAAGTCGGCTCGGAACCGAGTACGGCGATCAAAAACACGCTGGTGCCGCCCAGCACACCTTGTTTTCTCTATCGCGCGAAAAAACGAGATCCAAGAATGTCCAGTCAACTTCGCCATTTGGGCTATCCTCAGCTTCCAGGCGGGATCTGTTCGGTTTAGATTCTGATCTTGCTTCGTGAGCTGCTGTATGGCGGCCATCCATCGGGCGCGGAGCATCCTCAGAACGCAAAATCAGTCAGCTGTCACCCAAATTCACCAGGAAAAACCAGAGTTCTTGTCCTGAGGCAGCGATGCGTTCTTCGATCCTGTCATAGAACGCGTTGACATCCGCTGAGCTGCTAAGTGTGAGGTCTTCAAAGCTCACTTCCATAACTTCATCGTCATCGTGGAAAGTGATGCGAGCATCGATTGCTTCAGCGGTCAAACTCGAGAGCGGCATCAAAAACTTCCGTATGGCTGGGGTTCAAATACCCAACAATAAAACAACCGAAAGCATTGGATTCCTTGATCCAAATCATCGAAGGTCGCGGGATTCATTTTTGATCCACTCACGTCATGTGAATGGAGCTTTTTAGCAGGTCTTTTTTTTTACGGAACCTTGGCTCAGTAATCTTGGTACCCGTGTGGCAGCTTTGTCCCGCAATCCGGTCATCCGACGCGGTCGGTCAGATGTCCGCTGTGAGCCCGGAGCAGACGGAATGAACCCGCATATCGGGTGCTGCGAAACTGTGCTATCTTAACCGCCAAGATAGGAGGGGCTCAAATGACTGATGCGAAAGCTATTTCAGATCACTGGGGCAAGGGAGACGTATATTCCCGAATTTTAGACACAATGAAACTCGCAGGCATCGACCCCAACTCTGTCACAGTCGAACAACTCGCACCTGTGGATCATTTTCATGCGAGAGGGTTCCCCGCGACCGTTGAACTAGCAGATGCGTTACCGATCAAGGAGGGTGATCGACTTGTCGACATTGGCTGTGGGCTCGGTGGCCCTGCAAGGTATTTGGCGAAGCGCTTCAAGTGCCATGTTGACGGTATCGACATAACGGCACCATTCGTAGACGCTGCCAACAAACTGAGTGTGCTCGTCGGGATGGAAAGCGCAGTGGAATGCCGACACGGTGACGGGCAGAAGCTCCCGTACGGTGATGAAACATTCGATGGAGGCTACACGCAGCACGTCACAATGAACGTGCCCGATCGAAACGTTTTCTTCGGCGAAGCCTTCCGGGTACTGAAGCCTGGTGCATTCTTCGCGCTTACGGAACATGGGCTGGGGGAAGTAGGCGAGCCACATCATCCGGTGCCCTGGTCAGAAGACGGAAGCGGCGCCTACCTGATGCGGCCCGCCGATACAGTTGCCGCGCTGGAAAAGGCCGGTTTCGCCGACATCAAGGTCGCCGATACAGGTGAAAAATATTTGCAGGGCTATAGACGTGCTATCGAACTTGCCGAGAAAGGTGAGGCACCGGTATTTGGCACTCATATTCTGTTAGGCAAATTGGCTCCGCAAATCGTGCGAAATGCCGCGCGGAACATCGAAGAACGCCGAACCCACCCCGTGCAGATAATCTGCTTCAAGCCCAAATAGGTTAGTTGCCGAACTTTGAACGCAAGGACTGCTCCTTCCCGCTGAGCAGCCTTTTAGTCACAATCGGGCGGCGTCTGCTCAGTTTCCAAGTCGAACTGCTCTTTTATGCAAGCATTGCCCTGTTCTCAGCCGCAGAGGATTATGCAAAGATAATACTGGAGCACACCGTCAGAAATCTCACCTGCTATGCCGAGTGAACTGCGCATTTTTGTACCAGTGGCGATCCGGGCGATCATG
>NZ_JXYH01000064.1 GCF_001262635.1 Aestuariivita boseongensis
CCTCCTCAATACGCCACCGCTAATATGCAGTCTTTAACCGGAGCGAAGGAACAGGGTCTAAATAGCATTTCAGAGATTGTCTGTGCTCATCCTGCCCTTACCACCTGGAACCAAACCCTGCATCCCATTCGGACAAACCGGCTTTTTCGCAAAGTCGATGATAACACCCCTATCAGCTCGATGACCCTGAGATGATCGGATTGCCATTGCAAGTTTCGTTGCGAAACCAAACACCGCGCCGTTGATCCGCTTCGCGACGGTCCCAGCCAGGTACAAGTCTAGAGTCTAAAACGGCTTTTAGATACGTTGTTCGGAACACTTTGCACTAGTCAGACTCTATCCGCCGTTCCAACCGGCATGCGAGTCAGAGCAGACAGCAATTCTGGTGTTCAAAGTGCGCTCGGCACGGACGCTTGCAAGCGCTTCTAGGAGCTGCACGCTGACACTAAGGCATAAGGTCTCCGCTAACCTGCTCCTAAAGAAGATAAACACAATCAGACTTGGAACGATCTCGAACTCACCGCAGACAAGAGGCTTTCATTAGCGCGTGAAAATAATCGGCCTCAAGCGCCCCAACTTTCTGAACCCAGATCGAACAAGCTGCTTCCCAAAAACCGAGCAAACGGCAAAGTGGGACTACGCTTCGTTGACGAAAGTGCCCTTGCGCTTAGGGTTTCGCATGCGAAACCTACCTTCAGCGGTCCTCCAGAATACCCTTTATCTGCTCAATGCAGTAATCGACGGCACTCTCATCCAGCCCTTCTCCACGAAGCCGAATGGCAAAGCCGTCACCCGATGTAACGCGCTCTATCTGAATGCCGTTTGAAAGCAGAATCTGAGGACCACGCTCGATGACTTTTTTCGGCCGACCGCCACGGGTCGGATCAGGCGCCACGAGCTCAGCCTGGGTTATATGAGGCTCTAACACAGCCCATTCACTAGCCGGATCCGAAGCTTGGTGTCGCTCTAGCGCTCGACGCATTGCCTCAGTGTTGCCACTGCGCAGGCCAGTAGCGATCCGCAAAATCTGACGTTCGTTCAGCTCCCTTCCAAACCGCAGCATGTCGCCCAGCTCCTCATGCACCAACGCAAAAGATCGGATCTTGGAGCGCTTCGCCTTAGACGCAGTCGCAAACATCGTATTCACTGCATCGTCTAACGTCTTAAACACCTCCAGATGCACAGCCACCGCAGCAGCACGACCGCGCTCATACTGGCTGAGCTGCGCACGCACTTCGTTCTCCTCAATCATCGAGACAACGGCATCAGCCAAGGTTTCAGGGCTTCGCACAAACGCGGAAATCGTAGCGTATTTCGGCCCGACAGTCTCACGGTCCAGCTCCCGCATCGCAGTCAGTCGGCGATAACCGGAAATCAGGCCATATCTACCCGGTTCCTCCAGAGCGAAAACCTCAATGGGCATTCGCATCCCGCTCTTCATGATCGACTGCTTCAGCTCCGCCATCTCTTCCGCATCAATCGCCATGCGATCGCGTGTCAAAGCATCGGCCTCGATATCCGCAACAGCCAGTTCGGTCAGAACCAAACCTTTTTCCCGCGCCTCGCGCATGGCTTTGGCATCCGCACGGTCGCGCGCGTTCTCCTCGCGCAGATGCTGGGGCAGGGGATCAGCGCGCGACGCAGCATCTGCGGCCACATCAGCAATCGGAGCCCGCGTTCCGGCACGGGGGGTTTCGCGTGCGAAACCGTCCTCAAGCTCTTTCAGCGTCTCGGGGGAAGGAATCTCAAGCTGTCTGCGCTTCGCCATGCTCTGCCTCCTTTGCTTTTTGCTCCTGCTCGTCTCGCCACCAGGCACCCAAAAGGATCTCTTTGAATTCCGCATAGGTGCGGTCAAATGTTTCACGCCCGCGGGTGTATGTTTCGCGGTTGAAATCCCGGTAATCGGCCTCGTAGATCCCGCTGACCGTCTCGCCCGCCTGCCCAACCATGGCGGTATATTCCTGGCGATAGGCGTTTGTCATATCGCCGAAATAGGCCTGGATGACATTGGCCAGATCGGTCTGTTGGCTTGCGTCAAATCGGGTGATGATGGCACGCACGACGTCCCATTCGAACTTCATCTCAGGTAAACCGTTTCGCCTGCGGGCCGCGTTTTCCCCGTCCTCAATACTGGCGAATGTCGAGTAGAGCATGTCAAAGAAGCGACCTGTGGAGTCGAATTCCAGAAACGAAGCGCCCAATGGCACCAGAATGATATCCGCAGCGGCGAGAGCGTTGATCGTCAGATAGCCCAGGGCAGGGGGCGTATCGAGAAGGATGATGTCATATTCATCAAGCGCGCCGCCATCTTCCAACGCCCCTGTCAGCGCGTCCCACAGCGCCCAATTGCGCAAGGCCATGCGCCAAACGGGGATCTGAAATTCGGCCCAGTACAGGTTCAACTGAGCCCCGATCAGGTCGATATTCGGCCAATGCGTCTTCTGGACCACGTTTCGCAGCGAAACCTGCATCGCCTCTGTCAACGTTTCATCCAGCGGGATCTGGGGATCTCCAGCCGCCTCCCTCACCCGGTTTTCAGCCACAACCTGTGTGGCATAATCCTTGGCCAGCAGCGGAAAGACTGTCTGCCATTCATCCTGCACTTGTCCGCCCATGATCGAGGTCATCGAACCCTGGCTATCCAGATCGACCACCAGCACCTTGTAGCCATCCAAAGCGGCTGACATTGCTAGATGCGCAGCAGTCGAGGTTTTGCCGACGCCGCCTTTAAAATTCGCTACTGCGACCACCTTGGCGTCGAGACCTTCCGGCCGGTAGGGGCGGTATTCCTTCGTACTGACCCCTTCTTCAGCGAAGTGATCACGCATGATCAGGATCTCTTCCAAGCTAAAGCGCTTAGCGCTACCCTGGCCTTCACCCTGCGGCAGGCCTGGGTTCTTATTCAGCACACGGCGCAGATGAGCCGGGGCCACTGGAATAAGGTAACGGCAGATTTCCCAGGTAGAAAACTTGCGCAACTTCTTGCGTCCGTCGGGCGCATATCCGCGCTTGGCCAGATCTTCGCGTCCGCGCGCAGCAAAGGCAGCGGCCTTGGCGAATCGGGCGGTGTCGACCGGGTCATGCAGTTTCGCTGCGGCCTCTGCCGGATCCAGGTTGAAATAAGGGGGCAGGGGAGGGGAGGACTTTTTGTCCATATGCGTGCACCTCGCTCAGGTCGTGTTTTTTGTAGGTTATCACGCAAATCATCGCACATCTTGGTTGAGTTGTGAATCTCTAAGAAGAGGCGGATGTATGGTCTGAAGCGCGGCGTTGGAACTGGGAGACAGCATCAGATTAGCCTGATTTTTATATTATTGAGGAAAAAAACACACCATAAAGATTGTTAATGTTTCATGTCTTTTAGAATCTTTGCGATCATAAAATCGTTTAATACCAGTATATTAAGCCGAAATTGGTACCAGATTACAGGTCGAAGGGCACCGATTCTCAGGACATTAGGTACCCAGTTACGGGATGGCGGGTTCCGATTCGCAGGGACGCAGGGACCTGGATGCGGGATGGGCCGAAACAGACTCTATTTATGGGTGTTTTCCGCGCATCGTCCGGTCTATGCAACGCTGACCGGCGCCCTCATGCAACAAAGGGACCCATATACAGGATTGGATCATCCCGCAAACGGGTGCCTAAAGAAAGATTGAGCGTAGGCACCTTTCGATGCATAATCCCGTGGTCGCCAAAGCGCACGAGCAAGATGCCGGTTGCGACGGACGAGCAGGACAAGACGCGTATGGATGATGAGATCCCGCATGACAAGCTGACCGGGGCGCTGCGAAGACAGTCGGTTAAAAAGAACGTGGCCGCGATCCATGTATCGGGCAAGCTGACGCTATTGCAGCGCAAGCTGTCCAATGTTCTGCTGTTGAACGCTTATGATACGCTGGTTAGCCGAACCAAACACCAGATTGACGCGCGAACTCTTTGCATGATGGTGGGGTACAACTCCAACGATATGGAAACGCTGAAGCAATCCTTGCGCTCGCTCGCTGAGACGACGGCAGAATGGGACATGCTGGATGAAAACGGGCGGCAGGAATGGGGGGTATCAGCGCTTTTGTCTTACGCCAAGCTGTCGGGGGGTGTGTGCGAATATGCCTATTCCCCCGCGCTGGCCGAAAAGCTGCATGACCCCAAGGTTTTTGCTCTGATCAACCTGAACATTCAGCGGCGATTCACGTCTGGCCATGCCCTGGCGCTTTATGAGAATTGCTATCGCTTTGTGCGTACTGGTTCGACTGGATGGTGGCCGATCGAGCTGTTCCGGCGACTGATGGGGGTGGACGGAAGCGCCTACTACGAAAGTTTTAAACATTTGAACGCGAAGGTGATTAAGCCGGCTGTAGCGGAAGTGAACAAGACGTCGAATATTCTTATCACGCCGGAGCTGCGTAAGATGGGCCGGCAGGTGAGCGAGATCCGCTTCCTGATCAAGGAAAACCCGCAGCTGGCGATGTTGGACATCGACGACGGCGAGGGGGTGCGGCAGGGCCCGGTTTATGCCTCTCTCATCAATCTGGGAGTGAGCGACCGGCTGGCACGGCAGTGGATATCGGAGCATGGGGAAGATTATGTGGCCGAAAAGGTGGCCTATCTGAAAGGTCGCGACGGGGTGGAAAGCCCGGTGAGCTATCTGACGGCGGCGTTGAGGGATGATTACAAGGACATCACACCGGCTGAGCCGTCGGCCGAGGCGGTCGCAGCGGCGCAACTCCGTGCGGATGCGATAAAGGCTCAACAGCAGGCTGACCAGCGGCGCGAGGATGAGCTAAGTCGCGAACGGGCCGCGCGGGCCGCAACTATGGCGCGCATCATGGAACTGGTCGATCAGCGGACACCCACGCAAAGAGATGCGGACAAACGGCTGTTTTTAGCCGGTCTGACAGACGAGACTTTGCGTGCTGAGTTTGCTCGTCTGGGGTGGCGGTCAGCCATATGTATGGGCGCTATGGTCGCATTCTGGGAAGATCTTGTGCCTGGTGCCTTCGACGATGTGGCCGGAGCGTAGCGGTGAAGTTTTAAGCGTCACGTCTTAAAGCTGGCTAACCACTGAGGACACGCACGGCGGATTGTTGGTCGAAGATCAGTTGTGCGCAGTCAATCCATTTGCCTGACCAGCAGCCCGAGTCGTTCCGCCCGTTCCAACAGCATCCTGACAGAGGACGGCTGCCAGTTTGTACGTCCCCGTGGAGTCCGCTCACGCATGGATTCCAACCGGTCGCAAATCGCCTGCAGCGTGATATCCGGATCAGCGCCTTTAATGGCCGCGACGATCGCGGGCAGGCGGTCGTCAGCATCCCGGCGTCCAGCACGATCCAGCACTTCGGCGGGCAGAAACCCGTCTCGGACGTAGGCTTTCACAGCGCGGAGCAAACGGCTTTGGGTCCAGTGGCGGTCGTGGGGCAGGGGGCCATTGATGATCCGCAGGACGTCTTCCCAAGCCATATCGGGGCGCAGGCGGCGCACATGGGGCACCCAATCCTGCGCTGTCTCGTTCAGGCGCTCCATGTAGCCGTCCTGTCGCGCCAGCCTGACCTTGCGAAGCGCTGTTGGATCTTTTGCACGGAGGCCAGGGTTGCCGCCGACACGTCCCTTGGCGCGCGCAGAGGCAAGCCCTGCCTTGGTCCGTTCGCGGATCAGAGCGCGCTCGAACTCGGCGGCGGCGCCCAGAACCTGCAGCGTAAACTTGCCCTGCGGTGAGGACGTGTCGATCGGGTCCTGGAGCGAGCGGAAGAAGGCACCCTTTGTCTCTAACCGCTCGATCACCTCGAGAAGGTGCGACAGAGACCGCGCAAGCCGGTCGATCCGAACGACCACCAGGGTGTCGCCCTTGCAAATGCGCTCCAGCACGCGGGCAAGCACCGGCCGCGCACGATTGCCGCCTGAGGCGTGCTCTTCATGGATTTCGACGCATCCCGCAGTTCGCAGGGCCTCAGACTGGGGCAGGGGGGTCTGATCTTCGGTGGAGACACGCGCATAGCCTATGAAGGGCATGAAAATCAGCCGTTTGCAATTTCATATATCACTAATAAACGACCGTTTGTAAACGAATGCAAGAAGGTGTTCTCTCGCAGAGCTGGCGCACAATCCCCTGGTTTGCTTGCGTTGAGCGCGATCAGAGAGATCTCCTAGGCCGTCGTGCGCGCGTGCGATATAGGGAATACAGAGGCAGACTGATAAAATTCTTGGGTAACGCGCAAAATGCATGTATTTTGCGCATATGAAGTCTCAAGCATCGGCTTTCCATGATGATTTTGACAATCCTCTGCTCAGTGTGGAAGAGGCCGAGGAGAGTTCCGAAGACGATCTGTGGTTCCTGCCCGGTCCGATCGAAAAGGAGCCCGACGATCTGCCGCCCGGACCACGTGCGGGACCCCGTGAGACCGCAATCCTCGATGACTGGCGAAAGGCCGAGGCGGGCCATGCTGCGCGCCTCGCGCGCGTCGCAGGTCGGCTTGGCGCGCTTGATGATCGTTTGCGGCGCGGGCCGGAAGGTTGGCGCCACAGGCTTGCCCTGATCGAGGCGGCCTATCTTAGCTGGTTCGCCGGCGACCGGGTTGCGCCAGATAGGTTGGCGCTCTGGATCTCCATGCGTCTTTCCGGTGTGCAGGACGACACTGCCGCGCTCTCGCGTGTCGGATGGGCGGTGCGGCGGCTGACGGGTGGACCAAGACCAGACCAGGACCTGTCCGCTTTCCTGGATCGCCGTGACCCCGAGAACACTGAGCATCAGACCGAGCCATTCGCGGATCGCGCGGGAAGTTGGCTCGATCTCATGGAGCAAGCCACGGATCTGCACCCGATAACCCGCGCTGCAATGGGATTTTACCTGTGGAGCTTGGCGGGCCTTGGGCAACACGGCGACCGGATGGAAGCCGCCGTCACGGCGGCACGGATTGCTACCAATGAAGGGAGAGGAGCAGTCTTTGCGCCTCTCGCCATGGGCGGGGCAGGGGGGCTGCGGGCTGGTGGTCTACCGACTGTCCGTCTGGCCTACTGGCTCGACGGGATGGAGACCGCCTGCCTGACCGCGATGCGTCACCTCGACGACATCGAGGCTTGGGCTGTGCGGGCAGAGGTGGAGATGACGCCACTCTCGGGTAAGACGCCCCCGACATTGCGCACGGTACTGACCGAGTGGCCATTCGTCTCCGCCCCAATGGCCGAGACTCTGACCGGCGCCAGCCGTGCGGCCGTGAACCGCAACCTTGCCTGGATGGAAGCGCATGGGCTGATCCGTGAGGTGACCGGGCAGGGCCGTTACAGGATGTGGCGCGCAGCGAACTGAGGCGCGTCCGTTGGACCGTCCCTATTCGGCCGGCCCTAGCGTCCGGTCTTGCCGGGGCGGCCCGCCGAACTTGCGGGCGTATTCGCGCGAGAACTGGGCCGTGCTCTCGTAGCCGACCGCAAAGGCGATGTCCGAGACCTTGCCGTTGGTACCGCGCAGCACCTCGTGCGCGCGCAGCAGGCGCAGTTCCTTCTGATACGGCAGGGGCGAGGTGCCGGTAACGGCCTTGAAATGCTCGAAAAACGCTGAGCTGCTCATCCCGACCTGTTGAACATGGGTCGTGCATGGCGTCGGTGTGCGGGTTCAACAAGCCAAAAGCCACTGGACAAAGACCCGATCCCGGCCAAGTCTTTACGGAAAAGGGAAAGGTGCGATGACCGAGACGCTCGAAAAAAACTATGAAAAGGCGGGCTATCACGCCAAGCAGACCTATGGATCCAAGCCCGCCTTGTTGCTGGTGGATTTTGCGCATGCCTATTTCGACCCCGATGCGCCGCTTTACGGGGGCGAGGGATGCATTTCGGCCCGTGCGCATGCAATCCGGTTGGCAGAGGCGGCGCGCGCCGCCGGGGTACCGGTGATTTTTACGGAAGTGAAATACCAACCAGGTGGCGGTAACGGGGGCGCCTTTTACGCCAAGGTGCCTGCGTTGTCGTGTTTCGATGATGGCCGCGACACCCAGAAATTGGCCGAGGGGTTGGAGGTCAAGAAGGGCGATCTGATGGTGACCAAGCAATATCCATCCGCCTTCTTTGGCACCTCGCTGACGGCCACTCTGATGTTCAACAAAATCGACACGCTGATCATTGGCGGGCTGACAACATCGGGCTGCGTGCGGGCGACCTGCATCGACAGCATCTCGTCGGGGTTCGTAACGCTAATCGCACATGAGGCCTGTGGCGACCGCGCCGAGGGGCCGCACGAGGCGAACCTGTTCGATATGAGCGCGAAATACGCCGACCTGATCGGGACCGAAGATGCCATAGCCTACATGGAGAGTTGTAGAGAGGGTTGAACGTGGTTCTGAAGAAGCTCCGCGGCGCTCTGAATTCTCGAGATAGGCAACGCGCAAAGGCCGAGTTTCAGCACGTTGACCGCCTTGCGCAGGACGCGGCGAAAGCAGGTGCGCTCAGTTTCGATTTGTCTGGTGTATCCTCTTACAACATGACGAAGCTGCCCGCTTCAATCGCGCGGCTGACCGATGTGACGGAACTTGCGCTGAGAAACACGGGCATCGCGTCGGTAAAGGCGATCTCTGGCCTATCGAAGCTGGAAAAGCTGGATCTGAGTTACAGCAGAAACCTGTCGGATATCTCTCCGCTCAGCCGTCTTACCAATCTGAAAAATCTGGATCTTTTTCGCGCAGAGGTGCACAATCTCTCCCCGCTTCGATCGCTTGTTAACCTGAAAAGCCTGAATATCGAACGCGTGGCGGCCCAGGATTTCACGCCCCTTGAGGCGCTGACAGGATTGGAACATCTGAACCTGGCCGACACCAAGATCATCGACCTGTCGGTGCTGGAGGGTCTGACCTCTCTGAAATCTCTGAGCCTTTGGAATACGCAGGCGACGGATTTCTCGCCTCTAGTAAAGTTGACCCGGCTTGAATCCCTCGATCTGTGGAATACGCGGATCAGCGATGTGACACCCTTGGCCAAGTTGAGCAGGTTGCAAAAGATCAATCTTAGCCACACGGATGTGACTGAAGTGACATCGCTGGGTGAAAAAACCAACCTGACCTATCTGGCGCTGTGG
The DNA here is from genome assembly GCF_001262635.1 of Aestuariivita boseongensis. GTDB lineage: Bacteria > Pseudomonadota > Alphaproteobacteria > Rhodobacterales > Rhodobacteraceae > Aestuariivita > Aestuariivita boseongensis. The sequence goes on from NZ_JXYH01000064.1 coordinate 9,059, forward strand.
AACACACCCGTGCAGGCGCAAGCGCGGGGCACCTGTGCTTATGGCGGACGGTGGTATGACAGCGATGTCCTGAGCTTTGCAGGCAGTGGGGATTTGGAGGCTTTCAAGGCCGCTGTTGCGCGCGGTGCGATGGTATCGGAAGACCAGTGGGAAGGCCCGCTGCATGTTGCCATCCGCAATGGTCATATCGGGATTTGCCGCTTTCTGCTTTCTCTGGATTTGTCGATTGCGAATGACGTGGCCTATTATGACGGGGTTTATACTGCCGACACGGCGCTGTCCCTTGCGATAGATTTCAAACGACGCGAGATCGTGGAGCTTCTGTTGCAACACGGCGTGCGCATTGCGTTGTCTTATGAGGATCCGGATTTCTGGGATTTCGACATGGAAGAGATGTCGGGCCTGCATATGTCAGCGGCGGCCCGTGCCAACGATATTGGGCTGTTGCAGCGCTTCATGAAGGCTGGCTGCCCCCATGATGCCCGAGACGCGCGCGGATTGACCGCGCTGCATTGGGCCGTGGGCAGGGAATGTCGCGAGGCCGCGCATCATCTGCTGAACCTCTGGCGCGGCGATCACGACTTGCCCCCGGTGACATTGTCCGAGATGACGGACGATATGCTGTCCGAGGCGCTGGACCAGATCGGGGATCCGAACGACGCGTTTGGTTATGTCGCGAACTGGCGGCCCGGTGGCTGTTGATGCCTGGATGACAGTGCCGTCCCGGCCTTGCGCCGGGACCTCTTGCCGGGCACGAGGCCCCGGATCATATCCGGGGCCCGGACGAGGATTACATGATGCGCGGTTTCTCCCGGGTATCGCTTCGCACGGCATCGGGGTTCGCGTCGTCCCAAAGCCGCGCGATGTACCGCGCGCCCGTGATCCCGTTTGACGCATCCGAGCACAGCCAAAGGGTAGGGGCCCGCATGATATCCGGCGACAAAAGATTCCCGTCCGCGCCTTTCTTGTTGGGGGAGGGGGGCAGCAGATCGGTATCCGTGGCTCCGCCCGGCAGAAGCACATTCACATCCACGCCGGTTCCAGCCAGATCGGCGGCCCAGACGCGGCTGGCGGCCTCAAGAAACGCCTTGGTTGGCCCGTAGGGGGAATAGCCGTTGCGGATCATCGTGATGTCAGAGGTCGAGATATTGATGATCTTGCCGAACCCCTGCGCCAGCATCTGCGGCACCACCGCCTGCGCCATCAGGAAGGGGCCGTTCACATTCGTGTCGATGATCCTGGTCCACGCGCTGGCATCCGCCTCCCAGAACTTGGTGGGCACTGTATTGAAGGTCTCGGATATCGCGCGCATGCCCAGACCTGCATTATTGATCAGCACGTCGATGCGGCCAAAGGCCTGCACCGTGTCCTCGACGGCCTTGGCGCAGGCGCGTGCATCGGTGACATCCGCCACAAGGGCCAGCGCCGGTGGTCCAAGATTGGCTTGGGTCTGATACAGCGCATCTGACGCCGTACTGCCGGTGATGGCCACGTGGCACCCGGCCTGGGCCAGGGCCAGTGCCATCTCGCGCCCCAATCCTCGCGACCCACCGGTGATCAGAACGACGCGACCTTCAAGTGATGGATGTGCCATATCTACAGTCCTCCCTTGACCTAAGACTGTCCTGCTTTCAAGATTTGTCCAGACAAATTTTGCTTGACGGCAAGGGTCGCGCTCTTACCGTTGCAGCAGACAAGGAGAGTGGGATGCAGGGGATTGAGAAACGAGTCTTGATTGCAGGCGCGGGGCCGGTGGGGCTGGTCGCGGCCGTTTCGCTTTTGGAAGAGGGGATTCCGGTCACGGTGCTGGAAGCCTCGGCCGATCTGGCGGTTGATCTGCGTGCCTCCACCTTCCATCCACCGACTTTGGATTTTCTGGACAGGCTTGGTCTGGCCGACGGGCTAATCGCACGGGGGATCAAATGCCCGCTCTGGCAGTTCCGCGATCGCAAGGAAGGAGAGATTGCCACCTTCGATCTGGGCCTTCTAGCGGATGTGACAGACCACCCCTATCGCCTGCAGGCAGAACAGTGGAAACTGACCGAAGCCGCCCGCGCGCGGCTGGAGGCGGAACCCGACGCCAGGCTGATCACGGATATTACCGTGGAAGAGGTCAGCCAGGACTCTGACAGCGTTACGGTCAAGGCCCGCCGCGAGAACGGAGAGGTGGAGACATTCCGTGCCGCCTATCTGATCGGCGCTGACGGCGCGCGGTCCACTGTGCGAAAATCCACCGGTGTCGCCTTTCCTGGTCTGACAATCCCTGAGATATTCCTCTCGCTGTCCACGCCCTTCCGCTATGATCAGGCGATCGAGGGGTTGGCCGATATCAGCTATATCTCTGACCCCGACGAATGGCTGGTGCTGCTGCGCACGCCGACCCTGTGGCGGGTTCTGTTCCCAACCGATCCGAACCTGAGCGACGAGGAAATCCTTGACCCCGCGCGGATCGAAGAGCGGATGCAATCGCTTCTGCCCGGAGAACCTTATGAAATCGCCCATAAAACAGCCTATCGCGTGCATGAACGCGTTGCGGAGGCCTATGTTCATGGCCGGATCTTCCTGGCTGGCGATGCCGCACATCTGAACAACCCGCTAGGTGGGATGGGCATGAATGGCGGTATCCATGACGCGGTCAATCTGTCTGAAAAGCTGGCGCAGGTCTGGCGCGGCGCGGATCCCACCCTGATGGGCCGCTATGAACGCCAACGCCGGAAGGTGGCGATTGAGACAGTCCAGGCCCAGGCTCTGCGCAATCGCGCGCTTCTGAACGAGACCGACCCGGCAAAACGCCGTGCCTTCCATGATGAGCTGCGCGCGACTGTGGCCGATCCGGTGAAACATCGGGCCTATGTGATGAAATCCTCGATGATCCAATCTCTGCGCGATCTGGACGAGGTCGCCTGACCCGTGGGCGACGAGGTCAAAACCCCGCTTTACGCCGAGATTTTCGAGGTCCTGCGGGATGAGATCGCCGCCGGCATCTTTCCGGTGGGTGATCTGCTGCCTAGCGAGGCCAGCCTGTGCAAACGCTTTGACGTCAGCCGGTTCACCGTGCGCGAGGCGCTGCGGCGGTTGCAGGCCGCGGGCATGGTGTCACGCGTGCAGGGTGCGGGCAGCCGGGTGTTGCGCGACACGCCATCTGGCGTTTTTGTTCAGAAGTACCGGTCGATGTCCGATCTGACCCAATTCGCTGAAGAGACGAATCTTGAGGTTCTGGGTACAAAAAACACCTTGCTGGACCCTGATCTGGCCAATCGCATTGGCGGCAATGCAGGCGATCCGTGGCTTAGTATCCGGGGCGTGCGGCGCATGCCCGATGGTGATCCGCTGGCGCTGGTGGAAAGCTTTGTGCCGCAGCGATTCGCGGCGATTGCGCCCGATCTTGCACGCGGGCCTGGCCCGATTTATGCCGGGCTGGCCGAAGCGGCGGGCGAACCTATCCGTGATGTGGAACAGGAAACCCAGGCCATGCCCGCGCCACCTCAGGTGGCCCAGGCGCTGGGGCTGGTCAGCGGCGCGCCGTGCTTGTGCATTCTACGGCGATATTCCAGCCAATCGGGTACGTTGATTGCCTCCTTCAACTGGCATCTGGGTGGGGATCGCTACATTCACCGAACCCGCATTGGTTTGGGGCAACCACCTAGATGATAAAGCCGGCGCCTGCTTTATGGGGCGTCAGACCTCCGCCCATTTCCTGTCGAATTCCCAGACGTCTTCAAAGCCCATCAGCTTGCTGAATTCGCCAAAGTTATCCAGTTGAGCATTGGCAACGTCGCCGGTTTCCAGCAATTCGCCATAGGCGGCTTTGAGGGCCTGGCCCACAGCCAGGAACCCAAGCGCGGGGTGGATAGCGATAGAAAAGCCGATCTCGTGCAGCTTGGCAGATGACAGGATGGGTGTCTTGCCGCCTGACACCATATTGGCCAGTGTCGGAGCGCCGATGCGGTCATTGATCATCTGCATTTCTTCCACCGTTTCGGGAGCTTCGATGAATACCACGTCGGCTCCGGCTTCGGCAAAGGCTTCGCCCCGGCGCAGCGCCTCGTCGATGCCGAGGCTGGTCCGGCTGTCGGTGCGCGCAATGATCAGGAAATCCGACGAGGACCGGCTGTCCACCGCCACCTTGATCTTGCTGACCATGTCTTCCAGCGGCACCACGCGGCGGCCCGGGGTGTGGCCGCATTTCTTGGGGTATTCCTGATCTTCGATCTGGATCGCGCTGACGCCCGCGGCCTCATACCCGCGCACGGTGTGGCGCACGTTCAAAAGCCCGCCATAACCTGTATCGGCATCCGCGATCACCGGTGTGGTCGCTCCTTCGGCGATCCGGCGCACGCGGGTTTCCATATCGGTATAGGTCATGATGCCCGCATCGGGCAGGCCCAGATGCGAGGCTGACACGCCATAGCCCGTGACGTACAACGCCGGAAAGCCCATGCGGTCGGCCACGAGGGTCGAGATCATGTCAAAGACGCCGGGGGCGGTAATGAATTCCCCTGCCGCGATCATCTGTTTCAGCTTCGGATTGGCCATTTTGTACCCCCCTTGAGGCGGGGATTGTCCGTTTTGGCCCCGCCCGCAGTGCATCTGATGTGACGCCTGAATAGAGGGCAAAGCGGCAAGCGGTCAAGAATTTGTCCAGACAAATTCTTGACGGATGGGGATTCGAGATATTTAATTTCCTAAAAGTAAGCGCCGGGGAGGGTGGCTTATGCCGAAAGATGCACGGGGGTGGCGCTGCAAATATGCGGTGGTGGCCCCCTCGACGAACACGATCGTGCAGCCGGACATGGATGACTTCCGCGTTCCGGGCGTCACCAATCACTTTGGCCGTATCTTTGTTCCCAACATGAAGGTCAGCAATGACGAGGATTTCGTCGCGCTGGTCGATGCCATCGGCGCCACACTCTATGATGCGGTGGACCGCTGCGTTACGGCAGAACCCGATTACCTGATCATGGGCATGTCGGCGCTGATGTTCTGGGATGGCCGCGCACCGTCGGAAAAGCGGATGAAAGAACTGTCGGATCATTGCGGGCTGCGCGTTTCGGCGGGATCGTTCGCCTGCGAGGCGGCTTTGAACCTGCACAAGGCGAAGCGGATCGCCGTGATCTCTCCCTATTTCCCGGTGTCGGATAAGAATGTCACCCTGTTCTTCCAGGATTGCGGGTTCGATGTAGTCCGCTTCCGTGGCCTCAAATGTCCCAGCCCGGTGGCCATCGCCCAGGTGCAGGAAGACGAACTGCGCCGCCATGTGGCTGAAATGGACGGCGATGATGTGGATGCCTTCGTGCAGGTGGGTACCAATCTGTCGATGTGCGGGCTCTGCGTCGAGCTTGAGAAAGAATATGGTAAGCCTTTTATCGCGATCAACGCGGCCACCTATTGGCATGCGCTGCGCGCGATGGGGATCAATGACCAGTTCACGGGCCACGGGCCGCTTTTCGAACACCACTGATAACAAACAGGGAGACGAGACATGAACAAGACATGGATGATGGGGCTGGCAACAGCCTTTGGCCTGAGCGCCACGATGGTTGCTGCCGATATCGCGGCGCTGGGGTCCACGGCGCGGGGCGGCACCAGCCAGATCGGGCGCAGCCTGGCCGCGGCGATTTCGGAAACCGGCGTGATGCAGATGCGTCCGCAAGAACTGGCCAACACCGCGGATTACATTCCGCTGGTTAATGCCGGGGAGATCGAATTCGGCATCGCCAATATCGTGCAGACGACCTATGCGGTGACTGGCACCGGCATGTCCGAAGGCCGCCCGAACCCCAATCTGCAAATGGTTGCCACCCTGATGCCGTTCCGGAACGCCTATGTTGTGCGCAAGGATAGCGATATTCAGTCGGTCGCGGACTTGAAGGGCAAACGTGTGCCTGTCTTTGCGGATGGCGCTTTGGGCGATTACGTGTCCAAAGGCTATTTTGCGAATGCGGGAATGACTTTGGATGATGCTGAAGGCGTGGCCGTTCCGAACTTCCCGCGCATGTGGTCCAGCTTTGGCGAAGGGTCGACGGACGTGACCATCGTTGTGGTGGGTGCTGCGCAAAGCCGTGAATTCGATGCGAGCTTTGGTATTCGTTATCTGTCCTTCGAAGATTCGCCCGAAGCGCTGGAACGGATGCGCGAGTGGTTGCCGCAAACCTATCTGCAGGAACTGCCAGCAGGTGCGGTGCCCGGAATGGACGCGCCGACCACTGTCAACGTGTTCGACTATGTGCTTTTTGCCAATGCCGATGTCTCGGAAGAGATGGTTTATAACGCGACCAAAGCGATTTGGGACAAGGAAGCCGACCTGCTGGCCGGCGGCCCCTTCTGGAATGGTTTTGCAAAGGAAAACATGGGTAAGGATGTGGGCGTGACGTACCACCCCGGTGCAATCAAGTTCTATAAAGAGATGGGCGTCTGGCAAGACTAAGCAGACGTTGAGGTCGAGGCGATGAGCAACATCTCACGCAGCGAGGGGCTCTTGTTGGGTACCCTCGCTGCGCTGATCACTCTGGTGGCGGTGTTCTGGTCTTCCGGAGCACCGCTCTGGATTGGCTGGCGTGTCTACTCCGAGCAGGTGTTGATCGTTGCCCTGGCCCTGGCCATGGCGCTTGCCTTTTTGACAAGCAGGTCCGGCCCGCGCGTTCTTGCGGTGGCCGAGGCCCTTTCCTCGCTTGCCTTTGGCAGCTGGTTGGCGGTGCGCTTTCCGACACTGTCGGAAAATGTATTCTACCATCCGACCGAGGCGCTGATCGTCTCCTCCATCGGCTTCGTTCTACTGATTGACGCGATCCGGCGATCCATGGGCTGGGCCCTGATCGTCATTCTGGGAATGGTGTGCCTTTACGCGCTGTTCTCCAGCAACTTCTCCGGGCCGTTGCAAAGCCGCTCCATCGCACCAGATCGTCTTCTGACGTTCCTGATGCTGGATTCTGCGTCGCTGGCTGGCGCGGCGCTGTCGATTGCTGTCGCCGTGGTCGTGCCCTTCCTGATCCTGTCGCAGCTGCTTTTGGCTACTGGGGGCTCTGCGTTCTTCTCGGATCTGTCCCTGGCGCTGGCGGGGCGCAAACGGGGCGGGGCGGGGAAAATCGCGATCCTTGGGTCGGCGTTCTTCGGGTCCGTCTCGGGCAGTGCGGTGTCCAATGTGGCCTCTACCGGGGCGATCACCATCCCGATGATGAAAAACGGCGGCTATAAAGCCAAAACAGCCGGCGCGATCGAAGCCGCGGCATCAACCGGCGGCCAGTTGATGCCGCCCATCATGGGGGCGGCGGCGTTTCTTTTGGCCGAGAACTTGCAAGCCTCCTATGTCGACGTGATGCTGGCGGCGCTGATCCCGTCGATCTTGTATTACTTCAGCCTGTTCATGTTTGCCGATCTGGAGGCCGGGCGGCTGAACATCGCGCGCGTCGAGGAAGCGCAGATCCCGCCGATGCGCAATGTCATCGCCAAAGGCTGGTTCATCTTCGTGCCATTCATCGTGTTGCTGGTGGGTTTGTTCAGCTTCAACCTGCGGCCTGAGACGGCGGCGTTGATTTCCATCGTGGTGCTCTTGGTCCTGTCGCTGGTTATGACCTATGACGGGCGCACGGTGACGCCTGGCGTGATGATTGGCGTAATGGTGTCTGCCGGGCGTGCAGCAGTCGAGATCATCCTGATCTGTGCGATCGCCGGAATGATCATCGGGCTGGTGGCGCGTTCGGGCCTGTCCTTCGGGCTGGGCTTCTTCCTGGTGCAGCTGGGGCAGTCGAGCCTGCTGCTTTTGCTGATCGTGACGGCGGTGGTGTGCATTGTGATGGGGATGGGCCTGCCAACGGTGGGCGTGTATCTTCTGTTGGCCTCGTTGGCCGCGCCGCCGCTGGTGGAGCTGGGGCTTCAACCGATGGCGGCACATCTGTTCGTGCTCTATTTCGGGATGCTGTCGATGCTGACGCCACCCGTTGCCATTGCGGCCTTTGTTGCGGCCAACATGGCCAAAGCCCCGCCCATGGCCACGGGTGTCGAGGCCGTGCGCATCGCCTGGCCCGCTTATTTGATCCCGTTTCTGTTCGCGGTATCGCCTGCGCTGATCTTTGACGGATCGGTGGCAGTGATCGTCTTGACGGCCGTCAAAGCCCTGATCGGTGTCTATGTCGTCACCGCCGCCATTGTTGGCTTCTTCATCCGCGACCTGGGTTTCCCCGAACGCGTGCTTCTGGCGGTGTGTGGTCTCGCAATCCTCTGTCCCTGGGATGCCATTGCCTGGGGGCTGTGGCTGAACGCCGCCGGTCTGGCGCTGATTGGCCTGTTCTGGATGACGGGCCTGCGCCGGGTCGCGTAGGACAGGGGGCGCTCGATCTTTGTGCGGATTTGGGCAATAAATCTCCTGCATCCAAGTGTTTAACGAAAACGTCACTCTCAACATGACTGCCGCCCTTGCAGGCGTTCACCCATGAACAAAGCCGTCACTATTTGTGCAAGGGACCTAGCGGCTCAGGCCAGTCGCGGTGCGTCTGCAGGTTTGAGCAAGGCCCTCGGCGACGACACGAGATTTCGCCTGCTGCGCCGTCTTGAACAGGAGCCGGAACTGTCACAGCGCGAGATGTCCAGCGAACTGGGTCTGAGCCCGGGCGCAGTGAATTACGTGCCACGGGCGTTGGTGGAAAAGGCCAGGTGAACGTGCGCAACTTGCGCGCGGCGGACAACAAGCTGCGCTATGCCTGTGTGCTGACGTCTAGTGGGATCGACACAAAGGCGCGGCTGGCGGCTGGATTTATGAAGCTCTGAAGGCGGAGATTGAAGCGCCGCGCGGCGAGGTCCCTGAATGAACCATGCGTGCCGGATCCGAACGCCCTGGAGCTTGCGTTATCGGGCATTCACGGTACCGAGACCGGAACCGCGTCCCAACTGCATCAACATGGAGTATTACGCTGACAGGCGCGTGCGGAAGACATTCTCAGGATGGACAGGGTTATGTCGAACGTGTCTCGGGCATCCGGATCATCGACCTCGTGCACAAATCCCCAAGATTGTGTACCTATACCGGCCGTGAGACGGGAAGTCGGCATGTCCAGGAAGCCGCCTGCGTGCCTACGAAGTATCGAAGGACCGATTGAAGAGGCGCGTCCTGTGGTGATGTCAGGCGTGTCATGAGCGAGAGCGTCTTCGTCCATCGCAATGACTTACCCTGGTGAGTTGCGCTGAGGCCGGATTCGACCCCGCCAGATGCTTTTCATGGGGCGCAACAGCAGACGCAACACCCCGTCAAAAAGCCGTGCTTTCCAAGGATGAGTTCCCTCGATTGCGCCATGCTATGGCCCAACTATTTCCTCTGTGGTCCGGTAGGCATGGTGAACAAAGAAGAGCATTTCGTGATGGCGAGTGTGCTTTTGTTTTTGAGAGAACTCCAATATGGAGTTTCTTATATACGAGCAGAACAGAGGCTCACCCCACTCCGCATGGATCTCCAGGCTGCGAGTGACAGGCCTCACGAAACAAAATGGGTACGTGTAGAATGCAGTTGAATAGTCTTGCGGACATTTTCCGGAGCCGACATCGTGTTTACACTCTGGCGTTTTCGGCCATTCTCTGGTTGGCGCTGGCAAATGGCGCGTTTGCAAATTGCACGTATACCAATGGATTTTTGGTGCCGAGCCCATCGGATCGTGAGTATTCCTCGAATGGGGGACTGGATGGATTTCCGACTTCAATAACGATCGATTTTAGCTTGTCGTATAGGGTAACCAGAACTGGCTCGGGGCAGTGCAACTTCACGCAAGATGTGGTGGTTATTCCGCAAACATTTGATGGCAGCGCCTTTTCTGACGGGCTTTACTTCTCCCCATCGACGTGTACCGCGACTTTGAGCGCGCCCGGTAACTTAGGCAACAATCAGAGCACAACCGTTCGGGGTTCTTGTTCTGTAACTTGGACGGCTCCGCAATCGCCCGAGGCATCTTATCCAGTGCGCGGAAACACCACTTTTGGAGAGTTGTTTCTAAATTCCTCCGTTACCCTTAGTCGCGCAGCGCCGGCCAACCAGGCGCCGATC
>NZ_JXYH01000065.1 GCF_001262635.1 Aestuariivita boseongensis
CGGCGGGTGCATAGCCGCTTTCATGCTCGGCCCGAGTTTGCTTTTTCCAAAGGGAAGACCTGAATGCGGCTGAAATGTGATCATATCAACTCATTGTCTTTTCCCGCAATCTATCAGCAAAAAACCGCACCATAGATCGGAGTGCGTGAGCGAAAATCAGCCACAACGTTAGTGGTCAAAATATTGACACGACTTGCCTATTTTCAGAGCGCAAAGACATGCACTTGTCGGCGCATATTCAATCTGTGTTCGAACAGAACAGTAGGAAATCAGGGCAGAACGTCACCGTGGGAGCAGCTGCAATGATTGGCAAGTTGGTAATGGGTTCGGCTATTGGGCTTTGCGTTGGATACGGCTTTGTCGAGCTGGGTCTCGAGACAGGCTTGATATTATTCGACTTCCCTGGTGTTCCGCTTTTGTACGAAAGCATGGGAATGTTTGCAGCAGCGGGCGGGGTCCTGGGGCTGGCGACATGGTTGATTGATAAGTAGATCTATCCTCAAACGGGTCGTTCCAGTGAAGCCGAGTTCCGCGTTTCAGCGGGCGGCTGCATTGTCCGCAGCGCGGTCATTGGACCTGACTGCAGCGAACGACCGCTCTGAGCCCAAAGCGGATGGGGCCGCATTTGCCAAACAATGATATTGTCGGGCCGATCTATTGCGTTCTACCCTGACCCTTGTACCCTAACGGCAGAAAGCGAGCGCTCATGCCCCCTAGAACACAGTACGCAAAAAGCGGCGACGTTCATGTCGCCTACCAAGTCTATGGGGAGGGACCGAAGAACCTTGTTCTGGTACCTGGCTTCGTATCGCAGATAGAGACGTACTGGGAAGAGCCGAACTGGGCCAAGTGGCTTGAGCGGCTGGGCCAGTTCGCTAGGGTGGTCCTGTTCGACAAGCGGGGCACCGGCCTTTCAGATCGTGGCGTCGCTGTTCCAGACATGGACAAACGCATGGACGACATCCGTGCTGTGATGGACGCAGCGGGCATGGAGTCGGCCTATGTCATGGGTATATCCGAAGGCGGATCGCTGGCGTCCGTCTTTGCCGCCTATCAGGCAAGGCGCTGTGACGGCCTGATACTGTATGGCGCGTTCGCAAGATTCGAGTCCTGGTTCCCGACACGGGAAGCCCTCGAGGAATTGTTCGCCTATGCAGAGACAGCCTGGGGCACCGGCGCGGCGCTTCCCCTTTTCTGTCCGGACACCGGGAACGACCCATCTTTTCAGGACTGGTGGGGAAAATACGAAAGGACCGGAGCATCGCCGCGCGACCTCATCGAGATCATGAAGGTCAACAGCAAGATCGACATCGCCGATATTCTCCCGGCGATTCAAGTGCCGACCCTTGTTCTGCACAAGAAAGAGGATGCGCTAATCGACGTAGAGGGGGGTCGCACTCTGGCGCGCCTGATCCCCGGTGCAAGGCTCGTGGAACTGAGCGGGCGGGATCATTTCGTTTTCCTTGGAAAGGAAGGAGAGCAAATACTCTCTGAGGTCCAGACCTTCGTGACCGGTTCGGCCCCAAAGCCCATTTTCGACCGGGTCCTGGCGGCAGTTGTCTTTACGGACATTGTCGACTCGACTCGCAAGGCAGAGGAACATGGTGACGAAGCCTGGAGCGCGATGCTGGCGGCACACGACGCTGCTGTCAGGGAGCAGCTTCGACAATTTCGCGGCCACGAGGTCAAAACGCTCGGAGATGGCTTTCTCGCGACCTTCGATGGACCGGGACGCGCCATTCATTGCGCCAAGGCGATCGAAGAGGCCGTCGCGCGGCTCGGTATCAATGTTCGCATAGGCGTCCATACAGGAGAGATCGAAGTCGCGGACAACGACGTACGCGGTATCGCGGTAAATATCGCTGCCCGACTGGGACAGATCGGCGGCGGTGGAGACGTGATCGTTTCGCGGACGGTCAAAGATCTTGTGGCCGGTTCCGGACTCGATTTCGAAGACCTCGGAACACATAATCTCAAGGGATTGGCAGAGGGCTGGCAAGTCTACCGTGTGCAGTGAGACGATGTCGTCACACCCTTATCAAGTAGCGCATGCGCTTTGTCCGCGAAGCAGTCGTCGACGGTAAACTGTCGAATGACCGCTCGGAGCCCCAAGAGAATTCGACTGCGAAAATGGTTGGCTGGGAAAGACAATAGCTTCCACTTCCGCCGCTAATCGTATCGATAGATTTCTAGTACGTGTTTAGATACCTTCGCCAGAGGAATGGAGATGCAATGGCAAGGCGTTTGGCAGCGATACTCGTGGCGGATGTGGTTGGCTATTCTCGCCTGATGAGCGAGGACGAAGCTGGCACATTGGCCGCTCTTCGGGAGCATCAGGCCCAGGTTTTCGATCCGATAATCGCCGAACGAAGCGGAAGACTGGTGAAGTTGATGGGCGATGGGGCGCTGGTCGAGTTCCCGAGCGTCGTCGATGCGGTGGAAGCAGCACTTAAAGTCCAAAGGCAAATCGCCGATACAGACAGTCAGATACGACTACGCATTGGCGTAAATCTGGGCGATGTCATAGCCGATGGAAATGATATTTTCGGCGACGGTGTCAACGTTGCGGCCCGGCTGGAAGCGTTGGCCGAGCCGGATGGAATTTGCATTTCTTCCATTGTGCGCGAGAGCATTGGAAATCGGATCGACGCCGAGTTCGCAGATGCAGGACAGCATGAGGTCAAAGGATTAAGCAAGCCTGTTCGTGTGTATCGTTGGCCAGCGGCCGGAGCGGTACGGACACAGTGTGACAAACCTTCCATTGCCGTAATGCCCTTTGAAAACATGTCAAAGGACCCAGACGACACGTACTTTTCCCAGGGCATCGCAGACGACATCGCGACCGATCTGTCCAAGATGTCAGGGCTTGTCGTTATTGCGCGTAACGCGACCCACGAATACCAGAACCGGCCACTGGGCCCGAGCCAGGCGGCGCGAGAGCTTGGTGTTCGGTACGTGCTGGAAGGTAGCGTTCGCAGGGGTGGCGGCAGAGTGCGTGTCAATGTCAGATTGATGGACGCAGATAACTCAAGCCAGCTTTGGGCTGACCGGTTTGACGGCCATCTAGAGGAGATTTTCGACCTCCAAGACCAGATCACCGAGAAGATTGTGAGCACCCTCGCAATAACGCTCACTCGTGCAGAACAGGATCGTGCGTTTCGAAAAGAAGTCAGCAACCTGGAGGCTTATGACTATGTCTTGCAAGGCAATGCGTTTCACCGACTTTTTTCAAAGGACGACAACGCGCGCGCTTTGAATCTCTACACAAAGGCCCTCGAACTGGACCCGGAATATGCGCCGGCTCATGCTGGGTATTCCTGGGCAATGAACCATGAGGCAAATCAGGAATGGAGCAACGATCCTGAGAAGTCTCTCAAATTGGCTTTGGAACACGCCAAACAGGCGGTGCTTTTGGATTCCGGACTAGCCAAGGCACATCTGGCCCTTGCAGATGTATATTGTTGGACGAGGCAACACAGTCTGGCGGTTGCAGAAGGTCGAAGGGCCGTTGAACTCGAACCCAGCAACGCGGACGCGCATTTCGCGTTGGCCTATTACCTGAACACCGCAGGCGATCCGCAGGAAGCGATTGAGGAAGCACGGCTCTCACTTCGCTACAACCCGGTCTATGCACTCGGTGCCTACTATGAGAACTTGGGCATAGCGTTCTACCTCACAGAACAGTTTGAAGCCGCCCGAACAGCACTCGAGGAAGGTGTGGGAAGGCACCCTGGTTATGACGGTCTGCATCAATGGCTGGCGGCCACCTACGCTCAACTGGGCCAGACAGAAGATGCGCGAAGACAGACACGGGAGTTTTTGTCGCTGAAACCAGCAGTGACGCTGAAGAAACTGGCCCAACGGTTGCCTTACAAGCGCAAGCGAGATCTAGACTGCCTGCTTGACGGTCTGCGCAAGGCAGGAGTCCCGGAATGACGGCTTTGTCCGCCGAGCAGACATTGGGCTGGATGCAACTAACGTCTGCTGAGAGCCCAAACCAGACGGACCATACCTCAGTCTAGCTGGCATTTAGCGGCGTATTCTCTGTAGATTTAGCAAGCGCCTCGCCTTGATCGAATACAAGGCAGATGTAATGTATCTCAGCGGACTGAGGGTTCGAGTTTCACAGGCTCGCAAAGAAAGAGGAAGGGAGCTGATATCGCTTGATGCAGCGTAGGCTAGCAGCCGTCATGGCCGCAGACATCGTGGGCTACAGCCGCATGATGGGGGCTGATGAAGAAGGCACACTGAACATACTGCGTGAGCTGAAGTCTGGGATCATTGAACCAGCAATCTCAGTCAACTCGGGTCGGTTGGTGAAGTACCTTGGGGACGGGTTCATCGCCGAGTTTTCCAGTGCGACTGCTACGCTGGAGTGCGCCAGGAGAATTCAGTCAGAAACAGCCGCGTGGAACACCGATCTTGCAGAAGAAAGACGCGTTCGTTTGCGTATCGGTGTAAATCAAGGAGAGATCATAATCGAAGACGGTGATGTCTACGGTGATGCTGTGAACATCGCTGCTCGTCTGGAAGGCCTTTCGCCAGCCGAGGGGATTGCGGTCTCCGAGAAGGTGTATGCTGAGATAAATGCGAACGCCAAGAGGCTTTTCGACGATTTGGGACCACAGGAATTCAAGAACATCCTTAAGCCCGTTCGGGTCTATTGCGCTCGTCTGGTTGATGAACGGAAATTGGATGCAGTGGAAGCTGAACAGCCAGCCCACGTCAAAGAACTTTCCCGGCCAAGCATTGCGGTCATGCCGTTTCGAAACATGTCCGGCAGTGACGACTCGGAATACCTAGCGGACGGCGTAACTGAGGAAGTTGTCACTTCTCTAACTCGTTTCAAGGCGCTGTCTGTCAAAGGTAGGAATGCGACCTCGGGTTTCCTCGATACAAAGATGGACTTGAATGAGATCGGCCGGGACTTGGGGGTTCGCTATTTACTGGAGGGTAGCGTACGTACCGCAGGTGCACGGGTCCGGATTTCAGTACAACTCATGGACGCCGCTGCTGGCACACATATTTGGGCCGATCGCTACGATCGTGTGCTTGAAGATATCTTTGATTTGCAGGACGAGATTTCGCAAACAATCGTTGCGCGAATTCAGCCCGAAATGGAACATGCTGAGCGCGAACGAGCGCAAGGAAAGTCAACAAATGATCTCGGCGCGTGGGACCTGTATCACCGGGGGATGTGGAGATTGTATCGTTTCAAGCCGAAAGACTCCCAAGTTGCGCGACAATGCTTCCGTGCCGCAATCGAAGCCGATCCCGAATTCGCCGCTCCATACGCGGGGCTAGCTTATCAACTCTGTTACGACGTCTGGAATGATCTCGCCGAAGACATCACAGCCACGCTAGATGAGGCCGAACAATTGGTCCGTCGTGCGCTTGAACTGGACGACAGGAATGTTCAAGCCAGGTTCACTTACGGCAGAGTACTGAATCTCAAACGCGATTATCCTGGGGCGATCCGAGAGTTTGGCAAGGGACTAGAGCTCAGTCCGGCCTTCGCACAAATGCATCACGGCATGGGGTTTGCACTGTTTTACAGCGGGCGTGCTGAGGAGGCTTTGCCCTACTTTGACAACGCAATTCGGCTGTCCCCTCATGATCCTCAAATGACGTCGTTTCTTTTTGTGCGCGCCTTCGCGTATCTCGCTTTGGGGGAATTCGAGAAGGCGGTTGCTTCTGGGGACGCTTCGGTTGCTCAACCCAACGCAATGAAGTGGTCCCATCTATTCAGACTTGGTGCAATGGGACATCTGAACGATCCGCGCGCAAGCGACGCGCTGAAAACTTTGCAGGAGTTAGAGCCAAATATAACGACGCGGAGCCGCTGGCGAACGAAGCTCTATTTCGCCGATTGCGATCGATACGTCGACACTCTTATGGAAGGACTTAAGCTGGCAGGTATGCCAGACTAGTCTCATACTCATTGGCCTTTGTGGTAGGGTCTCAGAACCAACAAGGAGTTTCACAATGTCAGATTATTTCGATTTGGGCAGCTACAGCCGCCCGGCAAGTGACGTATCGATTGCTCAAACCTGGTTCGACCGCGGTCTCGTATGGCTGTTCGCCTACAATCACGAAGAGGCCATTGAATGTTTTGAAAAGGCGCTTGAGGCCGATCCGGCCTGCGCTCTGGCTCATTGGGGCATCGCCTATGCCATCGGTCCGAACTACAACAAACCCTGGGAAGTGTTCACACCCGAGGAAAAGGGCCCGGCGCTCGACCGCGCGCACAAGGCGCTGGAAGCGGGCCTGGCGCTTGACGGGGCCAAACCGACCGAGCGCGCCCTGATCGAAGCGTTGGCGTCGCGTTATCCCACGGACCCGGATATCGAGGATTACCAGCCCTTCAACGACGGCTTCTCGGCCGCGATGAAGCCGGTCTACGAGGCGAACTCCGACGATCTGGATGTCGCCTGCGTTTACGCCGAAGCGATGATGAACCGGACGCCCTGGCAGCTTTGGGATTTCCACAAGGGGGTGCCGAACCCGGATGCCTCGACGCCGGAAGCAATCGCGGTGCTGGAACGGGCCTTCGATCAGACCCCCGGCGCCTGGGATCATCCCGGTCTTCTGCACATGTATATTCATCTGATGGAGATGTCGCCGCACCCCGAACGCGCCCTGCGCCATGGCGACCGCCTGAAGGACCTGGTGCCCGATGCGGGCCACCTGGTGCACATGGCCACCCATATCGACGTCTTGTGCGGAGAGTATCAGAACGTGCTTTACCGCAACCTCGCTGCCGCCGAGGTGGACGACAAGTTCAAGGCCTATGCCGGGCCGGCCAACTTCTATGCGCTCTACCGCATTCACAACCTGCACTTTGCCTTCTACGGGGCCATGTTCCTCGGCCAAAAGGCGGCCGCCGTCGATGCGGTGGTGCGCCTGCGCGAGGAGGTCCCGGACGAGGTTGTCCGCTCCTATCCCGACATCTTCGAAACTTTCGTGGCCGCGGCGCCGCATGTCTATATCCGATTTGGAATGTGGTCGGAGATCCTTGATCTGGAGCAGCCCGCCGACACCGAGCTTTACGTCACAACCAATGCGCTGATCTACTACGCCAAGGCCGTGGCCCTGGCCAATCTCGGTCGCCACGACGAGGCCAATGCGGCGATGACCGATTTCACCGCCGCCTATGCCGAGGTGCCGGACAGCCGGATGCTGTTCAACAACAAGGCGCGCGATGTTCTTGCCGTTGCCGAAGAGATGATGAAAGGCGAGATCTCGTTCAAGGCGGGCCGCCGCGCCGAGGGGCTGGACCATCTTCGCAGGGCCGTCGAACTGGACGACAACCTGGAATACGAAGAGCCCTGGTCATGGCCACAACCGACACGTCATGCGTTGGGCGCACTGCTGATGGAGGCCGGCGAGCATGAGGAAGCCGAGGCGGTTTATCGCGCGGATCTCGGTCTGGACGGGAAATTGCCGCGTCCAAGCCAGCATCCCCGCAATGTCTGGGCCTTGCACGGTTTGCACGAATGCCTCGTCAGGCGCGGCGAAACGGTCGAGTTGCCGCATGTGAAACTGCTGCTGGATCAAGCCATCGCCCGCGCGGACATTCCGATCCGCGCGAGCTGCTTGTGCCGCGCGGCGGCGGCATAGCCAAACGCTGTCACCGACGGTCGACCATATGGCGCAGGCAGCGTGCAAAACAAAGCTGCCTGCCATTCAAAGTTCGTCAAGAACCACTTTTCCTGAGGTTTCTTTCTAACGACAAGTCCGCCGCTATTCTTTCTGACGACCGGTTTGTCCGCACAGCTGCCGTTCATGCAGTTCGCAGCGAATGGCCGGTTCGAGCCCATTCTGTGAATTTGGTTTTCTCGCTGCGCGCGCACGCTTCTTGAGAAGTACGGTGCGGGAGCCAGATCACCCTGAATGGTCATGCAGCACTCATGCGCTCACGCTCGCGTTGTACCATGCCAAAAAGGTCGCGCGGGTCGTCAGGATCGGCGACCATGTCCAGCATATGGCAAAAACGGCCCTTCGAGACCTTGTCGCGTAGCCAGCGCAGAGCGGAAAAATCTTCGATGGCAAACCCGACGCCATCAAACAGGGTAATCTGTTGCGCGTCATCCGTACGACCCGGCTTTTCGCCTGTCATCACCTGCCACAATTCAGTTATCGGAAAATCCTCGGGCATTTGCTGAATTTCACCCTCAATGCGGGTCTGTTCCGGATATTCAACAAATACGTCCGAACGCATAACGATATCGCGGTGCAGTTCGGTCTTTCCGGGGCAATCGCCTCCGATGCCGTTGATATGCACGCCCGCCCCGACCATGTTGTCGCTGAGCACCGTGGCGTTCTTCTTGTCCGCAGTGCAGGTGGTGATGATCTGTGCACCCAATATAGCCTCTTCAGGAGTGGCGCATTTTATCACCGTCATACCCGACCCCGCCAGATTGCGTGCGCATTTTTCGGTCGCCTTCGGATCGACGTCGAACAGGCGCACCTTAGAAATGCCACAGACCGTTTTCAGCGCCAGCGCCTGAAACTCGGCCTGCGCGCCGTTGCCGATCATGGCCATTGTCGTGGCTCCCTTGGGAGCAAGGTATTTCGTCGCCAGGGCCGACGTCGCCGCCGTGCGCAGAGCGGTCAGGATCGTCATTTCGGCAAACAACAGCGGATAACCAGTGTCGACCGAGGCCAGCACCCCGAAAGCTGTGACGGTTTGGAGACCGTCCTTCATGTTCTTGGGGTGCCCGTTCACATATTTAAAACCGTATTCGATACCGTCAGACGTGGGCATCAACTCAATTACACCTTCATGCGAATGCGAGGCCACGCGGGGCGTCTTGTCAAACAAAGGCCAGCGGCGGAAGTCTTCTTCCAGATAGGTTTCAATTTCCGCAATACAGGTTTCGGTCCCAATCTCGAGGATCAATCGCATCATGTTCTGGACGCTGACAAAAGGGATCAAGGCAAGGTCGGATGCCGACATGGTAATATTCCTTGGGATAGTCAGCACTAGTGGCCGATGATCTGACTGAGAAACGCCTGCGTGCGTTCGTTTTGCGGGTTGTTGAAGAAAGCACTGGGTTCGTTTTCTTCCACGATACGGCCTTGGTCCATAAAGATCACACGGTTGGCCACCGCTTGGGCAAAACCCATTTCGTGGGTAACGCAGAGCATGGTCATGCCCTCTTCGGCCAATTCGACCATAGTATCGAGCACCTCCTTGATCATCTCGGGATCCAGCGCCGATGTGGGCTCGTCAAACAGCATGATGCGCGGTTTCATGCAAAGCGCCCGCGCGATGGCCACGCGTTGCTGTTGACCCCCCGAGAGCTGGCCAGGGTATTTTCCAGCTTGATCGGGGATTTTCACCTTCTCAAGGAAGCGCATCGCCGTTGCTTCGGCTTCCTCGCGTGGGGTCTGACGCGCCAGCATTGGCGCGAGCGTACAGTTTTCTAGGATAGTCAGGTGCGGAAACAGATTGAAATGTTGAAAACACATTCCGATTTCCGAACGCACCTTGTCGATGTTCTTGAGGTCCGAGGTCAATTCCACCCCGTCGATCACAATGCGGCCCTCTTGATGCTCTTCAAGACGGTTGAGACATCGGATAAGCGTCGATTTGCCCGAACCCGAAGGCCCGCAAATCACAATCCGCTCGCCACGCCGCACTTGCAGATCAATGTCATGCAGCACTTGGAAAGCACCATAGAATTTACTCATTTTTTCGATCTCGATAACCACCTCGTCGCTAACGTGCATTTGGCTGTTGTCGATATCGCGATCTATCGCAGTGGCAGACATCGCGGTGCTCCTTCCAATGTGAATGATACGCTGTTCGCCTGAAAGGCAACTTGCGCCAAATAGGGTGAGGTCATTGCGGTCGCCAGCGCGTGATAATCAACGCGGAACCGAATTTCGTCGCCAACAGCCAGACTGGTCGAACTGGTGGTGTCGACAATCAGATGGTCGCTGGAATATCCAACGATCGAGACGCCGTTGATGAGCGGGCACAGACCGCCGATCTCACAATCAACCGCCCCAACGTTCAGCACTCCCAGTCTTCTTGGCTCTGTCAGCTCAACATCAACCTGCTGACCGAATGCATTGCGCCCACGCGCAGCGTACGGTCTGGGGGCCTTAAGTTTGTGCTCGATGATCTGTGCCACCAGATCGAAACAGTCACCGCTCATACGGGCAAGCGGATGCCCGTAGGCAGTCTCGCGCCCCAGTAGAAGGCTTTCTCCAAGGCGCAGGTGATTGATTTTGCTTGGTAACCTTTGATTCAACATTAACGAAATTGCGCTCGAGTTACCCGCAGAGACATAGCGTAAGGGGTGTCCAATCGTGGCTTCAAGCTGATTGGCCAAGGCGACAAGCTCGGCCATATTGCTCTGATCTGGCAACACCCCCAGATTACAGGCCAAATTCGTGCCGATACCAATGATATTGGCGTTTTCCGTGGCCATGACGGCACGGCCAAGACTGGGCAGGTCCTCAGGCGGAACCCCTTCGCGTAAATCACCCAGATCGACCATAAGAACGACCTGACAGCATTCTCCCAGTTCGGCTTTGGCAGTGGCAAGTGCGCGGATCGTTTCAATCTCGGAGAGCAGGAATATGTCAGCCAACCGCGCCGCTTCGGCCACTTCGACCATGGCGGGCGCGCGTAGCAACATGACCGGCGCGTCAATGCCACCTGCGCGTAGCCGCGCTATGTTGTCGAGGCGTGCATCCGCCAGCGTGCGGATACCGTTGTCCAGCATGAGGCGAGCAATGTCCGGGTTGCCACCGATGGCCTTGGTCACGCCAGATACCGCAATTCCATGCGCGGCACATAACTTTGCCAAATGAGCAAAATTCTGCTGCAGAGCATCGGTGTCAAACTCGACGCGCGGTCCAGATATTGTGTTGATATCAAGCATCGATCTGATCCAACGGAAAAACTGGACGCCGCAGACGTTCATAGTGTCGACGCGTCACATCGGGGGAACACAGGCCCCCGGCATCGACGACCAGCACCTCGCTGGCGATTGGTTCAAAAGCCGCGCGGAAATGCTGCATGGATTTCACCACCAGCACGTTTTTTTCCATCGGCTCGATCCCGACACAGCGAAACTGGTTCAGATCGTGCATCTGCAAGGCGTTTGACGTGATCAACACGTCAACGCCTGCAACTCGGAAGCAAACGCTCGGCCCCATATCAGCAGCCACGCCCGCCAGCATCGGCCCCTTAAATGTTAGGGTACCGTCGGAAACCGCCCGCACTTCGCCAGTCAGTTCCAGAGGGCCACCACCGGCCGATGGATCGCTTTTGCCTCCAACGCTTAGCGTCACAACACCGCCAACACCCGCTTCGCTGAGCGTTTCGGCGGCTTGAGCATCAATCAGCGCGCCGAGGGCTGCATTCTCAATCCCCGCCTCCAGCAAGGCAGACAGGAGCGCCGTACAATCGCCATAGCCACCACCCCCCGGATTGTCAGAAAAATCCGCAACCACAACCGGTTTGCTCGAGAGTTTGTGCCCCTTGAGTTTAGCTATCGCCTCGTCCAGAGACATCGGAAGCGTCCAGTCATCGCGAAAGCTCCAGATCAAGTCGCACAACCTGCGCGCCGTTTGCGCGGCTGCGGCTTCTGCATTGTCATGGCACACCAAAACGCTTGGCCCCGCGGCGAAAACATCGGAATCGGTAAAGCCTGCGTTGACAGAAACGTGCAAAAGCCCTGGTGCTTGAGCCTCCTCGGCAGCAGCCTCAAGTACGTGGCACATGGGGCCATCATCGGTCGTGCGCCCGTCGTCGCAACCTAGGAGCATGGGCGGGCGGTCAACTAAGAGGCTCGGCTTGATCTCCCCCCCCATCGCCCGGTGCAACAGATCGCAGGCCTCACCTGCGCGCGCAGCCATATCTACATGCGGATAGGTGCGATAACTGACCGCGATTTGCACATGTTCGGCAAACTCGTCGAAGATATTCGCGTGAAGGTCCAAAGTCACTGCCACGGGAATATCCACGCCGATCGCAGCACGGATCTCGCGCAGGAACTGGCTCTCGCCGTCTTGATCCGTTTCCGTCACCATGGCGCCGTGCAGCGCGATGAACACCCCGTCAAGCGGACCGCACTCTGCTAGCAAACGCCGTGCTTCGTCCGTGATTTTACGTCGCGCAGTCTCACACACGGGACCACTCGGGTTGGCATGAGCGGCAAGGATCGGCACGACGTCCCAACCCATGCGCACGGCAGCACCGATCGCACCGCCAATTTCGGAAGTCGTGTTGCGCAGTTGCTCCAGCATTTCGGCCCCGCGCACATAACGCGAATTCTGAAAATCCTGAATGCCGGTCGTTTTCACCGTGAACGTATTGCTCTCATGGGCAAACTCGATCAAAGCCACGCGAAACACCATGGGTCAGCCCCCTCTCTTGGCGGCAACTGCACAGATATATTCGAGCATTAGGGAGGCCCCCATCAGAGCCGTCACCCCGGCAGGGTCGTAGGCAGGCGCGACCTCGACCAGATCCATCCCGACGAAACCGATCCCGCCCGAGCGCCGAAGGAAACGAATGATATCATTGGGTGCAAGCCCATCAACGACCGGCGTGCCAGTCCCGGGCGCATAGGCAGGATCAAGGCTGTCGATATCGATGGTCAGATACGCAGGGCCACGGCCGACCACTTCCTCAATGCGGGCCTGCATCTCATCGGCGGTGTGATCGTGAAGCCAATTGCGATACAGAACCGTGATATCATCTTTATCGTCATAAAAGGTTCGGATGCCGATCTGAATCGAGCGGTTTGGATCAATCAATCCCTCTTGAATCGCATGATAAACAAATGTGCCATGATCAAGGTATTCGCTTTTTTGGGTGTCGCGATGGGCATCAAACTGCACCAGGGCAAGTGGCCCGTATTTTTCCGCATTGGCCTTAAGCATCGCATAGGTGGCGCTGTGATCGCCGCCCATCATGATCGTCTGCGCCCCAGCGGCAACCACTTGGCTGGCCAGCTCAGTTGCTACTTCATACATCTGCGCCCCTTGCCCACGCCGGAAAGGCACATCGCCGCAATCCACCACCGAAAGGCGATCAAACGGGTCGAACCCCCAAGGCCAGACCTCACCCCATGCCAGTTGTGTTGAAGCCTCGCGCAGGGCCGACGGCCCATAGCGCGAGCCCGAGCGGCCCGAGGTGGTCAGATCAAACGGAATGCCCAGTACGGCCATATCGACATCCGCAAAATCCATACTCGGGCGACGCCGCATAAACGTGCGGATGCCTGAATATGGCATTTCAACGTGTGTACCGTCTGGACCGCTTGCCGTCTGAAATACTCCTTCGTTCCCGAAGAGCTGTGACTTGTCACTCGGCATCCATCAATTCCCCGTGTATTTGAGCCAGGCGTTGCGGCGCTCCAATCGCCGCCAGATCGCCTCGATGATCATTACGACGATCAGATAGTTGAGCGCCGCGATATAAAAGACAGACAAATCAAACGTCTGAGCATAGATGAACCGCGCCTGCCCCAACACATCGCGCACAGTGATGATCGAAACCAGCGACGACGCCTTGAGCAAGAGGACAAGTTCGTTGCCGAAAGCTGGCAACATCCGACCTACTGTGATGGGCATGATGATCCTGCGAAAAATCTGAAGCGTTGTCAGGCCAAGCGCTGAACCGGCCTCGATCACGCCTTTGGGAACCGCAAGAATGCCGCCGCGCAAGATTTCAGATTGGTAGGCGGCTGAATTGAGGGTGAAGGCCAGCAGCCCGCAGTTAAACGCATCGCGGAAAAACCACCAAACGCCGATCGCCTTCAGCTCTTTATGAAACTGGCCCAGCCCATAATAGATGATGAAGATCTGCACCAATAGCGGCGTGCCACGCACAATATAGACATAGCCAAAGGCTGCTTTTGACAGCAATTTATTGCTACTCAACCGGGCTGCGGCGATCGGAATTGCCACGAAAAAGCCGAAGAACACGCCCAAGGCCGTCAGCATGACCGTGTTGGTCAGGCCAATGCGCCACAGTTCAAGGTTATCTGTCAGGTGGGATAACATTTATCTGCCTCCCAGATTCGCACTGGTGCGGCGTTCCAGCACCCTCTGCACTTGGCCCGAGAGAAATGCCAGCGATACGAATATTACAGCGAGAACCGTGTAGAAGAAGAACGGCTCTTTTGTCGTGGCAATCGCCCTGTTGGCATAGCGCACAAGATCGTTGACGGCGATGATCGAAACCAGCGATGTATCTTTGAGCAGGATCAGCCACAAATTGCCGAAGGCGGGAATACAGTGCCGCCACATCTGCGGGAGAACCACGCGAAAAAAAACGTGTCGGCGTTTCAGCCCAAGCGCCATCGCTGCCTCGGACTGGCCCTTGCTGACGGCTTGGTAAGCAGAGCGAACAACCTCGCCGCCAAGCGCGCTAAACACCAATGTAAGCGCCACGACGCCAGAGACAAAGGCGTTCAGAGAGATATTGGCGTCTGCCCAGACCAACCTCGCAAGGGCATTCAGGATGATCTGTAGTTGATAGTAGATGATGATCAGGGTCAGGAGTTCCGGCAGACTACGGAAAACCGTCGTATAGCCATTGGCAAAACCGCGCAGCAACCGGCTGTTCGAGTTCTTGGCCCATGCAAGCAGAAAGGAAAGTATCAGGGCCAGCGGGGCGGTCACAAAGGCAAGTGCCAGTGTCACCATCAATCCACGCGCCAGCTCATCGCCCCAGCCCGTATCACCGAATGCAAGAAGTGACAGGAGGTCCATTTCGGCCCCTTTCCGCCTGATTGATCGAGCTTTTGAGTGTGTGCAAGGCAGATGTGGGCGGGCCAAACGTAGCGGCCCGATCCATTTTTAAGACGTCGGCACCGACTTATTTGTAGAGTTCCGTGGCCGTTTTCGGAGTCGTCATGATGTCAAAGTCGAAGTATTGGCCCCGGATCTCGTCATAGGTTCCATTGGCAACGATCGCCGCAAGCGCCTTGTTCAGATTTGACAAAAGCTCAGTATCTGATTGCCGCACGGCAATACCTGTGCCCTTGTTGCCATCCGACCGCGCAGCCTCGCCGATGAATTCACAGCAGGCGCCATCATCTTTGGCCAGCCACGCCCCCAGAACGAACTGGCTGGCATAAGCTGCGTCAACACGTCCAGATTCAAGGTCCAGCAAGGCATCATCTAGTTTGGGGTACAGCTTGATTTCACTGTCAGGGAAGTACTGCTGCAGCACCTCGACCTCGAGCGTCGATTCCTGCGTGCCGATGATTTTCCCGGCCATGTCTGAAGGCAGCGCATTGCCCAGCCCTGCATCCTTGGCCGCGATAAAGCGCGCCGCGTTGAAATAGTACGGATCGGTAAAGCTCACCACCTTCAAGCGCTCGTCGGTGATCGACATGGAGGCGATGATCGTGTCGAACTTGTTTGCGTTCAATGCCGGAATGATACCATCCCAGTCGGTCGTGACCCATTCGCAGGTGACCTTCATCTCGGCGCACAGAGCATTGCCGATGTCGATGTCGAAGCCCTTCACCTGCCCGGCGGAATCAAAAAAGTTGAACGGCGGATAGTAGCCCTCGGTTCCCATCCGCACCGTGTCTTGTGCCATGGCACCCGTGGCAAATGTGGCCGCCGCTATAGTCGCAATGAGTTTCGTGAGTTTCATGGTGTTCTCCCAGTTGTCGACCGCAATGGGCCTTGTACCAAGGAGAATACGGAGTCAGCATTTTCATTGATAATTGTTATTTCTACTTGTAAGAATAAATAAAATTTATAGTTGGCGCACATGAGCGATTTTGCAAACAATCTGGATTGGAACCTTTTGC
This sequence comes from Aestuariivita boseongensis, assembly GCF_001262635.1. GTDB lineage: Bacteria > Pseudomonadota > Alphaproteobacteria > Rhodobacterales > Rhodobacteraceae > Aestuariivita > Aestuariivita boseongensis. The sequence continues at coordinate 15,798 of NZ_JXYH01000065.1, forward strand.
GGGTCTTCATGGTGGTCATGCAGGAAAAAAACATGACCAAGGCGGCGGCGGCGCTCTATCGCACTCAGCCCGCCGTTAGCCAGGCGATGAAGCGGCTGGAAGAAAGCGCCGGAGTGCAGTTGTTCGAACGGCGCCGGTCCGGGCTGCTGCCGACGCGCGCCGGGCAGGAGCTGCTGGAACAGATAAGGCCGATCTTTGCCTCGATCGCCCGGATGCCACAGACGTTCTCACAGGCGCCGCGGGCGGTTTCGGGTAAAGTGGTATTGGCCTCAATAGATCAAGTGATAAGCCCAGAGATCGATCGCGCTATTGAACGGTTCTTCTATGATCACCCGGCGGTCGATCTGGAAATCACCATCGAAACCACGGAAAAGATATTGCGCGCAGTCACTCTGGGCACAGTTACTCTCGGCATTACCGATGGCACAATCCCAGATAGCCTGGAGGCACGTGAGCTTCTTCACGAGCGCTTTGGACTTTTCTGTGGCCGCAATCATCCTTTGAATGGGAGGCGCGACGTGTCCAACAGCGAGTTGCGCGCCGAGCCCTTCATCGGCTTCAATGCTGATGTTCTGGGCGGCAAACATATGAGCGATGTCACAGCCTACCGTGCCAAGGTGTCCATCGGCCAGCGGGTGCGAGGCCAGTCACCCTATGTCAACGAGGTCAGACGCATGATCGAACTTGGTCTTGGTATCGGCTTCCTGCCGCTACATCTTGCAGAACCTTTCGTCGCCAAAGGAAGTCTGTGGCAGCTCCCCCCCTACAGCGAGGAGCCGTCGGCCAGGATCTATCTGGTCACCAACTCAGAAATTCAGCTTTCAGAAGCGGAGGAACTGTTCTGTGACTATGTTAGTGCCCATGCAGAGCGAACTGGAGCAATATCTTGAAAGTGAATTACACCACCCAAACGTTATGACGCCGAGGTTATTCTGCAGCAACGATATCGACGGACAAGGCTGGTGAAAAACGCGTCTCGATGGTTCAATACTATCCAGCGAAGAAAAGGCTTGAAATCTGCCGAAATCGATACCGTTGAAGGTCCGGTTCGGTGAAATTCGTTGCATCACCGAAAGGATGCCGCAAGTGCGAGAAAACGCTGTGCGAGTAATAGCTGCGTCAGCGAAAGTCTGGTTAGTCCGCGAAGCTGCCTTTGAGCGCAGATCGAACGAACGGCTGCTAACTGCCGAGCTATCCAGCTGTATTCTGCACAGGCAAAGTAAGCCCGCGATGACAACTTGGTTCTAAGCGCTCAATGGGTGGGAAAAGGGTGTATTATGATTATGCCCAGATCTGACATTTGCTATCAGGCGGTATTGACCGGGGTTACTTCCTCGCTTTGGCTCAACCAGTTCTTCGATGAAACCACGCTGCAAAAGTACATCACGAGCCTTCTCGATCCTGCGGCGCGACCAAGGTGGGCTGCCCGCTTCACTCATTGCGCGTGGAGCGATGGCAAAGAAAGGCCGGTTACGATGCCAACGAAGGAAAATCTGATAAAGTGTGTATGCCTCCGGCTGGTCCAACAACGCATCCATAGTCTTGTCCCCATCTGTGATCTGCGGCTTACGCAAGCCTAGGTAATTCCTGCCTTTGGTCTCATATCCCCAAGCAGACCGTGCGCAGGTCTCCACTTCTTTGGCTTTCAACGGTTCGGGGAACGCATTGCTCCACGTTTGGGCCACATCTATGAGCGCCTCTACATCATCACAGTGCCTGGCCTGAACCATGCAATATCGCCAAAGGCTGTCGTTGCGCTGGCCTTGCCTCACCCTCTCAGCCACTGTCTGGATGCTGGTTTCCAGAGCTGAACTGTTTATGCGGGGAAGGCTCTCCAGCTGATCTAAGCCGCCACTCCGAAAGAAATACGATGCCGCGAGGTCTTCTCGCCAAGAGGGTGGTGCAATCGTGAAGCCACTGCCCAAGACATCAATAGGTTGGCCATCAAAAGGACGGATCATACGACGTTCATCATTGTGGCGGTACCACAGCTTCGCTTTCCCGCTGGCCGTTTGAATGATGATGGGTGTGTCCCCGAACCGGTCTATCGCTGCGGCCAACCAAGCTTCGCCCACACCGTCTACGTCTACTTCAGTAAGCCCAGAAGGCTTGCCCATCACAACCCCGAGCCCATCAGCACCTCCCAGCTTGTCCACTGATGCCCATACACGAGCTTTGCTAGGTGTTGCTTTTTGCCAGCCTTTGATTGCTGGGCGTTTACGCCGCGTGTCCACCGGGAATGCCGGCATGCCTGCCGCCGCGTATTCTTCCGCGTGCCTGGCATAAATGCGTGTGGGCATGCTTGATGACGCGACGCTTGCGCTGTAATGACCAACGTCTTTCCTAGAGCGGGGTATGTGCTGATTGACGCTCATGCCAGCCCCCAGAGCATTGCAAGAATGGGGAATGCTGCTGCATATTCGGGTAGAAGCCGACCTGTTTCACAAACCTCGTTAGCCCTCGAAGCTGTCGCACCGGGGTTTTTCTGTATGAAACTTTCAGAACATTCGTGAACAAACTGTACGTGATTTGTACGCAAATTGGGTGCCACGGCAGGGTTTGTACCTGCCATGTTCTGCCGTTCAGTCTTTTGGGCAGCAGCGCCAATCTCGCAAACCATTTGATTTGCTTGATTTTTTGGTGACCCCGGCAGGATTC
>NZ_JXYH01000066.1 GCF_001262635.1 Aestuariivita boseongensis
ATCGAGATCTGCGGCGCAAGATCGGGTGTGACGTCAATGGACCAGCTGCGGCCGCCTGCACCATCAATCGTGATCCGACCATCCTGCGAGACCAGGAAATCCTGCACCGGATCGGCGGCAGAGGGGATTTCTCCGGTCCGGCCGGAAACGGTTTCGGCCAGGGTTAGCGCCCCAACCTCGCCATAGAAGCGCAAGGTGATCCGGGTACCTTCCGGCAAGGACAGCTCGCCCTGTGCGATATCCGGCAGGTAAATCGTGGGTTTGCCGGTATAGCGCGGCGGTTCGGCCCAACCTTCCCAGCTGGGGCCTTGTGCTGCCTGCGCGCCGCCGGGCGTCATGTCGGCCACCGTGCCAACCCGCAGGATTGATCCAAAGATCAAGGCCACGGCAAAGGCCAGAAGCGCCACATAGCGGATGGCAAAAGGATCGCGCGCGGCAATGCGCAGATCGGGTTTTACGGGTTTGGCCCCTGCCATCTTGAGCGCCATCCGTTCCTGGTGCGCGCGCCACACGGCGGCCGAAGCCGCATCATCCACGCCAATCGCCTGTTCATCCATCAGCGCTTGGATCGGACGCCCCGGCAGGCTTTCGTCCAGCCGCGCCAGCGCTTCGGTCCGTGAGGGCCATTTCAGCGCACGAGCGCCATAGGCAAAGGCAGCCAGCCCCGCCAGCACGGTCAAAACAGCAACCGCCCAGACGGTCTCGACCGCCATCAGATCATGCAGCCCCATCATCAGCGCCGCGAGAGCGAGCAAAACAATGGTCAGCAAGGGCCAGAAACTGCGCAAAAGCCGTTCTGACACCATGCCAAGGCGGGTCAGCGCCAGGGGCAGGCGTAATTTGCGAGTAATCGGGTCCTCAGCGGACCGGCTGAACAAGCTCATCGCGATCTCCGAGCGGGCGTATGACGCGGAATAGCGTTATAGCCACTCGGGAATGGTATCGCGATTGATCATTTCGTCAAAGGTCGGACGTGGGCGGATAACCGCAAATTGATCCCCATTCACCAGAACTTCGGGCACAAGTGGTCGAGAATTATACTCACTGGCCATCACCGCGCCATATGCACCCGCGCTTCGGAAGGCCACAAGATCACCGGCAGAGAGTGGCGGCATCATCCGTTGGCGGGCAAAGGTGTCCCCGGTTTCGCAGACAGGACCAACGATGTCGAAAGGTGCCTGTTCTGCGGCAGGGGCCGGTTCGATCACTGGGATAATGTCGTGATAGGCCTCATACATCGCGGGGCGGATCAGATCATTCATCGCCCCATCGAGGATCAGGAAATCGCGCCCCTCGCCTGATTTCACATAGATCACTTCGCTGACCAGAATACCGGCATTGCCGACAATCAGGCGACCCGGTTCAATCTCGATCTCGCAGCCCAGATGGCCCACAGTGCGCTTGATCAACGCTCCATAATCCACCGGCAAAGGCGGCGCTTCGTTCGACCGGGCGTAAGGGATACCCAAACCGCCACCCAGATCCAGACGGCGAATGTCATGGCCGTCGGCGCGCAGCGTCTCGGTCAGTTCCGCCACTTTTTGATAGGCCAGCTCGAACGGCTCCAGCTCGGTCAACTGGCTGCCGATATGCACATCGATGCCGATCACCTCGATCCCCGGCAGGGCGGCGGCCATGGCATAAACCTCCCGCGCGCGGGAAATCGGGATGCCGAACTTGTTCTCGGACTTGCCGGTGGCAATCTTGGCGTGGGTCTTGGCGTCCACATCCGGGTTCACCCGGATCGTGATGGGCGCGGTCTTGCCCATTTGGGAGGCAACAGCGCTCAACACCTCCATCTCGGGCTCGGATTCGACGTTGAACTGGCGAATGCCACCTTCCAGAGCGGTGCGGATTTCCTCGGCCGTCTTGCCCACGCCGGAAAAGACGATCCGGTCGCCCGGCACGCCTGCGGCGCGCGCGCGCCGGTATTCCCCGCCCGAGACCACGTCCATCCCCGCACCTTCAGCCGCCAATGTCTTGAGGATCGCCTGGTTGGAGGCTGCCTTCATCGCATAGCACACCAGATGGTCCATCCCTTCCAGCGCCTCGTCAAACAGGCGGAAATGCCGGACCAGCGTGGCGGTCGAATAGACATAGAACGGCGTGCCGACCGCTGCGGCAATCTCGGCCACAGGAACATCTTCGGCGTAAAGCGCGCCGTCGCGGTAAAGGAAATGATCCATGGTGCGGCTCCAAACGTATCCCGCGCCATCTAGCGCAGAGGCGGTACGCTTGAAAGGGGGCGAGTACGCATTTTCGAAAATGCGTGCTCAAGCGTCTTCGAAGACGCTTGTGCAAGGCCTTTCGAAAGGCCTTCCCGGCTCAGGTCACCGGACGGGACCGCAAAAAGAGGTAGAGCGGCAGGCCACAGCTGACCCCGATACAGAACGTCGCCGGGATCGCGATCAGGCCGATCCAGTTCCGTCGTACGGCGACCTCGGCGATGATAAAGACCGTCAGCGTCACCGCTGCGATCGTCAGATCCCAGACCAGACCACTGGCCGCCGCATTCACATGCCAGGCGTCCACCATAGCCATGATGTCATAACCATGCTCGTTGAACCACGAGACGAAGTAATACATCGGATGGATCGCACCCCAGATGGCCAGGGCCAGGTAGATCATGCGCAATGGGGACATTCGTCAGAACCCCACGATCAGCGACACCGGGCCATTGCTCAGCCCCACCGCGCCGTAGCCGCGCGTGCCCGAACTGCCAACCGACATGCCCACCGTGGCCGACCCCGTCACCGGGACCGAGGATGTTCCACCGTCCGGTGCGGGTTGTTGCGGTTCCCCGTCAACGCCGCAGGCGGCAAGGGCCAAGGCGCAAAGACAACAGACATAAACCGGTTTCATCAATTCCTCACTGACACGCCAACACGCGCATATCCGCTGACCCGAACCCCGCTTGTCGGGGCATCCTCCCGCACTGCCGTCGAAGACCGCGGCGCAGACGGGCTTGCCGGCTCACAGGCCATCAAGCCCAGGATCGCCACAAGCCCGCAGGTCAACCGCCTCATCCCAGCTCCTTTTTCCACCGTGCGATCTGCACACGCACCTGCGACGGCGCGGTGCCGCCATAGGATGTGCGGGAGTTTACCGAATTTTCAACTCCAAGAACATCAAAGACGTCATTCGTGATTTCGGCATGAACCGATTGCATGTCCTCAAGGCTAAGATCGGGCAGGTCACAGCCTTTGCTTTCCGCCATCGCCACCAGGCTGCCCGTCACGTGATGCGCATCGCGGAACGGCATGCCCAGCACCCGCACAAGCCAATCGGCCAGATCAGTTGCCGTGGAAAAGCCTGACCCTGCCGCAGCCGCCAGGCTTTCGCGATTGGCGGTCATGTCCTTGACCATGCCCTCCATCGCCGCCAGCGCCAGCATCCAGTTGTCGGCCGCATCAAAGACCTGTTCTTTGTCTTCCTGCATGTCCTTGGAATAGGCAAGCGGCAGCCCCTTCATCACCATCATCAACGCCGTGTTCGCCCCAAAGATCCGCCCCACCTTGGCGCGGATCAGCTCTGCCGCGTCAGGGTTTTTCTTCTGAGGCATGATGGACGAACCCGTCGAAAACCGATCCGACAAGGTCACAAACCGGAACTGGGCCGAGGACCAGATCACAAGCTCTTCGGCGAAGCGGCTGAGGTGCATGGCGCAGATCGACGCCACGCTCAGGAACTCCAGCGCGAAATCCCGGTCGCTGACCGCATCCAGTGAATTGGCCGCAGGCCGATCAAAGCCCAGCGCTTCTGCCGTCATCTCCCGATCAATCGGGAAGCTTGTGCCGGCCAGAGCAGCCGCCCCCAATGGGCTTTCATTCATCCGCGCCCGCGCATCGCGCACGCGGGAAAGATCCCGACCAAACATCTCAACATAAGCCATCATGTGATGGCCCCAGGTCACAGGCTGCGCGGTCTGCAGATGGGTGAAGCCCGGCATGACCCACTCCGCCCCGGCCTCGGCCTGATCCAGCAGCGCGCGGATCAGGGCCACCAGCCCCGCATCCGCCGCATCCAGTTGATCGCGCACCCACAGTTTGAAGTCTGTCGCCACCTGATCGTTCCGCGACCGGCCTGTGTGCAACCGCCCGGCAGGCTCCCCAATGATCTCTTTCAGCCGCGCTTCAACATTCATGTGGATGTCTTCCAGCGCGGTGGAAAAATGGAACGCGCCCCCTTCAATCTCTGACAAGACCGTGAGCAGCCCTTCCCGGATCGCCTCAGCGTCCTTATCACTGATGATGCCTTGTGCGGCCAGCATCGCCGCATGGGCCCTTGAGCCTGCAATGTCTTGCGCCGCCATGCGCTGGTCGAACCCGATGGACGCATTAATTGCTTCCATGATCGCATCGGGTCCGGCCGCAAACCGGCCGCCCCACATTTGGTTCGAGGATCTGTCGCTCATCTGCTTTGCCCTTATGGAGGGGTTTATGAAAAAACTCTGTGCCGCGCTTCTCTATCTGGGCCTTGGCCTGGGTGCAAATACTGCGATGGCCGATCTGTCGGCGATCGAGGCGATGCGGGAAGGCGACATGCGCAAGCTTGTGTTTGTGCAAGACCCTCAACCGGTCTCGGACGCACCCTTCAACCTGGAAGATGGCGGCGGCGAGGGGCGGCTGTCGGATTACCGTGGCAAATGGGTACTTTTGAACTTCTGGGCCACATGGTGTGCGCCCTGTCGCAAGGAAATGCCCATGCTGGCGGAGCTTCAGACGGAATTCGGCGGCGACACTTTCGAGGTCGTGACTTTGGCGACAGGCCGCAACTCCCCGCAGGGTATCGTGAAGTTCTTTGAGGAAACCGGCATTACCAACCTGCCCCGCCATCAGGATCCCAAGCAGAATGTGGCGAAAGAGATGGGCGTCTTCGGTCTGCCCATCACGGTGATCATCGACCCCGAGGGCCGAGAAGTCGCCCGCCTGCGCGGCGACGCCGATTGGGCGAGCGACAATGCCAAGGCGATCATTGCGGCGCTTCTTGAGGTTGACGACGGCGGAAGCTGATCGGTTTCGCAAGTCAGCAATCCAAGCCAAGTCGGACACAGCTGTGACCAAAGCCAAGCGCCGAACAGAAGCCCCCACAGGAAAAAGAACTGCCCGCCTTCAAAGCAGTGCCCCCCTGCCCGAAGCGCAATGTGTGGCAACACGTTTACGCGAGTTCAGCCACAGACCCCGCCTGACGCCCGCTGTTGCGGTCTTCCCGAGGCGCGCGACCGAACTTTCGCGCATAGTCGCGACTGAAATGCGCCGGGCTTTCATAGCCGACGTCGAACGCGACGGCGGAAATCGTACCCTTTCCTTCGATAATCAGACGGTGAGCTTCAAGAAGACGTACATCCTTCTGATACTGACCTGGTGTCAGACCTGTGACCGCCTTGAAATGCGTGTGAAACGATGACTTGCTCATGCCTGCATGGTCGGCCAGTTCGGAAACCGACACCGGCTCGTCGATGGATTCATGGATGGTGGCGATGGCCCTGGCGACATGCCTCGATGGATCCTCTCGGCGCAGGAAGCGCCTCAGGATAGCGCCTTGCGGAGACAGCAGGAGCCGCGCGTGGATCTCACGCGTCAGGATCGGTCCAAGAAGTGGTGCGGCGGCCTTATCCCGCGATAGCGCAATGAAACGTGCAACGGCATCAAGCAACAGGGTTTCCGCCGGATACGACATCAGCGCCGCCACGTCTTCATTGTCAGCCGGAAAGTCAGGCACGAGATCGTAAAAGCCGTGCAGAAGTCCCAGGTCGATGGGCAGCACGAAAGCGACATAGGGCACCTCTGGCGCCGCTTCGGTTATGCGGGACAGAACCGGAAGATCGTGGCTGACTATTATCGCATGTCCTGCCGGGCAATGAGCGAAAATCGAGCCCGCCGACACCTCTTTGGCACCCTGCAGGATCAGGCACAGCAGAGGCCGATAGAGTGTTGCCTCGATCTCCGAAGGGTGGCAGCGCCGCAGGATGACGGCATCGCCCAGCCCAAGCGGCGTCAGGCCCTCGCCGGTATGGGCTACTGCGAGTTCTCGTGCCAAAGACATGGTTTCACTTTGCATGAGCCCTCCATCCGCCCTGCCGTGACGACCGATAACACATTTGGGATCAGATTTAACAATCCTTCGCAGTTTTGGATTAATTGGCAAGTCTTTTGCACATTTCGGCAAGAAATCGTGATCCATGACATTTATGAATCATCCAATCAGTCAAGTGATTTAAAGCGTTGCCATACGCGGGAGAAAAGAGATGAACAGCCAGCTCGACAGCACACGCACAACTGCCAACGGCCTGCCACTTGTTGGCTTCGGCACGTATCTTATTGCCAACGATGACGCGCCCGAAGCCGTCGCTGCAGCCATCGGAGCCGGGTACCGCCATATCGACACCGCCGCGGGCTATCACAACGAGGACGGCGTCGGCGAAGGCATCCGTCGCGGTCTCTCTGAATGCGGGCTTGCTCGGGCCGATCTTTTCGTGACCACCAAGCTCTGGCCCGGAAATCCCGCCTGGGGTGACACGCCCAAAGGCTACGACGAAACACTTTCGGCCTTTGAAGCGTCCCTAAAGGCGCTTGGACTGGACTATGTCGATCTCTACCTGATCCACGCCCCTTCAGGCGGATCAGAGCGTGTGAACCAATGGCGGGCGCTCTTGGATCTGAAAGCTGCCGGCAAGGCGCGGGCTATTGGCGTCAGCAACTACACGGAAGCGCATATTGAAGAAATTCGTGCGGCCGGCCTGCCCAGGCCGGAATACAACCAGATCGAGCTACACCCCTGGTCGCAAAAACCGGAATTGCTTGAGTTCATGGCCTTAAACGGTATCCAACCGATCGCCTACAGCTCGCTTGTTCCCCTCTCGACCTGGCGCGCCGAACCCGGACAGGACAGCGCAAAGACGGCCGAAATGCAGGCCGCAGGCTCCGACGCGGGCTCTCCCTTCAGGGCGATGGCGGCGAAGTATGGCGTGACCGAATCGCAAGTGCTTCTGCGATGGGGGGTTCAGAAAGGGTTCGGCGTTCTGCCCAAAAGCCTCAACCCTGAGCGTATGCGCCAGAACATTGATCTTTTCGGATTCGAGATCGATGCAGCTGACATGGCCTTGATCGAGGAGATGGATCGCGGCGATGGCGTCGCCTGGGCAACGGGTGATCCGCGCTTCATGGGTTAGGTTCGATCTTGCATCAGCAAACAGGGCATACGGAAATGGAATGCGGAGGCCAGAGGGGCAGTGACGGCACCTCTGGCGCTCTCTTCCGGCAAGATGGGCGACTGATGCGGCTTTCTGATACGGTCTGCTCCGGGCGCGGTGTCGCCACTCGGGAAATCGGCTCCTGGTTTCAATACTGGTTTCGCAAAAGCGAACGGCCCGCTTTCTTCTGACCGCAGCGTTTTCGCACTGCCCAGAAAGCGCTGTGGTTCGCGCGGAACAAACGTGACGCCACGCCTCCTTTGACAGCCCGCCCCCCCTGCGTTTGACTGAGCGCCGAGGGAAAAGAACATGCCATTGGAAATCCTGCTCATACTGGTTGTCGGAGGGATCGCGGGCATCGCGGCGCTGACCTGGCTTGCCGGCCTGGCGCAGCCCCGGCAACTGAACGAGGATGACGCGACATCCGAATGGGCGCGCCATTACCCCGATGATGTCGTCCAATCCGTCTGGGTTACCCATGATGCGCGCGCAGCACTCGTAATGACCGAACAGCGCCCCGGCCTTCTGTGGGTCATGGGCGCAGACACGGTCGGCCGTCACCTCGTGGATTTCGACCTGATCGACGAACCCCATGGGCTGAGCGTGATCTTTCACGACTACACCGCCCCCAAAGTCCACCTGCATCTGGACGAGGATGAACGCCTTGTCTGGCAAAACCTGATCACACCACAATGACCGACATTCTGACATATCCCGACGTCGTCCAATGGGCCGTCCCCTTCTTCATCGCCGCGATCCTGATCGAGCTCACCTGGATCCTGATCAAACATCGCGGTGGCCGGTACGAGACGCGCGATGCCGTCACGTCCCTCATCATGGGGGCGGGCAATGTGGCCTCGGGCATTCTGCTGGGCTTCATCGCCTGGGGATTTTTCATGTTCCTGTGGGAGCTGACGCCTCTGGATCTGGGCACCTCACTGTGGGTCGTAGCCATATGCTTCGTGCTGGATGACCTGCGCTATTACTGGGTACACCGCTTCGGGCATCGCATCCGCTGGGTCTGGGCCAGCCATGTGAACCACCATTCATCCCAACATTACAACCTGACCACGGCGCTCAGACAGACATGGACCGGCACCTTCACCTTCATGATGATCGTGCGCGCGCCGCTGATCCTTCTGGGCTTTCACCCGGCGATGGTGCTGTTCTGCGGCGGTCTCAACCTGATCTATCAGTTCTGGATCCATACCGAGGCGATCCACCGCCTGCCCCGCTGGTTCGAGTCGGTGATGAACACGCCGTCGCACCACCGCGTGCATCACGGCCGCAACGCGCGGTATCTGGATGCCAATTACGCAGGCGTCTTCATCATCTGGGACAAGATGTTTGGGACTTTCGTCCCTGAACTGGACGAGGAAAAGCCCGATTACGGCCTGGTGCGCAATCTGGGCACGTTCAACCCGATCCGCGTGGCTTTTCACGAATGGGTGGGCATTTTCCACGATGTCACCCGCAAGGGGCTCAATTGGAAAGACCGCCTGATGTACGCCGTGGCGCCCCCGGGGTGGAGCCATGATGGCTCCCGCGACACTTCCGAACAGATCAAGCAAAAGCACCTCGCCCGCCATCCCGAAGACGCCGGCACCCCTGGGTTTCAATGAACCACTACCTGATCGACCTGCCCGCGCGCGCAGCTCTGTTTCCCCTTCTGGTGGCTCAGGCCCTGCAGGTACGCCGCCGCGCCCTGAAACTGCCCGAGGCCGCCGGTCCGCGCACAGGGACAGTCGGCGATGGCCCCGACCTGCGGCTGCTCATCCTGGGCGACAGCTCGGCAGCGGGGGTGGGAGCGTTCCATCAGGATCAGGCGCTGGCAGGCCAGTTGGTCAGCCGCCTGTCGCAAAGCCATCGCGTGACCTGGCAACTTGAAGCCACGACAGGGCACACCACTCGTGACGCGCTGGCACGGCTGGACAGGATCACTGGCGCAAAGTTCGACCTTGCCGTCGTCGCCCTTGGTGTCAACGACGTGACCCGCGCAGTGCCCCTGAAAACATGGCTTGACCGGCAGGCCGTGCTGATCACCCGCCTGCAGACCGAATTCGGCATCCGCCATATCTGCCTGTCGGGTCTTCCGCCCATGGGTGAATTCCCGCTCCTGCCGCATCCGCTGCGCTGGGTTCTGGGGAGACAGGCCAGCCGCTTCGACCACCACCTGCGCGCGCAGGTGGCGCGTCTGCCAAACGTGTCGATCACTGCCTTGGAGTTCGACTTCAGCGTCGATTACATGGCTGAAGACGGCTTTCACCCAGGCCCTGAGGTTTATGCGGCCTGGGCGGACATGCTGATCGCTCAGATGCCTTTGGAAAGCCTCTACACAGGGCCGTGACAAGACTTTTCGAAAAGTCTTGTCACCGCGCCAACCCAGCGACGCGCTTATGGCAGGGGCAGCTGACAAGATGATCGTTGATCAGACCCGTCGCCTGCAAGAAGGCATAAACGATCGTCGGCCCACAAAAGCGAAACCCCGCCTTTTTCAGATCTTTCGAAATTTGCTCGGACAGCGGCGTAAAAGCAGGCACCTGATCAAGACTTTCCCACCGGTTCTGGAGGGGTTTGCCGTCGAAATACCGCCACAGGAACTGATCAAAGCCCTGATCCGCCTCGATCTTTTGCCACGCACGGGCATTGCCAATGGTCGCTTCGATCTTGCCACGGTGGCGGATGATGCCCGGATCGGCCAGAAGCCGTGTGACTTCGGCCTCGTCCCATTCGGCGATCACATGCGGGTCGAACCCTTCAAAAGCCGCGCGAAAATTTTCACGCTTTTTCAGAATGGTGATCCAGCTCAGCCCGGCCTGAAACCCGTCAAGGATCAGCTTCTCCCACAGCGCCCGGCTGTCATATTCCGGCACGCCCCATTCAGTGTCGTGATAGTCGAGGTAGATCTGTTCGGGCCCGGCCCAGCCGCAACGTTCCATCACACTCTCCCTTTCAGTTCCGACTGTTCCAGCTTTCAAGGAAAATGGAAATGCTGCTGCACGGCTTAAACAGATTTTAGGGAACATAAGGCCAAATGTCCCAGGAAAGGGCAAGCCAAGGACCGAAAGATGCCGCGCAGACTGACCCGCTGGACCGACCCACGCGAAGACGGCGACAATCCCCTGGAACGCGCTGCGTTGATCCGTGACGCGGATGTTCTGACGATGGTCGACCGTGCGCTGACCGCAGGTGAAGTGATGTTGGCCTTCCAGCCGGTCATGCAGGCGCGCAGTCCCGGCCAGGTTGCGTTTTACGAAGGGCTCGTGCGCGTGCTTGATGCCACCGGCCGCGTCATCCCTGCGGCGCAATTCATGGCTGCGGCAGAAACCACCGAACTGGGGCGCAAACTGGATTGTCAGGCGCTCCATCTGGCCTTGCGAGCGCTGCAAAGCCACCAAGGCCTGCGGCTGTCAATCAATATGTCGGCGCGTTCCATCGCCTACAAACCCTGGCAAAAGATCCTCAACAGTCACCTTCGGCGCAATCCCTCCGTGGGCGAACGGCTGATTCTGGAAATCTCTGAGGCGTCCGCCATGACCCTGCCCGATATCGTGTCGGGCTTTATGGCCGAACAGCAGGAAAAAGGCATCTGCTTCGCGCTGGATGAATACGGATCGGGTCTAGCCTCCGTCAAATATCTCAAGGATTTCTACTTTGACGCGGCCAAGATCGACGGGCCGCTGATCCGTGGTATCCATGCCGATGCCGATTTACAGGTAACCGTGGCCGCTCTGATTTCAGTCGCGCGCCATTTCGACATGTTCACCGTGGCCAATCTTGTGGAAGACCGCGCCGATGCCGACATGCTGACACAAATGGGTGTCGATTGCCTGCAGGGCTATCTTTATGGTTCTCCCAGCGTCCGCCCCCCGTGGGAAGCCAAACCGCCCTCGCGCCTTTTTGGCTGATCCCGGCGCAAGGCGCGCCTGAGACACCGTGTCCGTTGTAGCCCCTGCCGACAGACTGTATCAGCGTGTCCGAAGGTGGGTATCTGGGGTACGCGCCACATTGGTTGTGTCATGTGCTCCAATTACTCTCGCGTCACGAATCGGACCTAGAGGACAGGACACATGACCAATGTCGTAATCGCATCTGCCGCCCGCACAGGCGTCGGCAGCTTCGGCGGATCTTTCGCCAACACCCCCGCCCATGATCTGGGCGCAGCCGTTCTGGAAGCAATCGTCGAACGCGCCGGGATCGAAAAAGGCGAGGTGTCAGAAACGATCCTGGGTCAGGTCCTGACCGCTGCCCAAGGCCAGAACCCTGCCCGCCAGGCGCATATCAACGCAGGCCTGCCGCTGGAAAGCGCGGCATGGGGCATCAACCAGGTGTGCGGCTCGGGCCTGCGCGCCGTCGCTCTGGGCGCCCAGCATATCCAGTTGGGCGATGCCGAGATTGTCGCCGCCGGCGGCCAGGAAAACATGACCATGTCGCCCCACGCCGCATCCTTGCGGGCGGGCCACAAAATGGGCGACATGAAATATATCGACACGATGATCCGCGATGGTCTGTGGGACGCCTTCAACGGCTATCACATGGGCCAAACCGCCGAGAACGTGGCCGAGAAGTGGCAGATCTCGCGCGACGCGCAGGACGAGTTTGCCGTGGCATCGCAGAACAAGGCCGAAGCCGCGCAGAAAGCCGGCAAATTCGCTGACGAAATCGTTCCCTTCACCATCAAGACCCGCAAGGGCGATATCGTGATGGACAGCGACGAATATATCCGCCACGGCGCCACGATGGAGGCGATGGCCAAACTGCGCCCGGCCTTCACCAAGGACGGTTCCGTCACAGCCGCCAACGCATCCGGCCTGAATGACGGTGCCGCAGGCGTCCTGCTGATGAGCGCCGAGAACGCCGAAAAACGCGGCATCGAGCCGTTGGCGCGCATCGCCTCCTATGCCACCGCCGGGCTGGACCCGTCGATCATGGGCGTCGGTCCGATCTATGCCAGCCGCAAGGCGCTGGAAAAAGCCGGCTGGAAAGTCGACGACCTGGATCTGGTCGAAGCCAACGAAGCCTTCGCCGCTCAGGCCTGCGCCGTGAACAAGGACATGGGCTGGGATCCGGCCATCGTGAATGTGAACGGTGGCGCCATCGCCATCGGCCACCCCATCGGTGCCTCCGGCGCGCGGGTTCTGAACACGCTGCTGTTCGAAATGAAGCGCCGCGACGCCAAGAAAGGCCTCGCCACGCTGTGCATTGGCGGCGGCATGGGCGTGGCGCTTTGCGTCGAACGCGACTGATCCAAATAAGGCGGCGGGGCCAACCTGCCGCCATTACACAACGAACTGAATGACTGGAGGAGCCCTGAATGGCCCGTGTAGCACTTGTCACCGGCGGCAGCCGCGGAATTGGCGAAGCCATTTCGAAACAACTGAAATCCGAAGGCTATGAGGTCGCCGCGACCTATGCCGGCAACGACGAAAAAGCCGCCGCCTTCACCGCTGAAACCGGCATCAAGACCTATAAATGGAACGTTGCCGATTACGAGGCCTCCAAAGCCGGTATCGCACAAGTCGAAGCCGATCTGGGCCCGATCGACACCGTTGTCGCCAATGCGGGCATCACCCGCGACGGCATGTTCCACCGCATGACCCCCGAAATGTGGAAAGAAGTGATCGACACCAACCTCACCGGCGTGTTCAACACCATTCACCCGATCTGGCCTGGTATGCGGGAACGCCAGTTCGGCCGCGTGATCGTCATCAGCTCGATCAATGGCCAAAAAGGCCAGGCCGGTCAGGTGAACTATGCCGCAACCAAAGCGGGCGATCTGGGCATCGTGAAATCCCTGGCGCAGGAAGGCGCGCGCTTCGGCATCACCGCCAACGCGATCTGCCCCGGCTATATCGCCACCGAAATGGTGATGGCCATCGACGAAGCTGTCCGCGAAAAGATCGTAAAAGGCATCCCCGCAGGCCGCCTTGGCGAACCGGAAGAGATCGCACGTTGCGTGTCCTTCCTGGCCTCCGACGGGTCGGGCTTCATCAACGGCTCCACCATCTCGGCCAACGGGGCGCAATTCTTCGTTTAAATCTGCTTGAGCCAGGAAAAAGGGCCGGATTCCGTTATGGAGTCCGGCCCTTTGTCATCCCGTAAGTGCGTCGTGGCGCCAAACGCTCAGCGGGAAGCTTTGGAGGGGAACAGCCAGTTGAAGGCCGATTGCACGGCGCGGGCGCGCTCGACATGCGCCTTCTTGATGGCTTCACGGGCTTGCGGGTTCATGGCAACTTCAAACATTGTCTCGGGTCCTTTCATGCGGGGTCTGTCTGTGTGTCCTTGAGGCGAATATGCGCATTCCCCCACTCTCCGACAAACGAGACTTTTCAACGGCTCGATTAAGTTTTACTTAAGCGATATGAATGATCGCCTCCCCCCTCTCACAGCCCTGCGCGCCTTTGATGCCGCCGCGCGGCACATGTCTTTCGCCAAGGCCGCCGAAGAACTGAACGTCACGCCCGCCGCGTTATCGTTTCAGATCAAGTCACTAGAGGAACACCTGGGCCAACCCGTCTTCCGCCGTCTGAACCGCGCCGTGGAACTGACAGAGGCCGGCCGCGCCCTGGCCCCCGGCGTCGAAGACGCGTTCAAAACACTTTTATCGACCTGGCGCGCAGCGCGCCGCCTCCATGACAACACCACGCTCAATGTCACTGCAGGCCCTGCCTTCACCGCAAAATGGATGGCCCCGCGGCTGTATCAGTTCGCCCAGGAACATCCCGAGATCGACCTGCGCTTCATCGCCAGCCTGCGCATGATGGATTTCACGCGCGACGAAATCGACGTGGCCATCCGGTTCGGCTATGGCCCGGATCCCGATTTTTACTCTGTCCCCCTCGCTAACGAGTGGGTGACGCCGGTGATGACCCCCGAACTGGCCGAAACCTATCCCACCCCTGCAAGCCTGAAGACCGCACCGCTGATCTTTGACGATTCCATCAGCTTTCTTGATCCGCCCTGCGATTGGCCTGCCTGGTTCCGCGCAGTAGGCATCGAATTTGAACCCGAACACGGGCCGCGCTTTTCCCAGGCCGATCACGCGGTGGATGCGGCTTTGGCGGGGGTAGGCATCGTGCTGGGCCGCCGCGCGCTTGTGATAAAGGATCTTTATGAAGGGCGCCTCGTGGCTCCTTATGGCGTGGCGCTTTCCACCGAAGCACATTTCCGCTTCCTTTGCCCAAAAGGCGCCGAAACGCGCCCCCATATCGCAGCCTTCCGCGACTGGATCCTGGCCGAGATTGAAAAAACCGCCTCTGTCTCAGAAGCGCTCACCCTCATTCCCGCCAAGGATGTAGCCCCGAAATGACCCGCGCCGCCGCTACTGCCATCGGATTTATCGCGGTATTGCTATGGGCGCTTCTGGCCTTGTTTACGGTTGGGTCGGCCCCCACCCCGCCGCTTCTTCTGAACACGATCTGTTTCACCATCGGCGGCGTCTTGGGCCTGATCTGGACGGCATCTACAGGGGGCATCGGGCAGCTGCGCCGTGTGCCGTTGGGCATCTACGCCTTTGGAACGCTGGGTTTGTTCGGCTACCACGCGCTGTACTTCTCGGCCTTGCGGTTGGCCCCGGCGGCCGAGGCCGGGCTGATCGCCTATCTCTGGCCCCTGCTCATCGTGCTGCTTTCGGGCCTTTTGCCCGGTGAACGGCTGCAACGCGGGCATCTGGTCGGCGCGCTTCTGGGATTTGCCGGGGCCGGGCTGATCATCTCGGGCGGCACAACGGGATTTCAGGCGCAATATCTGCCCGGATACCTGCTGGCCATGCTTTGCGCGCTGACCTGGTCCAGCTATTCGGTTCTGTCACGACGTTTCGGCAGCGCGCCCACGGCAAGTGTGACGGTCTTCTGTATCGCCTCGGCCCTGTTGTCCGCTCTACTTCATCTGGCGCTGGAGGACACCGTCTGGCCAGACAGCAAGCTCAGTTGGGCCTCTACCATCGCGCTGGGGCTGGGGCCTGTGGGGCTGGCCTTTTTCGTCTGGGATATCGGGGTGAAGCGGGGCGATATTCAGCTTTTGGGCACCAGCTCCTATGCGGCACCGCTTCTATCGACCATCGTTCTTGTGGTTGCAGGGATCGCTGCGCCAAGCTGGTCGCTGGCGCTGGCATCCGTGCTGATCACCGGCGGCGCGGCCCTTGCCGCACGCGCCAGCTTCAAGGCCGTGTCTTAGGACGACAGCCGTTCAATCTCTTCCTTCAAGCGAAGTTTTTGCTTTTTGAGCGCCGCAACTTGCAGCCCATCCACACTGGGGGCGCGTTGCGCTTGTTCGACCTGTTCATCCAGAAGATGGTGTTTCTTCTTCAGTTCCGACAGATGCGAGCTCAAGCTCATGTGCAATCCTCCTCTGAATGTGTTGCAGACCAAGTGGAGCACAAACGAGCGCCTGTGTCACGCCGCAGGCGCAGCATCTGGATAATGAAACCCTAATCGGCGAGGTCGCGCCGCTCAGCTTTGCGCCTGAGGCCAATTCATAGGCAACCCGTCGCGCAGGATCGCGTTGATTTCAGAGGTGTAATGCTCCCTGTCACCGGGATGGCTGACCCCCTCATGCATGACCAGCGGCGCATGCAAGCGGAAGGGCGCCCGCCCCCCTTTTCGCGCGCGCAGAATAACCAGATGCGCTGCGCGGCCCTGTCGCCCGGTTATCGGCAGAACTTCCAAAGAGCCCAGACGCCCATGCGCCGCCGCGATCAGATCGCCCAACCGGTCCGCGCGCTGGATCATGTGCAACCACCCCTGCGGCGCCAGGCGACGCGCAGCCACGTCGATCCAGGTATCAAGCGGCGTCTCTTCGCCGCGCGCGGTTTCCCGGCCGGCGTCTTGCGCGGCGCGCCGTCCGTCGCCGGGAAAATACGGCGGATTGGCCACCACATGAGTAAACTGGATCTGCCGTAATCCCACAGGCAAGGCGGTCAGATCGGCCTCTATCACCTGCATATCCGCGTTGTTTTCAGCCGCATTCCGACGGGCCAGATCGGCATAGGCCGGTTGCAGCTCAACCCCCGTGATCGCCAGGCCCGGCACGCGCGCATGCAGGCACAGGCTCACCGCGCCCACGCCGCAGCCCAGATCCAGAACCGACTGGCCCGCCTTTGCCGGTACCGCCGCCGCCAGAAGAACCGGATCAACGCCCGCACGATACCCGCGCTGGGGCTGGAACAGCTGCACCCGCCCGCCCAGATAGGCATCGCGTGTCAGCCCATCCGTCACTTGCCCAGGTCAATTTCGTTGTCGATCATGACGCGCAGGGCCCGGTCATAATCGGCCTCGCGCACCATCATCCGCTGCGGCAATGCGCCAATGCCGCCATGCAGCAAGCTCATGTTTACGTCCATCGGAAAGCAGGCTATACCCTCGCCCTCAAGAAGGGCGGTGGCAAAAGCCATGATCGTTGGGTCGGTGCTGCGCAAAAGTTCCTTCATGGGAGTGACTTAAGAACAATGCGGGCGCATGTCGAGCCTGCTGGCAGGAGTGTGATGGACATCGCTACATCGCAAAAGCCCCACGAACGTCTAGCCGAAGCGCTGGCGGGTGAAATGGACGCCGTGAACGCCCTGATCCGCGAGCGGATGGCGTCGGAACATGCCCCCCGGATTCCGGAAGTGACAGCCCATCTGGTCGACGCGGGCGGCAAACGCCTGCGCCCGATGCTGACGCTGGCCAGTGCGGTGATGTGCGGCTATCCCGGCCCCTACCACGTGCATCTGGCCGCCACGGTCGAGTTCATCCACACCGCGACGCTCTTGCATGACGATGTGGTCGATGAAAGCAAACAGCGCCGTGGTCGGCCCACCGCGAACCTTCTGTGGGACAACCAATCCAGCGTGCTGGTGGGCGATTACCTTTTTGCGCGATCGTTCCAGTTGATGACGGAAACCGGCAGCCTGCGCGTGCTGTCGATCCTGTCAAACGCTGCCGCCACCATTGCCGAGGGCGAGGTGCTGCAACTGACCGCCGCCACCAATCTGGCCACGGATGAAGAGATCTATCTCAAGGTCGTGCGCGGCAAAACGGCGGCGCTCTTCTCTGCGGCCACCGAAGTGGGCGGCGTGATCGCTGGCGCGGATGAGGCTCAGGTGCAGGCGCTTTTCGATTACGGCGACGCTCTGGGCATCGCCTTCCAGATCGCGGATGATCTTCTCGATTATCAAGGCGATACAGCGGCCACGGGCAAGAACGTGGGTGACGATTTCCGCGAACGCAAACTGACCCTGCCAGTGATCAAGGCCGTGGCGCAGGCGACGCCTGGGGAACGCGCATTTTGGGAACGCACCATTGAAAAGGGTCAGCAAAGCGACGGGGATCTGGACGAAGCGCTGCGCTTGATGGGGAAATACGGCACGCTTGAGGCCACGCGCGATGATGCCAACGCCTGGGCGGCCAAGGCGCGCGACGCGATCCTGACGCTGCCGGATCACCCGATCCGCGACATGCTGCATGATCTGGCCGATTACGTGGTGGATCGCTTGAATTAACGGTGTGGCGGGCTGAAGCCCGCCCTA
>NZ_JXYH01000067.1 GCF_001262635.1 Aestuariivita boseongensis
GTAAAAGTATGATGGGATCAGGCCGCGAAATTGGAAGATTCAGAGAATCGCCACATTTCAGGGGCTTACGCGATCTAACTACGTACTAGCTCGGTGCTAACTACCTGATGAAAACGTACTATTTACACGTAGCTATCGCAACCTAAGATAGCAAAACAAAATGTCAAACAACTAATAGGAGTATTTAGGCTATCTTTGTACTCGATCAATGCACTGTTCTCAAATTCATCTGTTTCGCGGTTTAGAATGGAAAAGCATTCTCACTTGGTATTATACTACACGTCCTGATTGCGCGCAAAGACCGCAGATAGGAAAACATCTGACGTCCGGAACGCCAGGGACGTATTCCGTTGTTCAAAAAAAACTCCACCAGCGTGATGCCAGTGGAGCTGAAGGTTGTGGCACACCCGGGCGGATTAACAGGTGAGCCAAACAAGGGTGACTAAATGTGGCGCCTCAAGTAGGCAATTGCGTAGCCATTCCTAGGTGATTTAGTGATTATCTCTTCGCGCGGGTGTAAGGCTGCCCACCCCAAAACCACAAAAGAAAAACCCCGGCGCACAGGATGGGGCACCGGGGGAGTAAGTGAGTCACCATAAATCGAAGGGTCGTAGCATCAGGACACACCAAAGGCAGCTATCGTGTCAAGCATACGCTCAGAGGGCCTCAGGGAGGCCACAGACAGCGTGCGCGTAAAGCTCAACATTTGGACGCTCGCTTACACTCTGATGTTAGATCAGACTCGGAGTAGCGATATGCTTTTGGCATCCTCGCCGATCTGCCGCAAAATCCGCAGTGAGAAATAGGTAAAAATTGCTTACATAATGTTTCGCGTGCGAAACATTATGCCAAGTATGAATTAAGTGCATCAGGCGCGGTACACTGCAATTTACCGTCTAACCCTCGGCAGCTTCTGCAAATCCTACGCGGCCCACGCTTTCATAAGCCGTAAAGCCGGCTCTCTTAGCGTCTTTTGGATGATAGATGTTACGCAGATCGGCCATGTGCGGCGTGGCCATCTTCCGCGCTAAACGTTTTAAGTCCAGCGCGCGAAACTCGTTCCATTCGGTTAGGATCACCACCAGATCAGCCTGATGGGCTGCCTTATAAGCATTTTCGACCCAGTGCACGCCGGGCAGCAGCGCCTCGCCCTCATGCCGTCCCTGGGGGTCAGTCACGCGTACCTTGGCGCCCCCGCCCACCAGAGCGGGCACAATGGTCAGGCTGGGTGCGTCGCGCATGTCGTCGGTGTTGGGTTTGAAGGTCACGCCCAGCACGCCGATGGTTTTGCCATTGAAGGATCCGCCGCACAGATCCAGCAGCTTGTCGATCATCCGGCGCTTTGTGGCCTCGTTCACCGCAATCACGGTTTCCGTGATTTCCAGGGGCATGGAATGATCCTGCCCAATCCTCGCCAGCGCCTTCGTGTCCTTTGGAAAGCACGACCCGCCATAGCCGGGACCCGCATGCAGGAACTTGTTGCCGATGCGTCCATCCAGCCCCATGCCTTTCGAGACCTGCTTGATATCTGCGCCTACTTTTTCACACAGGGCCGCGATCTCATTGATGAAGGTGATCTTGGTCGCCAGAAATGCGTTGGCGGCATATTTGATCATCTCGGCGCTTTCTAGATCGGTGGTGATGATGGGAAATTCGCGCAGGTAAAGCGGGCGATAGATTTCTGCCATCACCTCGGCCGCGCGGTCGTTCTGCACACCCACCACCACGCGGTCGGGCTTCATAAAATCGTCGATGGCCGCCCCTTCGCGCAGAAATTCGGGATTCGAGGCCACGTCGAACTCAAGATCCGGATTGGCCTTGCGCACAACCTGTTTCACCTGCCGGTTGGTGCCGACGGGGACGGTCGATTTGGTGACGATGACCACGTAATCGTTGGCGGTCCTGGCGATTTCCTCGGCAGCGGCCATCACATAGGTCAGATCCGCATGGCCATCCCCGCGCCGCGTCGGCGTGCCCACGGCGATGAACACAGCCTCGGCCCCGTCAAGTGCCTCAGCCAGATCTATCGTAAACGAGAGCCGCCCAGCCTCCACATTCCTTGCCATCAGTTGGTCGAGGCCCGGCTCATAGATCGGCACCTGGCCTGCGTTGAGCTTGTCGATCTTGGCGGGATCCTTGTCGACACAGACGACCTCGTGGCCGAAATCGGAAAAACACACGCCCGAGACGAGCCCGACATAGCCCGTGCCAATCATTGCAATCTTCATCTGAGCTGCCCCCGCTCTTTTATGAATGCCTTAACGATGGATGTCTGTATCGGGTCCGGGCGCGCGCGCTGTCAATGCGCGCGCGGTCTTACCCCTCCAGAAGTCGCAAAAGATAGGCGCCGTAATCGTTCTTGCCGAAGGTCTTTGCGCGCGCCCGCAGATCGGCGTCGGATATCCAGCCTTTCGACCAGGCGATCTCATCGGGGCTGCCCACCTGCTGACCCTGGCGTTCTGACAGGGTGCGCACGAAATTGCCCGCATCCAGCAGGCTGCCATGGGTTCCCGTATCCAGCCAGGCATAGCCGCGGCCCATCTGCTGCACGCTCAGCTGGCCCTCTTTCAGATACATCTCAAGCAGGGTGGTGATCTCAAGCTCACCGCGTGCAGAGGGCTGGACGTTTCGCGCGCGAACGGGCGCTGTGCCATCCAGGAAATAAAGCCCCGTGACCGCGTAATTCGAGGGTGGTACCTCGGGTTTTTCGATAATTGCGCGGGCCTGGCCCTGATCGTCGAAATCCACCACGCCATAGCGCTCGGGATCGGCCACGCGATAGCCAAAGACCGTGCCGCCGGTGTCCCGCGCGTCGGCAGCGGCCAGAACTTCTGGAAGCCCGTGACCAAAGAAGATATTGTCGCCCAGCACCATCGCGGATGGCGCGCCCGCCAGGAAATCCTCGGCCAGGATATAGGCCTGCGCCAGCCCATCGGGGGAGGGCTGTTCGATATAGCTCAGGCTCAGCCCCCATTGGCCGCCATCGCCTAGGGTGCGGCGGAACTGGTCCTGATCCTCGGGCGTAGTGATCACGGCGATCTCGCGGATACCGGCCAGCATCAGGACCGAAAGCGAATAATAGATCATCGGCTTGTCATAGATCGGCACCAGCTGCTTCGAGAGGCCGATTGTGATCGGGTAAAGTCGCGTTCCTGAGCCGCCGGCCAGGATGATGCCTTTGCGTGTCATATGCCCATTGCCTTTATCACGCGGGCCAGGCCCGCTGTCCAATCTGGTTGGGGGATCCCGAACTCTGCTTCGAGGGTGCTGCAGTCCAGCCGGGAATTCAACGGCCTGCGCGCCGGGGTCGGGTATTGGGATGTGGGAATGCCCTGCACATCCACCGCGCGCCCCGCCTGCGCGAATGTTTCGCGTGCGAAATCGGCCCAGCTGGTGGGGGGGCGGCCTGCAAAGTGATAGGTGCCGCCCGTTTTGCCCTGGATCATCGCGCGGGCCATGGTGATGAGCGCCGTCGCGATGGCGTCTGCCGGCGTGGGACCGCCGATCTGATCTGCGACCACGTTCAGAGTGTCGCGGGTCTCGGACAGCCGCAGCATGGTTTTGACGAAATTCGCCCCATGGGTCGAAAACACCCACGAGGTGCGCAGGATCGCATGGGGCCCACCGGCGGCCCGTATCGCCTCTTCACCCGCCAGTTTCGATCTTCCATAGGCGTTGAGGGGGGCGAGCGCGTCATCGGGC
This sequence comes from Aestuariivita boseongensis, assembly GCF_001262635.1. Taxonomy (GTDB): domain Bacteria; phylum Pseudomonadota; class Alphaproteobacteria; order Rhodobacterales; family Rhodobacteraceae; genus Aestuariivita; species Aestuariivita boseongensis. The sequence goes on from NZ_JXYH01000067.1 coordinate 3,703, forward strand.
GTGAAGGCGCGGGTGCCTTGCCCGTCAAACACATAATCGGTCGAGATATGCAGGAAGGGCAGGGCGCGTTCTGCGGCGGCCTTGGCCATCGCGCCGGGGGTGGTGCCGTTGATTACCGTGGCACGGGCCTCATCTTCTTCAGCGGCATCAACTGCAGTATAGGCGGCCGCGTTAATCACCGCGTCTGCATCCGTTTCGGCAATCAAAGCGGCACAGGCGGCGGGGTCTTCCAGATCGGCAACCGCACGGGGCAGGGCGGTGATCGTCAGATCAGGGGCGGCCAGTGCCTGCAGTTCGGTCGCGACCTGCCCGGTTTTGCCGAAAACCAGTACATGCATCAGCCCGTGCCCAACCTTTTGCCCACGCCCTCGCGGTTTTGGAGCGCACGCCACCAATCCTCATTCTCAAGATACCAGGCGACGGTTTTCTCCAGCCCCTCTTCCAGCGTGACCGAGGGGCGCCAGCCCAGCTCCGTCCGGATGCGCGTGGGGTCGATCGCATAGCGCAGGTCGTGGCCGGGGCGGTCGGTGACGAAGGTGATCAGATTGGCATAAGGCGTATCTGCAGGCTTGAGCCGGTCGAGAATGGCGCAGATCATGCGCACCAAGTCGATATTGCGGGCCTCGTTTTCCCCGCCGATATTATAGGACCGGGCGTTTTCGCCGTGCTCCAGCACCGTCAGCAGCGCATCGGCGTGATCTTCCACGTAAAGCCAGTCGCGCACGTTCTCGCCCGCGCCGTAAACCGGGATTGGCAGGCCTGCCAGCGCGTTCAGGATCACCACGGGGATCAGTTTTTCGGGGAAATGGTAGGGGCCATAGTTGTTCGAACAGTTTGTGATCACAAAGGGCAGGCCATAAGTTTCCCCCCAGGCGCGCACCAGGTGATCGCTGGCCGCTTTCGAGGCGGAATAGGGGGAATTGGGGGCGTAAGACGTGTCTTCGGTGAAGGCGCCAGTGGCCCCCAGCGTGCCATAGACCTCATCGGTGGAAATGTGATGGAAGCGGAAGCCATCGGGTTTGCCCGCCACCTCCCAATAAGCTCGGGCGGCCTGTAGAAGGTTGAAGGTGCCAGTGACATTGGTGTCTATGAAGGCCCCTGGTCCATCAATTGACCGGTCCACATGGGATTCCGCGGCCAGGTGCATCACGGCGTCCGGCTTATGGGTGGTAAAGACCTCTGCAAGGGCCTGCGCGTTTCGAATATCAGCCTCTACAAAGGCATATTTGGGATCATCTGCCACCGAAGCAACATTGTCGAGACAAGCCGCATAGGTCAGCGCGTCGAGGTTGATCACTTCATAGCCGCGCGTAATAGCCAGCCGAACCACGGCTGACCCGATAAAACCTGCGCCTCCCGTGACCAGAAGCTTCATGCTGTGCCTTCCCAAGTGAATGGGCTGTCGAAATTCGAAAGCATCGGCGCGTCGGCATCCTTTTTCGACAGGATCGGCGTACCGTCAAAGCCCCAGTCGATACCGCAGCTGTCCCAGCGGATCGCGCCATCGGCTTCGGGCGCGTAGTAATCCGAGCATTTATAGATGATCTCAGTATCGGGCTGCCTGGTGATGAAACCATGTGCAAAGCCTTCCGGAACAAGAAGCTGTTTGCCGTTCTCGGCGCTGAGCTCGACCCCAAACCATTGGCCATAGGTCGGAGAGCCGCGCCGGATATCGACGGCCACATCAAACAGCATCCCGCGTCCGCAGCGCACCAGCTTGGCCTGGGCATGGGGTGGGGTCTGGAAATGCAGGCCGCGGATCGTACCCGCGTCGCGATTGAGCGAGTGGTTGTCCTGGACGAAATCAATGTCGATCCCGTGTTCCGCTAGCCGAGCCTTGTTCCAGCTTTCACTGAAAAACCCGCGCGCATCACCATGGCGGGCGGGGGTCAGGATCAGCACGCCGGGCAGGGGGGTCTTATTGATCTGCAAAGGAGAAACCTCGTAATTCCCAGGACTATGCGTTGACCTAGCAACCGCGTGCATGATTGTCACGAAGTACGGAGGCTAGTCACTACAAATAATGCTCATGCGCTGTGCTCCAAGGTTTGCTAAAGATGCAAGCGCGGCAAACGCGGCATAGCGGATGATGAGCTCTGTTTTTGACAAGTACAAACGAGCGTGCCTCCGATGCTAGGAGTATAGCCGCTGCGCGGTCATATGGAAGCTCGAGATCAGCGCGAGCCACCGCGTCGCGCAGCGGAGAATAACGGCTCCGAACCACAGTCGACCAGACGGATTGACATTCTGAGGTTTGGCGGACCAGTTCAATCGAGCTTATCAACAGTTCTCCCTTGATTGCCGCATTATTTCCATACTCGTAACAAACTTCTGGAGTTTCCTGTCTCAGTGAGTGTGCGACGGCGGGCTTAGGTATGGGATTTATATTCTACTCGAGAGGAGATAGCTCTGCAGCCAACAATGGGGCAGTTAACTCCGAAACTACGACACAAACACCCACTACTGAACTTCGCTTCGAAAAGATTGGACCACTCGGAGATTACCAACTCGACTTCAACAACGGGGCCTCAGATCCGGACACGCTGCTCTATATCGATGGTGTGGCGCGATTTTTTACCGTGGAGTTTTCTGGAACGCTTCCGGAGAGTAACAAGTTTGCGAACGTAAATGGCTTGGATCTGCGCGGAGAAGAAATCGTCGTCATAACGGATGATATGACAGACCAGCGCTACTATTTCTTAACAAATCCGGACTACAATAGCTTTCTCACGATGGATGCTATGCCGAATGGAGCGATTCCCCTCGGAGCATTAAACACGTCCACTGACGTGATGATCTGCTTCTCAAGAGGAACCCGGTTAGACACGCCCAGTGGTGCGCGGAGTGTTGAGCAGCTCGAGGTGGGTGACTTGGTGACTACAACCAGCGGCCCAAAAGCGATTGTTTGGATTGGTTCCACTAAACTCACCCACGAGGACATCATTGGAAACCCGAACTTGCGTCCGGTTATGATCGAGGCAGGTGCCTTCGGCGTCGACAATCCCAAGAGGGCACTTATCCTCTCGCCCAATCATCGCATCCTTTTGGCAGACCACCTCACTGAGTGTCTGTTTGCTTCGGAGAAAGTGTTATGCGCGATAAAGCACCTTATCGATGGCACGAGGATCAGGTCCATAACCCCCAAAGAGGGCGTTGAGTACTTTCATATTTTGCTCGAGTCCCACGAAGTTCTGAATTCTGAGAATCTCTGGAGTGAAAGCTTGTTCTTGGGAGATTTGTCGCGAGAGATGATAGGCCGTTCTGCAATGTCCAGTTTAAGAAAGGGACATCCCAGTATCTTCCACGAAAAAAGTATTACGGGGTTACAACTGTTTCTGCCGGAGTTGAAGGCGCACGAAGCAGCCGTTTGGCGTAACGAACACCTGACTATTGGCAGGCTGGCGGCTTAATCTGTTTTCAATGATGGCGTCTCTGCTCCTGACCTACCCGGAGCGATAGTTCTGCTCTACGTCACTTCTTACAGCGACGCAGTGACTGAAGATGGAAAGTTTTAAGAGATCTGATTCTAAGTGTGCTTCCCAGCGCTAAGGACGATTTTAGTCATTGATTCTCCCAAAGGTAGAAGATCTGCAACATATAGTACCTTTCGATCGTTATTTTCTGGATCGATCGAGCTGACAAAGGTACGGTTCTGGGCCACGTTTCAGCCAATCGTACACAGGATTTAGAATGTGAGCGAACGCTCAAGAATTGTTCACGTTGATGACGATGACGATATTCTGACACTCGCACGAGTGTCTCTTGAGTACCTTTGGTGAGATGGTTGTGGTGCAATATACGTCCGGTGAAGAGGCGTTGTCGAAGGTCGCGGAAGCGAAGCCCGATCTTCTGTTGCTGGACGTAATGATGCCCGATGTCGACGGGTTCTCGCTCCTCAAGCGGATCCGAAAGCTACAAGGCTTTTCTCAGATATGTGCCGTTTTTCTCACGGCCAAGGCAGATTCGGTAAGTGCTGAAAACAGGTGTGAGCCAGGTGTGCTAGACGTGCTTATGAAACCTTTTGATACCCTTGAGTTGCCACAAATTATTCAGCAACTCTATCGAGAGCACCAAGATAAAACGGTGGGTCGACAGTGAACTCAGCAGAAATCTCGCCGGCCGTATGTAACGACTTAATCAAGATCGCCTGATTACAACCCAAGCTTACGCCTTGTTTTCTCAACGTTTTCCTTGAAAACATATCCCGGCTTTAAACCCGAAGTACTCGGTCGCATTTTCCACCAATCAGTACCGTTCCAACTGCGCCACAATCCTCCGAGAGGATCCGTGACATGCATAATGCAATTGCGACCGCCAGAACTCATACCTGAGCCACCTGTGCTTGCTTTCGGCCAGTACCAGTTGAGGTCTGTGCACAAACGTCCTTGGTCGTCTACGCTCCAAGGACCTGCGGCGAAGTTGTCTGGATTTTCAGCACACCAAGCACTTGCCACGCCGTTCGATGAAAAGAAAATACCACCCTCGCAGTCCTCTCTCCAAAGATCAGTTTTCCCTGCATATGCAGATGCCACTAAGTTATGACTTGGCGTTCGTGCCCCAGAAGGGAGATCGTCGGCTAGCCCTGTGCTCGCCAGACTTAGAGCGACAAGAACCGAAGAAGTACTTACTAGACAGGCTTTTAACATAACAACCCCCTTCTACCACCAAATACCCATGGCTGTTCACGTCGTGTATCGTCAAGATCAGTCTAATAAACACACCGTTTCCACAACGCGTTTATAGAAGGACGGTGGTCATTATTTACTTTGTACTTTGAGCTACCTTGGATTTCCCCCCGAGGTTGGCCTGCAAAATGAGACCTTTGTGTTTCACCCATCGGAGGGCCAGCGGTGGCTGGCAAACTGGCTTTGTGCGGATTTCTCAACCCAGTTGCTCCTGCAATTCTTCTTCGGGGGAAGATGTGCAGGAGCTGGCTGGGTAGTCTGTCTGTTGTCACTACAGAGATGTGACAGCCATCCAACGTTAGCGATGCAATCAGAGTAAGACAAACGAATTATACTCAACCGTCACATTCGGTTCTCTACAGGGCTCATTCTGAGAACAATGCGTTCGATCCGTCCCTACCGTGTACAGAATTGTGCTTCACAAACATTCCAAAAGACCTTCTAGCGACTCCATCTGAGTAGGTTTGGCTAATGGACCAACCTGTGCATTCTGACTTCGAATCGGTTCACACGACCAAATATGGCTATTTCATGGTCGTTTGACTCGCCCCAATAGTATGTCAAGGCGCGACGATGTGTGAAAAAGCCAGGTATTGTTGCCGCATTTCAAGACAGTCTTGCACGCAGTTGTGAGATTCTGTGGCAATGTGGCGAAAAGTAGGCGACATGTAGACCAAATCGACATGCAGTGCACGGTGCAGTGGCTCAGGGTAGGGATGGGCTGTGTCACCGAGCGTAGGGTGGGGGCCTTACGTTTGTAGCCGGAGTAAGCTCAGGCTACGTCATTCTTGGGACACCTGTCTTTGATTGGCATTCTAAGAAATATCTTCAGCTTGGGGGAGGGCTGTAAGCACATTCGTGCTGTACGGCCATAATACAACTATGGCGCGGAGACGTTTCGAGTTCCATTTGAACCCACTTCCAACGCAAACGACAGCGATGAGTGTTTTTTGCGATCCTAAGCGGCGTCGACAGAAACGTGTGCGAAGAGCCTTTCACGCTGTTTTAGTGTTATTGATTGTATGGTGCGCCACATTCTTCCTCAGCGTGAAACCTGCAAACAAATCTCAGGCACAACCTTCTTCAGTGGGCTTCATTGGAACAGCCTTAAAAAAGGGCGTGGGTGAAGAACCAGGTAACAGACTTGAGAACGCCGCCGTCAACACAGCGGTGAACTGCGCCCAAAGGCAGCCACCTGTGTTCGCAGCGATGGCTTCAACCCCAGTCCATAAGAGAATCTTCGCGCACGTTCCGATTTCACTCGAGTGGGCACATCTGTCGATCTCGCGCAGTTGCGATGTCATAGATGTGCTTGTGCCAGATTGGATCACTTTGTCAGAAAGGCTAGATGGGATTTCACTGGACGTGGCTTCTGCTGACACCAGATCCCCTGTTCTGGAAGAAATTGCGGCTAAGAGGCGAGTTGTGGAAGTAATGCCTCGCTTGCAAGTCCAGACTCTTCCAATCGCGTCCGACTTCAGCGGAAAGATGGGCGCACCGGAAACCATGGAAGTCATTTTGCGCCAAATGTTGGAGACGCTTTCGAGCATGCGGGCACAGGGCGCGTGCTTGGATGTCAGCCAATTTCGAGACACTGCCGTAAGCCAAAATGTTGGTTTCCTGCAACTATTTCGATCTGCGCTGGATAGCAGACAAATGCGATCGTGTATCATCCTGAGCAGCAGCGAGGTATTTCAGCTTGGCCAGGACCAGCTGCAGAACTTTGATCATGTAATTGTTAAGGCGTTTTACGAGCCGTGGGTGGGTTCGGCGCCTGTCCCATTGGCTGGTGATGCTTGGTTCTCTGACGTTGTTGATCGCGTGCTTGACGTGGTTGACCCATCTCGGCTTGTGTTTGCCCTCGGAAACTTCGCGACCAAGTGGGAAACGGGCGTGCCGCTTCCAAGCCAATTGCCATTTGGTGAAGCGATGGCGACGATATTAGAATACGAAGCCGAGTTTTCCTTCAATTCGGAGACTTCCGGCGGCTATGCGGCTTTTTCAACGGCTGATGGAACCAGGCAGAAACTCTGGATGCTCGATGCGGCATCTCTGCACAACCAGCTGTTGAAGCTAGAAGCGCGTAACGTCCAAAACATCGGAGTTTGGTCACTAGGATTCGAAGATCCAGGTATCTGGCCGTTGCTGGCGGCCGAGGAGCGAGTGAAGGCGTTGTCGTCGCCTCATCTCACGTCGGTTCCCGTCAATGACTTTGTCAGGTACTCAGGACGAGGGCCGGCACTGCGCGTGATTGAAAGCCCACAAGTTGGTTTTCGAAAGTTCGATGTCGATTCGGGCACCGGTCAGGTCATCTCTCAAGAATACACACAATATCCTCGCCCATACTTGATAGAGCGGTATGGACGCCTTGCTCCGAATGAGCTGGTTTTAACTTTCGATGACGGTCCACATGCTGAGTACACATCCCGTGTTCTGGATGTTTTACGGGACACACAAACACCAGCTGTCTTCTTCGCGCTTGGACAAAGCGTCATGGCAGAGCCTGAGGTTTTGAAGCGTGCGCTCTCTGAAGGACATGAAATTGGAGCGCATTCGTTCTCCCATCCAAGAATGGATCTCATCTCGCAAGCACGAACGGCATTTGAGCATGATCTAACCGACAGAATAATCGCAAGCTCTATTGGACATCATACGATTTTATACCGTGAGCCATTCCTACGGAGTGGCGGTCCCACTAGCGCCAGCCGCGTCCCGCCTTTGGAGTACGTACAAGCGCGTGGCTCCATCATTTTTGGGATGGATATTGTGCCAAAGGACTGGACTGGAATCTCTGCGGCACAGATCGCTAACTACGTGATTGAAGAGGTCATTGCAGGAAACGGGAACGTTATCTTGCTACATGATGGCGGTGATCGCCGGGAGGCCTCTGTGGAAGCACTTCCGGTCATTATCGAGACACTTAAGTCTCTGGGGTACGAATTTACGACTGCGTCCAAGGTTCTCGGTCTTTCCCAGAGTACGTTGATGCCTGAAGCTAAAGGATATCTGCAAACATTTGATAGGCTTTCGTTCACATTCGCTTCGGGCACATTGAGCCTTGTCAGTATTGTATTCTGGACTGTTCTCCTCATTGGTGTCGGGCGCGCGGCGATCATCCTGTGCTTGGCAACCGTTCGCCGGCGGCACAAGATTCTGTCTTCTATGGAAAACCCTAAAGTCGCCGTCATAATTCCGGCTTTTGAGGAGCAAGAGTCAGTTGCCAACTGTATTGAAAGCGTTTTGGCAAGCACGTACAGGAATATTGAGATCGTTGTTGTCAATGATGGCTCGATGGACAACACGCTTAACGAAGTGTTGAAATTCAAACATAGGCAAAATGTCCGCGTGATCCTACAGCCCAATCAGGGTAAGTGGGCAGCCCTGAATAGGGCTTTGTCGACACTAGATGCAGAGATAGCTGTTTGTATCGACGCGGACACTCAGGTTGAGCGTGATGCAATCGGTAAACTCGCAGAGCATTTTGCCAACCCAAAGATCGGCGCAGTTGCGGGAAAAGTCATGGTCGGGAACCGTGTTAACCTGCTCACGCGTATGCAAGCTTTGGAGTACATAACCTCACAGAATTTCGAAAGACGCGCGTTCGATGCAATAAATGGAATTCTGGTCGTTCCTGGCGCCCTCGGTGCATGGAGGGTGTCAGCGCTCAGGCGGGTGGGCTTTTTCAGCGATGAGACCATGACGGAAGATGCTGATGTCACAATGGCCATAAGCCGCGCAGGTTACCGCATTGTGTATGACGAGCGGGCTATCGCACAGACAGAAGTGCCCGACTCTGTTCGTGGTCTAATGGCGCAACGGTTGCGTTGGTCGCTGGGAATGTTCCAAGCTGCCTGGAAGCACAAACGTGCACTGCGAGAAGGCCGAAGCGTTGGTTGCATTTCAATACCCGACATGTTCGTGTTCGGGTATTTATTCCCGTTGCTTGCCCCCATTGTGGATATATTAGTCTTAGTACTGCTTTATCAGTATCTTCAGGGAGAATGGATTGGTGACGTAGGGTCGGCGCAGACCTTGCTATCGCCAAGCTTAATCTGGGCGTATCTGGCGTTACCTTTGGCAGAGCTCATGATTTCTCTGTTTGCGGTGATCAGTGATCGTCGAGCAAACTGTTCCCTGCTTTGGGTTTGGCCACTCCAGCGACTGTTCTACAGGCCAATCCTATATTTTACAGTGTATCGCGCATTGCTAAGAGCCATATCCGGGAGTTTGGCGGCGTGGGGTCGTTCCAAAAGGAAAGGAAACGACTTCCTGTTACTGGAGAAAACGGTGTGAAGCGCAGATCGTTTCTTATCAGTACAGTTTCAGCTCTTTGTTGCCAGCCAGTTGCACTGCGCGCAAATGCGATAACGGTTCACTCGCGAATTTCGAATTTGGTTATCACAGATGTATCGGCGTGCGCGTCTGTCGATCATCTGATCACCCTTTTCGATGTGTTTTTTGAACATGGTGTGCCCTTCACTTGTGTGGTGGATCCCCTGAAGACACAAGCTGGATTGGCTTATGGAAAGGATGATCTATCCCGCCTATTGACCGCCTATGCTCTTAAAGGAGATTTCATGGAAATTGCGGTCAATTTCCCCGAGCTTTCCTTTAAATCAGAATATTTCCAAGCTCGAGGAGCGCGCGACAGAATCTACGAGCTGCAAAATATATTGTTAAAACATAGGCGTCGTATCTCTGCCCAAACGCATTTTACTACAGTTGCCTGCGATGATGTCGAAAACCCAGAAGAGCCAACTGGTGTTCGTTCCGCCGGGATACGTTCTGTTCTGGTCGTACCTAGGTCCACAGAGCCTGTTCGCTCGGAGAACTGGAATAATGGCGTCGTGCGTTTCTATGGTGGGAAAAGATTAAATCTCGAATCCTATGAGAAGGTACAAATAGAGGAATCTTCCAACGTAACGCAGTCTATCTATTATCTGTCCGCACTTGAGTTGGAATCGATCGCTATAGGCCGGTTGGCGCAACAGGCAAACAATCTAGCGGCAGATCTTATACAAGCTGAGACAATGGGAAAAAACTCAGTGCAGAGAATCTCGGATGTTTTGCTCCGTGATAATTATTCCTTCCAAAGGCACATCTCTGTTCATCTTGCGACAGATGACAGAACGAGACAGGAAGATCTGGATCTTGTCGAGCAGTTTTCAGAAGAACTGAGTGAAGCTGGCTTTCCTGTGAGTATTGGGAACTTGGCAGTAGGGGATACCCGAGAACAAAACAGGATATATTGGATACCGTCGGTGGCCGCCAATCATCAACTGGGGGCCAAGAAACTCAAGACGGTCTTACATGATGGGTCTTTCAACAGCTACAGGGACGAAGAGAGCCCGCTGCGAAGACTGCCGCCCGGACATGCAATTTTGCTGGTTGATCTCAACGATGAGCCAGAGGGGCTAAATGAGCATGCAGTTCTCAGTCTTCCTTGTTTGGATGTTTCTAACGTACAAATTATGATTCAAATTGATGAGCACCTGGCGCATACAAGTGATGCCGTACTTCTCATCAGACCAGAAGCGATCAAGCCTGCATTCGCGCGCGCAGCAGTTATTCGTAAGCTGATTTCTCTCGCTCGAAGGGACTACACCGAGTTCGTACCGATATCGGCCCTGGGGCGATCAAGAATGCCTTCGGGACCAGAGATGACGCATCAACGCAGAACGCTCGTGTCACGTTTGGAGGCCGAAGCCCGGCCTAGAACTCCTTCACAAGTCGAAACCGACTTGCTGGTCCAGGACGCGAAGGTGGCTTGGAGCTACTTCGAGCAAAATACAATCGATTCCACGGGGCTATGTCCCGCAACTGTAAACTATTCAGCAGGCGGTGAGACCAAGCATTCGACCGTCACAATGTGGGATGTAGGCAGTCATATAAACGCCCTTATAGCAGCGTCCAAGATTGGACTAGTTTCGCGCAAGGAATTTGATCGCCGTATATCGCAAATCCTGACTCAGATACGTGGTCGCGAGTCGCAGGGCCGCCTCTTGCCTCAAGGGTGGTTGCGTGTAGATCGGCAAAAATGGGGCAACAGAGATTTCGACGGGAGTGATGCGGGACGGCTATTGGCGGCTCTCTATGGTCTGAGAGAATTTGCCGGGTTTGATGACCGACTGACCGAGCTGGTTGGAACATGGGATCTTGATAAGACTGTCATCGATGGACATGTGCATTCGGTTGTTTCTGGTGAGCTGGTATCGGTTTTTCGCTCCCATAGCGCGCATTACGCGGCTTTGGCATTTCGTCGGTGGGGTGTCGACGCTTTGTCGCCCTATGAGCAAGCCGATGAGCTAACTGCGTACGACCGACAGGTGGCACTCCTCGAAACAGTTTCGTGGATTGGACCTCTCGGTGCCGAACCGCTTCTGCTTGAAGCAATGGAGCTCGGGATGTCGGAGCCGAGCTCTTATCTTGCAGAGGTTCTTTTCGCGGCTCAATATGAGGAGTTTCTTGAGTCTGGAAGGCCAATCGCTGTTTCTGAGGGACCTATCGATGTCGCCCCATGGTTTACGTACCAGGGTCTACAGATAGATGCGACGGAGCGAACTTGGGCTCTCGACACCGTGGGGCATGATGAAAACTACATGACCCGTGAATTCTGGAAACAACATCTCGTTTTGAGCAGCAAAGCCGCATTTTTGTGGGCGTCCTATAAACCACATGATTATTCGTTCTTTCTCCGAGATTTCGTTAGAGAGCGCTGTCGAACAAAAAGGGGTTTTGCTTCCAGCATTTTTGACCACAACGGAAGGGTAACCACCAACTATACAGACATAAACACGAATGCTGTCATTCTACAGGCAATAGCCAAAGCGCTGGTCGATGCAGAATGATACCGGGGCGTCTGGACATAACAGGGGTTGAGCCAATTACCAAAAGGTACATTGCGTAAGATGACTGATAGATCTCCAGTGAGGAGGGTAGTGCATAGCCTGTTTTACAAACAGACGCTCTCACGCGATGGGGAGACGAGCTTGGCTTGTACTCACACGCGTGATCAGCGGAATTTGAATGATTTTCGCCGGGTGCTGTCACGCTTCTTAAGGATGAAGGAGAAAGAGCTTTCGCGCGCCAGAGGCGCGATTGGTGCGCGGAAGCGTGATTTTGAGCAGGACGATCTCGTTCGAGCGTTACTTCTTTTCTACCTTGCGCATTCGATTGCAAGACAAGCATACAAGGATAAATACGATCCTAGCTGTGCTGTACAGTTATCAGCACGCAAGTTAATCGCTATAGCTCAGGAATTCGACAGCATATATTTTCCGAAAAGTGCAAAGTTCCGAACCCTGGAGCAGTCAGTGTCAAGAGGGCGACGAGAGCTAGGAATTGAGCGAGGCTGGACATTCACCGACGCTGGTAAATCCTTCATAGAAAGTTCGAATAAAATCACGCTTTGATTCCCATCTTTTAGATAGGCGGCTCGAACTCATCTTCGCAATCTCAAGGCTTGGGAACCCCTCCAAAACGTGATGACGATCATCTTGCATTTGATCCATCCTGAGTTGGCTGGTCACAATGCTGCATGATGAAAGTTAATATTTGGTAAATGCGACCATGCAGGTTCTCTGCGCCATATCGTTACTCAACTGTTGAGCTACACAACGATCTGTAATGCCCAGTGAGACGTTGTTGTGTCCTGAGATTGAGGCTCCCCGATGTTGAGAAGCCCGTTCTGAAGTCAGCTCAGAACTATTCCTTGCGGCCATCAAAAGTTAAGCGAGATTAAACGTGGTCGAAGATGACTTCTCCGTTGCCTATGAAGGCCGCAGATAGTCGGCTTGTGGCATAGGCTCCCGTATCCACGGCGATACGGCCGTTTTCTAAGTACGCTTCGTCCACAATCGTGTGACCATGTACGATCCACATGCCGTCCCGCCGCGGGGTACGACGGAATTCGGGATGGCCCCATTGCAAGACGCGACGGGTCTGATGCTCGATTGGGAGAGCGGGATCGGCGCCAGCATGAACGACCGTAACGTTGCCTGCTGTGACCGAGGTAGGCAAATCGTACACCCAGCCAATCAGGTCGTCGCCCATGCGCGCCATCAGCGCGTCGCGCGCGCAGGTAAGAGCACCGCCTGTAGTTGATTCAGTGATCCCGGTAATCCCAAAGCTGGCAAGAGTCTGTAACCCGCCATAGCGAAGCCAACGCGGGCCTTCTTCCTCCGGTTCACGTAGGAACTTGAGCATCATTTGTTCGTGGTTACCTGCAATGCAGGTGATATCGGGTCGGGCTTTCAGAATACGGAGCACATCGGCGCTGTGATCGCCCCGGTCTACATAGTCGCCGACAAAGATCAACGGCACGTCTGGAACGCTTTGTAGCAGTTTATCGAGCAAATCGGCCCGTCCGTGCACATCACCCACAGCGATGAACGGTTGCGGCGGGGCGACCGGATCGAAGTGTGCAAGCTTTGCCGAACGGCGTTGGAACCAGGATCGAATCATGACAGCCCGTGATAGCGAAATAGCGGTGCAGATGCAGTTCAATTTCGCCCAGATAAGGCATTTGTCTCTTTGCTGCCATGCACTCTGGTTGGATCATCTGGTAGACCGTATGGATCAATGCGAACAATGAGCTGAGCACCGAGATGGATCTGCGCCGCGCGCAACTGGATGAGGCGCGAGGCAACTATCGGGAATGTGAGCGATACTTCAACTGCGACTCCTATTGGTCGTGAGGGTAGGGGGGACGCCCC
>NZ_JXYH01000068.1 GCF_001262635.1 Aestuariivita boseongensis
GATCAGACCCGTTCGATGGCGATTGCCGTGCCTTCACCTCCGCCGATGCAGATGGCGGCGACGCCCCGTTTGAGGCCCCGTTTCTCCAGCGCATTGAGGAGCGTGACGATGATCCGGGCGCCAGACGCGCCGATGGGATGGCCCAGGGCACAGGCGCCGCCATTGACGTTCACGATGTCGCGCGGCAGGCCCATTTCATGCATGAAGGCCATGGGCACGACAGCGAAGGCTTCGTTCACCTCCCACAGATCGACGTCGGACTTTTTCCAGCCGATCCGGTCGAGCAGTTTTTGTGCGGCAGGCACCGGGGCGGTGGTGAAAAGGCCCGGCGCCTGGGCGTGGCTGGCATGGCCCAGAATGCGGGCGCGGACGGTGAGGCCCTGTGCCTCGGCCGCGTCGGCAGAGGCGATGACAAGCGCCGCCGCGCCGTCGGAGATGGAGGAGGAATTGGCCGCCGTGACCGTGCCATCCTTGCGGAAGGCCGGTTTGAGCAGCGGGATTTTTTCGGGCCGCGCGCTGGCGGGTTGTTCGTCGCGGGTGATGACCTCTTCGCCGGTGCGGGCGTGGAGGGTCACGGGGGTGATCTCATCATCAAAGGCGCCGTTGCGTTCGGCCTCCAATGCGTTGTCGAGGGACGCGAGCGCATATTGGTCCTGCGCCTCGCGGGTGAACTGGAACGCTTCGGCGCAATCCTCGGCAAAGGTACCCATGAGGCGGCCCCTGTCATAGGCGTCTTCCAGACCGTCGAGGAACATGTGGTCGATGACCTGACCATGACCGATCCGCGCGCCGCCGCGCATCTTTGGCAGGATGTAGGGGGCATTTGTCATGCTCTCCATGCCGCCCGCGACCATCGTGTCGGCATGGCCCAGCGCGATCTGATCATAGGCCATCATCGCGGCCTTCATCCCTGAACCGCACATCTTGTTCAGCGTGGTGGCGGGCACCTCTTCTCCCAGTCCGGCGGCGAAACCGGCTTGCCTCGCGGGGGCCTGGCCCTGACCGGCGGGCAGCACGCAGCCCATAAGCACCTCGTCGACAGTCGACAGGCCCGCGCCTTTCATCGCGGCCTTGATCGCCACACCGCCCAGCGTGGCGGCGGGAACGCCGTCGAACACGCCCTGAAAGCCCCCCATGGGCGTGCGCGACGCCCCTGCAATCACAACCTCTTTCATCGTGGTTTCCCCTTTTGCCTTGCGGATGCACACCGATTGGTAAGGTTTTCACCTTAGCCATGGCGATCTGACGCAACTGACGTAGGACCCTTCGATGAGCCTTGCAAGCAAAGACATCAACCGGATGCGGATCGTAACGGTGAATGCGGACCGGATAGATGCAGCCATGGCGATCCAGTTCAAAGAGGATATGCGCCAGATCACTCAGGGCGCGCCCGACCGGGTTGTCCTGGATCTGAGCAAGGTGGATTTTGTGGATTCCAGCGGCCTGGGCGCGATCGTGGCGGCGATGAAGCAGCTGGACGGGGCCTGCAAGCTGGATCTGGCAGGCCTGTCCGATCCGGTTGCCAAAGTCTTTCGGCTGACCCGGATGGATACGGTGTTTCAGATTTTCGACACCGTGGATGACGCAACCCTGGCCGAGGCAGAGTGAGCTTCGACAAACCGTTTTGGGGACATGCCGTGGACGATATGCCCATGACCTGTCATTTCGATTGCGCTGCCCAGGACCTGGCAGTGCGTGACGTGATGATCCGCCTGCGCGCCGCGCTGGTGGAGCGGGTGCCCTGCCGTGATGCGCGCAGCTCGGTCGAGATCGCGGTGGCAGAGGGGCTGAACAACATCGTCGAACATGCACTGTGCGACCAGCCGCAGGCCCGAATCCATGTAAAGCTGATGGTTGAGGGGGGACAAATCTTTGTCCGGCTGCGGGACGAGGGGCGGGCGATGCCGGGCTGGCGGTTACCAAAGGGCAAACCGACCGATCTGAACGTCGGCCTGCAGGATCTGCCCGAGGGCGGATTTGGCTGGGGCATGATCCACATGCTGGCCGATCAGCTGGACTACAGCCGGATTGACGGGGTCAACCGGCTGAAGATGTGGTTTCACGTTGATGGCAGTGAAACGCCCTGCGCGCGGGGATGATTGTCACAGATTTGCCTTATTCGCACCCTATTGGCGACGCAGTGCATCAGCATGGTCGTTCTTGTAGCTGCATATAGCTTCCCTCGGCGCCGTGTGTTAACAGCCCCCACCCAGTGCGCGGCGTCGAGGAACATACCCTCCTCCTGACATTTTCAAAATGCGCTGGCCTTCACCAATGGGCGAGATACATTCGCGCCACCACAGAAGACGGGAGCAGGGACAGATATGCGCGACTTTCATCAACCGGGCCGGTCGGCCGTTTTGGCAACAAACGGGATCTGCGCCACGTCGCACCCCTTGGCCGCCAAGACCGCCATCGACATTCTGGAACGTGGCGGCAACGCGATGGATGCGGCGATTGCCGGGGCGGTACTGCTGGGCATTTGCGAACCGCAGATGACCGGGATCGGCGGGGACTGCTTTGTTCTGTATAACCGTCCGGGCGAGGATGAGGTGCGCGCGATGAACGGGTCGGGCCGGGCACCAGCGGGTGCGTCGGCTGCGACACTGCGCGCGGAGGGCCACGCGGTTGTGCCGCCCTATTCCGCCCATGCTGTCACAGTGCCCGGTGCAATCGACGCCTTCTGTCACCTGTCGGAGACCGAAGGAAAGCTGGGCATCGACGCGCTGCTTGCACCCACGATTCACTATGCAGAGACCGGTGTGCCCGTGGCCCCGCGCGTGGCCTTCGACTGGAGCAGCGATGCGGAAGTTCTTCAGGGTGCGGCGCGCGACGCGTATCTGGTGAACGGACAGGTGCCCAAGGTCGGTCAGGTCTTCAGCGTGCCCGGTCAGGCCGAAGTGCTGCGGCGCGTCGCCAAGGACGGTCGCGATGCGTTCTATACCGGTGAAATCGCCGAGGACATGGTCCAGACTCTGCGCGCGCTTGGCGGAACCCACACTGTCGAGGATTTCGCCGCCACGCGCTGTGATTCGGTCACGCCGATCAGCGGCGGCTACAAGGATGTGGAGCTGGTGGAGCATCCGCCCAACGGTCAGGGTGCCACGGCGATCCTGATCATGAACATCCTCAGCCAGTTCGATATCGCCGGGATGGAGCCGTTCGGCACAGCGCGCGCCCATATCGAGGCCGAGGCTGCGAAGCTGGGCTATGACGCGCGCAACCGGTTCCTGGCAGATCTTGATCATATGAGCCGGCTTGAGCATATGCTGTCGATGGACACGGCAAAGAAACTGGCCGCCCTGATTGATCCGCGCCGCGCGATGGAAGCGCCCGCAGCCGTTTCGGAGGCGGTGCATAAGGACACGATCTATATCACCGTGGTCGATCGCGATCGCATGGCGGTGTCGCTGATCTATTCCATCTTCCACGGCTTCGGATCGGGCATCGCGTCGGACAAGTTCGGCATCCTGATGCAGAACCGCGGTGCCGGCTTCACCCTTGAGGAAGGCCACGCCAACGAAATGGCGGGCGGAAAGCGGCCGATGCACACGATCATTCCCGCGATGCTGCGCGAAGGCGGCAAGATCACCATGCCGTTCGGCGTGATGGGCGGGCAGTACCAGCCCAACGGTCATGCGCGGGTGGTCAGCAACATCGTCGATTTCGGCATGGACCCGCAAACGGCCCTGGATGCGCCGCGCGCATTCTCGGACGCGGGCAACATGAAGGTGGAGCGGGGATATTCCGACACGGTCCGTCAGGAGCTGGCAGATATGGGCCACGCGGTGACGATTCCCGACACGCCGATTGGCGGCGCACAGGCGATCCGCATTCGCGCCGATGGCGTGCTGGAAGGCGCAAGCGATCCGCGCAAGGATGGATGTGCTCTGGGATATTGATGGGGTGGCGGGACAGGTCCCGCCCTACATCACTGGCGCTCAAGGCGGGACGTGTCCCGCCTTCTGTCGTCAATTCAGCTGGAAATGCAGCGGATAGGCACCGTCCTGGAAGGGGCCGAACATCTCGTCAATATCGGGATGGCCCACCGGTTCGCCGGAGTAATCCGCGATCAGGTTCTGTTCGGACACATAAGCGACGTAATAGGATTGATCGTTCTCTGCCAGCAGGTGGTAGAACGGCTGGTCCTTCACCGGACGGCTTTCTTCGGGAATCGCCTGATACCATTCCTCGGTATTGGCGAATTCGGGGTCGACATCGAAAATCACCCCGCGAAACGGGTGTTTTCTGTGCCTGACCACTTGGCCGAGGTGATATTTTGCTCTCGCTGTCTGCATCATCTTGAAGCCCCTGGGTTTCGGTATTAGCCGGTTTGAGGCGGGCTTGTCCAATATTTGCCACAATTTTCCGGGAAACAGTTTGTGAACCTTGCCTTAACAGTCCTTGAGATCGTGGCGCCGGTATTCCTGCTGGCGGCCATTGGGTTTACCTGGGTCAAACTGGGCGCCGAATACCGCATCCGGTTCGTCACGCAACTGTCGATGACGCTGGGTGTGCCCTGCCTGATTTTCACCGCCCTGATGAAAACCGAGCTTGAGCCAACCGCGCTGACGGCGCTGACGCTGGCCTCGGTCGCGGCTTATGCGGCGGTAAGCGTCGTGACCGCGCTTGTCGTACGACTGTTGCGCCTTGAGACGCGGACATTCACCGCGCCGCTGATCTTTGGCAACACCGGCAATCTGGGCCTGCCGCTGGCGCTGTTTGCCTTTGGCGATGTTGGATTAAGCTATGCCGTGGTGGTCTTCGCGGTGATGGCCATCCTGTCTTTCACCTTCGGGATCTGGCTGGTGGCGGGCGGCGGATCGCCTGTCAAAGTGCTGAAAGAGCCCATGGTCGCGGCCACCCTGCTGGGCGCGCTGTTTCTTTGGCAGGGCTGGGAAACGCCGCGTTTTCTGACCAACACGCTGGACCTGATCGGCCAGATCGCGATCCCGCTGATGCTGATCACGCTGGGTGTTGCCGTGGCCCGTCTGAATGCCAGCGGCCTGGGCCGCGCCGTGCTGTTGTCGGTGCTTAAACTGGCGATCTGCGTTGGTCTGGCCTGGAGTGTGGGCCGGTTTTTCGAACTGGATCCGGTGGCCTTTGCCGTTCTGGTCTTGCAGGTGGCAACGCCGGTGGCCGTCACCTCGTACCTGCTGGCCGAGAAATACGGCGCGGATGCCGATGCTGTGGCGGGGCTGGTCGTGGCCTCGACCTTGTTGGCGGTTCTGGCCTTGCCGGCGCTGTTGGCCGTGCTGCTGTGAAGGAAAAGTGATTTCACGCAGAGCCTCTTTGCGATAAACTGCTGCAAAACAATAGTCGCAGAAGTGCGAGAGGCAGATGAGCAGAACTTTGATCGCAGTCCTGGCTGTGCTGATTTTGGCGTCATGCGGCAGCCGGTATAATTCGCAACCGCGCAACCTGGACAACGCCTGCAGCATCGTCAGCGAGCGCCCGGAATACCTGCGCGCCTTCAGGGCCACCGAACGCCGTTGGGGCGTGCCGGTGCATGTGCAGATGGCGACGATTTATCAGGAAAGCAAATTCGTGGGCGATGCGCGCCCGCCCTACCGGTACACGCTGGGTATCATTCCCATGGGCCGGCAATCGACCGCCTTTGGATACAGCCAGGCACTGGACGGGACGTGGGATGAATATCGCCGCGAAACCGGCAAGCGGGGCGCACGGCGGGACGATATCCGCGATGCGACCGATTTCATGGGCTGGTACATGCTGGAATCGCGCAACCGTCTGGGGATTGCGCTGTCGGACGCGCGCAACCAGTATCTGGCCTATCACGAAGGGCGCACCGGGTATGCCCGCGGCAGTTACAACAGCAAAAGCTGGCTGCTGCGCGTATCGGGTGAGGTGGCGGCGCGGGCCAATATGTACGAGGCGCAACTGGCCAATTGCCGAAGCGCGCGGCGGGGATAAACGCCCGCCCCGGACTTGATCCGGGGCCTCTGCTTTGGCTTACCTGTCGGGCCCTTCGCCAATCAGCTGCGCGTTGAACAGATTGTCACTCAGCGCGCCACCAGTTTCCAGCGATTGCAGGATAACGGTGGTTTGACCGCCGCCGCTGTCATTGATCACCCATTTGCGCAGCTCGACCGGGTCACCAGTGAATGACAGCTGAATATTGCCGTATTCCGGGTTTTCGGGGTCTTGCGCCGTGACAACCGTTGCGGTGCCGTCAAAGCCGTGGCCCGTCACCATATTGGCGCGGTCCAGATCCACCGTAGGCGCCAGGATGATCGAAAGCGGCGTGCGGTTCAAAGGATAGCTTTCCGGTTCGGTGTTCGATTTGGGATCAAAGATCACCACCGCGCCGCCGCCCGCAACGACAAGGGCTTCAACCGGGGGATCATATTCAAACCGAACGCGGCCCGGGCGCTTGATGTAAAGCGTGCCGGTTTGCAGGCTGCCATCGTCATTGATCTGGGTGAAGGGCGCCTTCGCCGTGGTCATCCGGTTAAGATAGGTCGAAATCTCCGACAGCGGAACGGCCTCGGCCAGCGCAGAGGTTGCGCTGGCAAGACCAAGGCAGGAAGCAATCAGGAACCGTTTCATAACCTGTACCTAGGCGTGCCAGACGTCAATTGCACCTGCCCGCCGCTCACATACGCGCGATTGTGCCGGTCAACCTTGTTCCGGCACCAGAATATCGCGCTTGCCCACGTGGTTGGCAGGAGAGACCAGCCCCTCCTCTTCCATCTGTTCGACCAGACGCGCGGCCTTGTTATAGCCGATCGCCAGTTTCCGCTGAATGTACGAGGTCGAGCATTTGCGATCCTTGATCACGATAGCCACGGCCTGATCGTAAAGCGCGTCTTCGCCATCGGTGTTCCCGCCAAGGCCCAGAACAAGGTCGATATCGCTTTCCTTTTCCTCATCGGGGCCGTCCACGACGCCGCCCACGTAATCGGGCGGACCAAAGGCCTTGAGGTGGTTGACGATCTCTTCGACCTCCTCATCGCTGACGAAAGGTCCGTGGCAGCGGGTGATCTTGGCCCCACCTGCCATGTACAGCATGTCACCCATGCCCAGCAGCTGTTCCGCGCCCATTTCGCCAAGGATGGTGCGGCTGTCGACTTTCGATGTCACCTGGAAGGAAATCCGGGTGGGGAAGTTCGCCTTGATCGTGCCGGTGATCACATCGACCGAGGGGCGCTGTGTGGCCATGATCAGGTGAATACCGGAGGCCCGCGCCATCTGTGCCAGACGCTGGATGCAAGCCTCGATCTCCTTACCGGCGACCATCATCAGGTCGGCCATCTCGTCAACGATGACGACGATATAGGGCAGCGCTTCGGGCTTGGTCTCTTCGGTCTCGAACACGGGTTCGCCGGTCTCATCGTCAAAGCCGGTTTGCACGGTGCGGGTGAACATCTCGCCCTTCGCCAGCGCTTCGCGTACACGGCCGTTGTGGCCTTCGATGTTGCGTACGCCCATCTTCGACATCTTGCGATACCGTTCTTCCATCTCGCCCACGACCCATTTGAGGGCGACAACCGCCTTTTTGGGGTCGGTCACAACAGGTGACAGAAGATGCGGGATGCCGTCATAGACGGACAGTTCCAGCATCTTGGGGTCAATCATGATCAGGCGGCATTCCTCGGGCGTGAGCTTGTAGAGGAGCGACAGGATCATCGTGTTGATCGCCACGGATTTACCCGAACCGGTCGTCCCCGCGATCAGCAAGTGGGGCATCTTGGCCAGGTTCGCGACAACCGGATCGCCGCCGATATCCTTGCCCAGCGCAAGCGGCAGGCGCATGTTGCTGTCGCCAAAATCGCGAGAGGCGAGGATTTCGCGCAGCACCACCTTTTCACGGTGCTCATTCGGCAGTTCGATACCGATGACGCTGCGGCCCGGCACGGTGGACACACGCGCCGACAGCGCCGCCATCGACCGCGCGATATCATCGGCCAGACCGATCACGCGCGAGGCTTTCAGACCCGGCGCCGGTTCCAGTTCGTACATCGTCACAACTGGGCCCGGACGGACAGAGACGATTTCGCCCTTCACGCCGTAATCATCCAGAACGCTTTCCAGCATGCGGGCGTTTTCTTCCAGCGCCTCATCGCTGAGGTGGTGGCGTTGGATCGTCGTGGGATTTTCCAGCAGGTTCAGCGGGGGCAGTTCAAATTCGCTGCGCGTTTCCTCGAAGGCCAAGGCAGGCTGCGCTTCGGCCTGCGCACGGCGCGACGGCGCGGGGGCTTTGCGCGGTGTGTTCTGGACGACCTTGCGCGGCTCGCTCACAGGGATGGTGTGCGGGGCAGGCGCGGGGTCTTCCAGCGGCAGGGTTTGCGCGGGCGTTGCGGTCACCGGGGGTTCGGCGCGCATCTGCGGCGCGGATGTCAGCGGTGGTTCGACACGCGCCTCGCCTGGTGCGCGATAGATCAGCGGATCGGGGCCGCGTCCCAGGCCACGGGTCAGCGGCGCATCCGCGGTGGGGGTGATCATGGCGGGCTGGCGCACGCGGGCCTTGATCACATCGGCGATCTTGGCCTTGATCCGGTCTTCGCCCGGCGCGTTGACGCCATCAAGGCCGGGTGCGGGCTCTTGTTCGATCAGCTCGGGATCGGGCATCGGCTCGGGCCGCCGGATGAGAGAGGCCAGAAGGCCCGGCTTCGACACGGGTTCCGACGCGGCGGCAGGGGCCGGCGGGGCGATGGGCGTTGCCACCAGCGGGGCCGCGCGTTTCACCGGCGGTTCGGCGGCGTGCTGCTGCGCGGCCAGCGCGGCTTGTTCTGCGGCCAGAGCCTTGCGTTCGGCGTGGCGGTCTTTCAGACCCTGCGCCGTGGTCAATGTGCCCGAGGCCGCCCGGCCCAAAAGCGTCATCAGCCCGGCATAAACCATCACAACGCCAATCATCAGGAAGCGGGCAAAGCGGGTCAGTTCCGCACGAGTGTAGCCCAGCACGAACAACAGCATCGCCAGCATCGCCACCGCCATGATGGCCGACACGATCTTGAGGCCCGCAACCGATCCAAGCGGCAAAAGGGTCAGAAGCGCGCCCATTACGGTGTCACCGAACAGTCCACCCAGGCCAAAGCTGTGCACACGGGTCCAGTCGGCACCGGGCACAAGCGTCGCGGCGTAAATCGAAATCAGCGCAATCGCGATCGGCGCAAAGATAAGCCGGCCAATAGCGCGCTCTTCGCCCCGGTGCAGTGCCAGACGGCCGCCCCAGACGATCAGTACGAGCGCAATGGCCCAGCTGCCCCAGCCGATGATCATGAACAGGGGCGCGGCAATCGCAGCCCCCATGCGCCCCATCAGGTTCTGCACCGGCGCATCCGTGGACACCATCCAGTTGGGGTCATCCGGACTGTAGGATCCGATCATCAGCGCGGCCATGACGCCAAGGGCGATCAGCATCAGGCCGATCAGCTCTTTGCCGCGCCTTTCGATGGCGGCTTGCATCTTGCTGTCCAAAAGCGGGTCACGGCTGCGGTGGTTAATGGATGCCATACTCGTCCCTCAGTCTTTCATTATGCGAAAAGACAGTCGCGCAGGGTCGTCAGCCCGCGCGCCATCTCGTCTTTTGGGGCCACCATGGCGACCCGGATGTATCCCTTGCCCGGATTTTCGCCGCCTGCGTCCTGGGCCAGATAGGCCCCGGGCAGCACGCGAACCCCGGTTTCTGTCCAAAGCTTCAACGCCGCAGCCTCTCCATCCTCGACCGGGAGCCACAGGAAAAACCCCGCCTCGGGGCTCATGTAACCCGGCACATTGCCAAGGATGTCGTCTGCAATTGCGTATTTCTCGGCATAAAGACGGCGATTTTCGGTCACGTGGTCTTCATCAGCCCAGACCTTTGCCGCTGCAGCCTGCAAGGGCGTGGGCAAAGGCGCACCTGCATAGGCACGCAGCATCTTGGTGCGTTTGATGGTTTCCTCACCACCCGCGATGAAGCCCGAGCGCAGCCCCGGCAAGTTCGACCGCTTCGACAGCGAATGGAAGATCAGCACGCGGTCGGGGTCTGCGCCCATCTGGGTCGCGACTTCCAGAGCGCCTGTAGGCGGTGTGTCGCGATAGATCTCGGAGTAACACTCATCGGCAAAGATCTTGAAATCGTATTTTTCGGCCAGCGCGATCAGATCCTGCCAATAGGTTTTGCTCGCCACTGCCCCCTGCGGGTTGGCGGGCGAACAAATGTAAGCAATGGCGGTGCGGTTCAGCACGTCAGTGGGCAGAGATCCGTAATCGGGCAGATGGCCAGACTGGCCGGTTGCGGGCACAAAGCGCGCCTCGGCCCCCACGGAAATCGCGGCGATCATGTACACCTGATAGAACGGGTTCGGCGACAGGATGATCGGCTGCTTGCCATTCTTCAGTTCGGGGCAAAGCGCCATGGCCGCGTTGTAAAGCCCCTCGCGCGTGCCGTTCAGGGCCATGACCTGGCTGTCGGCATCCACGGCCACGCCGTACCGGCGCCTGACCCAATCGGCGATGGCCCCGCGCAGTTCGGGCGACCCTTCATTGGGCGGATAGCTGTTGAAGCCCGCCGCATTGGCCACGATTTCATCGGTAATCCAGGCAGGGAACGCGTGTTTCGGCTCCCCTATCGTCATATGCACGACATCCCCGCCCGGCGCATGCACGTCGAGCAGCGCCCGCAGGCGCGGGAACGCATAAGCCGGTAGGTTCGAAAACCGCTCGGGGAAGTCCATCAGATCTGCCTCAATGCCGGGATCGTTATCGCCCCGTTTGCACTGAAACTACACGCGGGCAGCGACTCCGTCCAGAAAAAGGAACGCAAGTTGCTGGTTTTGTGGCATTTAAGCCAAAGCGCGTTCTGCGGCGGCACCAACGCGCAAAAGCGCCGCTTCCATATGGGGTTTGCCCAACATCATCAGCCCGCAAGAGGGCGTCCCCGTGGGCAATGTCAGCGCTGACAGCCCCATCAGGTTGCCCACCCGCGTGTTGCGCAGCGCCATCAGGTTTTCGGTCACGTAGTAGTCGTGATCGCTGCCCAGCCGTTCGATATTGGGCGGCAGGATCGGGGCGGTCGGGGCCAGCACGGCGTCAAAACCGGCGGTGGTGGCGTCCCAGATCTGGCGCACCGCGTCGATCTTGGCCCAGGCGGCCACGTAATCAGGGCCAGAGAAACCCTTGCCCGCACGGAACCGCTCAAGGATCTGGTCGAACATCTTGTCAGGCGCGGCCTCGATCACGTCACGCCAAAGACCATAGGCTTCGGCGGTGAACAGCACCGCCGAAAGCGCCATCGCCTCTTCCAGCGCGGGCACGTCCAGGGGCTCAACCGTGGCGCCCGCGTCCCTCAGACGCGCGACGGCGTCTTCATAGGCCTTCAGCGGTTCGGGGCGGATGTCGTCCAGTACGCTGGTTTGCAACGCGGCAAAGCGGCAGCCTTTCAGGCTGGCGCCACCCAGATCGGGGCCTGCGGTGCCTTCCATCGCGCCCAAAAGAAGCGCTGCATCTTCCACCGACCGGGCCAGCGGGCCGATCGTGTCGAATTTCAACGCCAGCGGCACCACACCTTCCAGCGTCAGACGGCCCGTGGTTGTCTTCAGCCCCACCAGATCGTTCCAGGCCGACGGGATCCGAACCGATCCGCCCGTATCCGACCCGATGCCTGCAGCAGCAAGGTTGAACGCAACCGAGGCCGCAGCCCCTGACGATGACCCGCCCGGCGCGGCGCCCGGATCGTTGACATTGGGCGAAGTGGCGGTGATCGGGTTCAGACCCAAGCCCGAAAAGGCCAGTTCCGACATGTGCGTCTTGCCCAGACACACCAGCCCCATGGCCGTGGCCTTTTCCAGCACCACCGCATCGCGATCCGGCACCCGACCTTCCAAAAGGGCCGAGCCCGCCTCGGTCGCCACCCCTGCGGTATCGAACAGATCCTTCCAACTGATGGGCACCCCATCCAGCGGTGACAGGCGCTGCCCCGCCCGCGCACGGGCCTGTGCCGCCTGCGCCTCGGCCAGGGCGCGATCATGGGTCACGCGGGCATAGATGCGGGGCGTTTCGGAATGGCTGTCGATGGCCTCCAGATAGGTCTGTGTCAGCTCCAGCGGGTCAATCTCTCCCGCTCCGATTCCGCGGCCCAGTTCCGCCGCCGTCATGCTCAGCCAGTCTTGCATTGCCCTGCCCTCGTTCCACTGCCGCGACAAGGTAGCGACAGGACCGCACATGGACAATCCCGCCCGCGCGTCCATATTCCAGATCATGACATATGACAGCGATATCCTGATTGTCGGAGGCGGCCTGAACGGCCCGGCCCTGGCCCTGGCAATGGCGCAGACCGGCCATAGCGTGACCGTAATCGACGCCCTGCCCCAGGCCGCGCGCGAGGCCGAGGATTTCGACGGCCGGTCTTACGCCCTGGCGCTGGCGTCGCAACGGCTGCTGAACGCGATCGGGATCTGGGAGAAGGTGGCGGATAACGCCCAGCCCATGCTGGAAATCAAGGTCACCGATGGCCGCGCGGGGGAAGGCCCCTCGCCCTTCTGGATGCATTTCGACCATGCCGAAATCGAAGAAGGCCCGATGGGATACATGGTCGAAGACCGCTTCCTGCGCCGCGCCTTCCTTGATGCCATGGCAGATCAGCCCCTGATTACCCAGATCAGCGGCAAAACCGTGATGGCGCAGGATGCCACGACCAATGCGGTCTCGGTCACGCTGGACGATGGCAAGATCCTGACAGGCCGCGTGCTGGTGGGGTCGGATGGCAGGCGCAGCGGCACAGCCGAACGCGCGGGCATCAAGCGCACCGGCTGGGGATATGGCCAGACCGCGCTGGTCTGCGCGGTGGCCCATGAAAAACCCCATAACGGGGTGGCGCATCAGTTCTTCATGCCGCCGGGGCCGCTGGCAATCCTGCCGCTGACAGGCAATCGCAGCTCCATCGTCTGGTCCGAAACCGACGAGGAGGCCCAGCGCATCAACGCGCTGAACGACGCCGCCTATCTTGACGTTCTGCGCCCCCGCTTCGGCGATTTCCTGGGCGACATCTCCCTTGCCGGGAAACGCTTCACCTATCCGCTGAACCTGACGATCGCCAACAGCTTCATTGCCGACCGGCTCGCCCTGATCGGGGATGCGGCCCATGGCGTGCACCCCATCGCGGGTCAGGGCCTGAATGCGGGTCTGCGCGATGTGGCGGCTTTGGCTGAAACCCTGACACTGGCCGCGCGCCGTGGAGAAGACATTGGCAGCGAACAGGTCCTGCTGCGTTACCAGCAATGGCGCCGCTTCGACACGGCCACGCTGGCGCTGGCCACGGATGCGTTCAACCGCCTCTTTTCTAACGACAACCCGCTTCTGCGCGCCGCGCGCGACTTTGGAATGGGCGTGGTCAACGCCTTGCCGGGCCTGCGCCGTGGCTTCATCCGCGAGGCCGCCGGCCTGACAGGCGACCTGCCCAAACTGATGCAGGGCAAGCCGATCTAAGCTGCTCCTTGCTTCTTTCTGGCCCAAAATACTCCTGGGGGAGCCCCGGAACGGGGCGGGGGCAAAGCCCCAAAACAGCGCCTAATCCAACACCCGCGCTTCATCCACCAGCATGACCGGGATGCCATCGCGGATCGGAAAAGCCAGGTTGGCGGCTTTCGACACCAGTTCCTGTTTCTCCGCATCATATTTCAGCGTCTGATGAGTCACCGGGCAGATCAGCGCCTCAAGCATATGGCGGTCAAAACCGGGGGTGCTCATTGCATCATCTCTTCACTGTTGCCGCCACGCAAGGCGAATTCGATCAGGGTCACCAGCGTTTCGCGCCGCGTGGGCAGTGACGGCGCTTCCAACAGGGCCTGTTTGTCCTCGGGGTCGAAATCCAGAAGCATCGACAGGGAATTCACCAAAAGCTCATCATCCGCATCTGTCAGCGTATCCCAATCGGTCGAAAGCCCGCGCGCAGCAAAGTATTTTTCCAGCAAGCGCATCAGCGCGTCCCGGTCAAAGCGCGGATCGCTTTCCGCATTGCCCAAATCGCGGTCAAATCCTGCCCAGTCCACATTGCATTTCCGGTAAGGCGAAAAGCCCGTCACCTCTTCGATCACGCGGAACCGCGATATGCCGGTGAGGGTGATCAGGTACCGGCCATCCTCCGTCTCGGAAAACTGGGTGATGCGACCAGCGCAGCCGATATGGTGCAACGCGTCTTTCTTCCCGCGCATCGGGTTGGGCTGCACCATGCCGATGATCCGCCCATGCGTTTTCAACGCGTCATCGAACATCTGCAGATAGCGTGGCTCGAAGATATGAAGCGGAAGACGTGACCGGGGCAGCAAAAGCGCCCCGGGCAATGGGAAGACGGCAATCGTCTCGGGCAGATCAGCGGCTTTGATCATAAGACGGAACTAGCGTGCCTGAGGCGTCAGGCAAATATCATCGAGCTGAGTTTCCGCCGACCGTTCAGAACAACCGGATCATTCGGCTTGAGCGCATCGAAAATCGTGAAAAGCTGCGCCTTGGCGGCCCCATCATTCCATTCCCGATCCCGGCGGAAAATCTCCAGCAGGTGATCCACGGCCGCCTGCCCGTCGCCTGCGGAATACAGCGCCTGCGCCAGATCAAACCGCGCCTGATGATCGTCAGGGTTTGCGTCAACGGCTGCCTGCAGCTCGGCCACAGGGCCGGAATTGGCGGCCTGGCGGGCAAGCTCAAGCTGCGCATGGGCGGCTTCCAACTCGGCGGTTTGCGCAATCTCGGCCGGGGCGCCGTTCAGGATCGCTTCGGCCTGATCCAGATCATCCATCGCGATATGGGCGCGCACCAGCCCGCCATAGGCACCGGCGTGGTTCGGGTCTTCGCCAATGATCGCGGCAAAGGTCTGGGCCGCATCCACGGCTGCGCCTTCGGACAGCATCTCTTCGGCCGCGGCCACGGCCTCATCCAGCTGATCACCGGGCGCTTCGCCGCCAGCGGCCTTGATCACGCGGTCGATGAAGGCCTGAATTTCCGATCCGGGCAAAGCGCCCTGAAACCCGTCAACGGGCTGACCTTTCCAGAAGGCATAGACCGTGGGAATCGACTGGATCTGCAGCTGGCCCGCCAGCATCTGCGCTTCGTCCACGTTGACCTTGACCATCTTGACCGCGCCTTTCGCGGCGGTGACGGCAGCTTCCAAAGCGGGTCCAAGAGTTTTGCACGGGCCGCACCACGGCGCCCAGAAATCCACGATCACCGGCACGGTCTGCGACGCCTCGACCACATCGGCCATAAACGTAGCCTCGGTGCTGTCCTTGATCAGATCGCCCTGTTCAGGGGCGTTGGAGAGTCCCAGATCCATCATATCTCTGTCCTCTGCTGAAATACGTTTGCGGCTTATATGAGCGTTACGACGCCGGAATCAAAGGTCAAAACTGGCAAAAACCGGGGCATGGTCGCTGGGTTTTTCCCAACCGCGCGCGTCGCGCAGGATGCGGGAGTTATGCGCGGCGTTAGAGATATCGGGCGTGGCCCAGATATGATCCAGGCGGCGGCCTTTGTCGGCGGCGTCCCAATCGCGCGCGCGGTAGGACCACCAGGAATAAAGCTGGCCTTCGGGGATGTCTTGCCGGGTGACATCGACCCAAGCGCCTGCATCCTGGGTTTCGGCCAAGTGTTCCACTTCGATGGGCGTATGGCTGACGACCTTCAGAAGTTGCTTGTGGCTCCAGACATCGTCCTCACGCGGGGCGATGTTCAGATCGCCCACAAGGATAGACTTTTGGGGCTTTTCCGCGTGGAAGTAATCCCGCATCTCGGTCAGATAATCGAGCTTTTGTCCAAACTTCTCGTTCACCTCGCGGTCCGGCACATCGCCGCCTGCAGGCACATAAAAATTGTGGATCGTCACCCCGTTTTCCAACTGCCCCGCGATATGGCGCGCATGACCCAGCGAGGCGAAATCGCGGTCGCCCACATCGGTTATCGGCAGCTTCGACAGGATCGCAACGCCGTTATAGCCCTTCTGCCCACGGGCAATCATGTGGGTGTAGCCCAGCGCCTGAAACGCCTCCACCGGGATCTTGTCGACCGGGGATTTGCACTCCTGCAGACACAGCACATCGGGCGCTTCCTCGGACAGAAGCTTGGCAACCAGCCCCTCGCGCAGACGGACAGAGTTGATGTTCCAGGTGGCAAGGGTAAAGGGCATGGCAGCACTCCGATAACGTTCCGGCGCACCCTAACGGGGCGCGCCGGGGGATGGAATGCCCGATCAGATCCCGTTGGGCGCCAGCAGCACTTTGCCGGTGCGTTCGCCGGCCATGGTATAGCTAACGGCCTCGGCAATCTCCTCCAGCGGGAAGATCTTGTCGATGGACGCATGCAAGGTGCCTGTGGCGACGGCCTGGGTCAGGGCGGCATAGGTTTTCATCCGCTCTTCCTTGCTGGCCTTGTTGAACCAATGCACCAGCCAGAAGCCCTTGATCGTGATGTCGCGGAAAATCATAGACCCTGCCGGGATCTGCGCATTCTGCATCGACATCGCGCCGTAATTCACCAGAACGCCGCCCTCTTCCAGTGTTTCGGCCAGACGGCCAAAGGTCTCGCCCGCAACAGCATCCAGCGCCAGTTTCATCTTGGCACCGGTGGCCTGGCGCACATCTTTGGCCAGGTTCGGGCTGTCCACGATCACTGCCGCGGCGCCTGCTTCTTCCAGCGCAGGCGCGGCACTTTCGCGGCGCACCACGCAACAGACGTTGATGCCTTTGGCCTTTGCCAGTTGCACCACATAGGTGCCCACGGCCGAATTGGCCGCCGATTGCACGATCCAGTCGCCTTCTTTCAGGTCCACGAATTCCGTCAGCAGAAGATGCGCCGTGGCCGGGTTCACCATCAGCATGCAAAGCTGGTCGATGTCCCCTTCGGGCAGGGGCACCAGATGGTTAATCTGGCCCACGATCTCCGTGCGCCAGGCGCCATCGCCGATGGGCAAAAGCACCAGTTGGCCCACCTGAAGGCCATCGCCATTCACTTCGGTCACGCGGCCGATGCCTTCATTTCCGGCCGTCGCGGGCAGCGGCGGGCGGA